>JBPPNE010000149.1:0-7785 GCA_051306415.1 Porticoccaceae bacterium
TCCGCCCGGTGCTCCCGAAGACACCCCCCAAAGGGCCGGGAAGGGCACCCCAAGGCGCGCCAATCCGCGAAAAATCGCGCCTGGCGTGGCGCAGGGGTGGAATCAGGCGAACCGCTCAGAGGTTCCCTAGCGAACCCGGCTGAACCGCCCGTTATGACTGGCAATGGCGACCTGCAATTCGAGGTTGACCAGCACCCGACTTAACAGCGATGCCGTCATTCCGGTGCGAGCGACCAGGGTGTCCAGATCCAGCGGATCGAAACCCAACTGCCGTAGCACCGATTCCTCCTCTTCGCTATAAGCCGGGGTTGGCGGCGCGCTAGCCTCGCAATCCTTGTAGGCGAGCAGGCCACCGAGTTGCTCGACGATGTCCGCCGCGGTTTCCACCAAGGTGGCGCCCTCCCGCAATAATTGATGGCAACCGCGGGCCTGGGGATTGTGGATCGAACCCGGAATCGCGAACACTTCGCGGCCCTGCTCCATGGCGAGGCGGGCAGTGATCAGCGAGCCGCTGCGCGGTGCCGCCTCGACGACCACTACACCGAGGCTGAGGCCACTGATGACGCGATTGCGGCGCGGAAAGTTCTTCGCCAGTGGCGGCGTCCCCAGCGAGAATT
Organism: Porticoccaceae bacterium; assembly: GCA_051306415.1. Classification (GTDB taxonomy): domain Bacteria; phylum Pseudomonadota; class Gammaproteobacteria; order Pseudomonadales; family Porticoccaceae; genus CBDDRG01. The sequence continues at coordinate 618 of JBPPNE010000149.1, forward strand.
CAGATACCAGAGCCCCGCCCGCGGCGACAATTGCATCGGCAAGCGCCCGGTGCTGGCGGGGATATATCTGGTCGAGACCGCTGCCGAGAACAGCGATGGTGACGCCGGTTACCAACGCGCCGCGATGGGCGGCGCCATCGATGCCGAGGGCGAGACCGCTGGTGATGGCGAATCCACTCGCCGCCAGCACTTTGGCGAAGTCGGCCGCGGTCGCCGCCCCGGCGGGGGAACTTTGACGACTGCCGACCACGGCGATCTGCGGCAGCGCGAGGGCGCTCACATTGCCGCGCACGTAAATGAGTAGGGGCGGTCGTGCGATCTCTCGCAACAGCCGGGGATAGCGTTCGTCACTCAGCGTCAGGAGTCGGGTGCCTGTGGCTTGCAACTGCGCGAACTGCTGCCCGGCAGCGGCATGGTGGGCCGCTACGGCCCCCTGGTAGGGGCGAATGGCAGCCTGATAATCCGGCGGCAAACCGCTGGGATCAGCCGCCAGAATGCCCTGGAAGGAACCGAACCGACGATAGAGTTGGTACAGGCCCGCGTAACTCAAATCCGGCAGCGACAGCAGAACCAGCGCCGCCTCGGTCTCGGCATTCACGCTGACTATCTCAACAGCGCATCACGCTTGGCGGATTGGGCCGTTGGCACTACGGATTCTGCACGAGATCATTCACCGCGATGGGGCGGTCGGCGTGGAGCACCAATCCGAAGCTCATTTTTTCGAAGGTGCGAAAGACCATGAGCAGACCGGCTCGATCCGGTGGCAGCGTCACCGTGTCCTTGGCGATGCGGTCTTGTACCACCTCGCCCAGTTTGTAAATCGCCAGCGTATTGCCGGCCACCAGACCGTCGCGTTCACCGCGGTTGATCGCCACCACGTCAAGGTGGCCGCCGTTGCTGACTCCGCCCTCAACCAAGAGGATCACGCCGTGGATGTCGCCGGCGGGCGCACTTGGGTAGAACAGTGAATCGACTCTGCGGGCCTCACCGGGCAGCAGGCGGTCGCCGCTGAGAATTTCCTGGCTGGTGCGGGTTGCGGTGAGCGTTGCAATCGCGCCGTCAAGGGCTTTGATTTGGGCGGCGCCGACGTCCATTGCGCGGATACCGAGTACCTCCTTGGTCGCCGGATCGACATAGGCATCACCACGGCGAAAAACGCCAAGCGCTTGCTCACTGCCTGAGAAGTCGCCACGGGCGTAGAAATCGTCGCCAATACTCGACATCAGGCGCTTTTCGTGGCCAGCGACGACATAGGGGGCCGCTTCCAGCTCGGCACTATCGACCACCCGATTGAGCGACAGGTAATTGCTAATCATCTCCAGCGGCAGCGTGGGAATGGCATCAGCGTGTTCGATCACGCGGGCTTTCGGCGCAAGTTTAACCTCGCGGCCGCGGCTGAGCGTAAGCCGGGGCTGGCCGTCGACATAGATGAGGCTAATGCTATCGCCGGGGTAGATCAGGTGCGGATTCTGGATTTGCGGGTTGGCCTGCCAGATCTCTGGCCACAACCAGGGTTTTTTCAGAAACAGCGCGGAGATATCCCACAGGGTATCGCCCTTCTTCACGGTGTACTGATCGGGGGCATTGTCATGAAAGGGCGCCGGCGCCGCACTCGCTACCGAGGCAAATAGCCAGAGGCCGATCAATGCAAGTACTACTCTTCTCATGACTTGGCTCTTCCTGTGTCCAGCAGCGCCACGGCCGGTGTATACTGGCTCTTCGACGCCCGCTTTAGTTGTGAAAAATTCCCTTCAACATCCAATGTTACAGACAGCCTGCGGCGCTAGTTACAGACAGCTTGCCGCACTTAGCGACAACTCTATCACAAGACTATGGCGATATTGACGATTCTCGAATTCCCGGATCCTCGCCTGCGCACCCGGGCAAAACCCGTCGCTATCGTAGACGCGCGCATCCGCAAGCTCGTCGACGACATGATCGAAACCATGTACGCGGCCAAGGGAATAGGGCTCGCCGCCACCCAGGTCAATGTGCACGAAAGGGTCGTCGTGATGGACATATCGGAGGGCCGCGACCAACCCCGCGTCTTCATCAATCCCGAGATCGAGGTGATCGGCGAGGATACCCAGGATTACGAGGAGGGCTGCCTGTCGGTGCCGGGATTCTACGAATCGGTGGCGCGCCCCGCGAACATCCGCGTGCGTGCCCTCGACCGCGACAGCGCCTCCTTCGAACTGACCCCCGATGGTCTGCTCGCCGTCTGTATCCAACACGAACTCGATCATCTGGACGGCAAGTTGTTCGTCGATTACCTGACGCCTCTGAAACGCCTGCGGATCCGCCAGAAGCTCGAAAAGCTCCAGCGCCAGCAGGCGTAGCCGTTGGCATCTGCAACCACTGCACCCCCGCGAGCCCGCGCCCCGCGTCTGCTCTTCGCGGGCACGCCCGAATTTGCCGCCAGCCACCTCCAAGCCCTGCTCGCCGATGGGCGCTACCCGATCGTCGGCGTCTACACCCAGCCCGATCGCCCGGCGGGCCGCGGCAAGAAGCTCGCGCCGAGTCCGGTGAAGACATTGTCCTTGCGGCACGAACTGCCCGTCCACCAACCGGAACACCTCAAGGATCGGCAAACCCAGGCGGCGCTCGCGGCTCTCGACGCCGATCTGATGGTCGTCGTCGCCTATGGGCTGCTGCTGCCGCAGGCCGTGCTCGATATTCCGCCCCTCGGCTGCATCAATGTTCACGCCTCGCTGCTGCCGTGCTGGCGCGGCGCGGCGCCGATCCAACGCGCGATCCAGGCCGGCGATACCGAGACCGGCATCTGCATCATGGCGATGGAAGCCGGACTGGACACCGGCCCGGTATTGCGCCAGGTGCGCTGCTCTATCGAGCCCGACGATACCGGCGGCAGTCTCCACAACCGTCTCGCCACCCTGGGTGGCCCGGCGCTGCTCGCCGCCATCGACGACCTGGTAGCGGGTGTGGCGACGCCGCAGCAGCTACAGGACGGCCGTCTCGCCACCTACGCCGCCAAGATCGCCAAAGCAGAAGCGGCTATCGACTGGCGCAACAGCGCCATCGAAATCGAACGGCTGGTGCGCGCCTTCAATCCCACCCCCGTTGCCTTCACCACCCTCGGCGGCGAGCGGCTGCGCATCTGGGCCGCTAGCGCAGACATGGCGACAAGCCGAGCGCCCGCGGGCACCCTGCTTGATGCGAGTAGCGCCGGGCTGCGGGTTGCCTGCGGCAGCGGCATTCTCGACATCACCGAACTCCAGTTCGCCGGCAAGAACCGCTTGCCGGTGGCCGCCGCGCTCAACAGCCGGGGCGATGACTTCCAGCCGGGCCGCATCCTTGGCCACTAACCGCGCGGCGCCGCTACCGGTGCGGGCCGCCGCCGCGATCGCGATTGCCCGGGTAATCCGCGATGGCGTCTCGCTGAACACCGCCCTCGCCGAGGGCATGCCCCGCGTCGTCCCCCGCGACCAGGGCCTGCTGCAGGAGCTCTGCTACGGTACTCTGCGCTGGTATCCGCGCCTGCGGCTCCTGGTCGGCGCCCTCCTCGCCAAACCGCTGAAAGCCGCGGACGCCGATATTGCCGCGTTGCTGGCCTGCGCGCTCTACCAGCTGACCTGGACTCGGATGCCGGCACACGCCGCCGTCAACGAAACCGTGGCGACCTGCGCGGCGCTCGGCAAGCCCTGGGCAAAGGGCCTCGCCAATGCGGTGCTGCGCCGTTTCGGCCGCGAGCGCGAAACCCTCGAAGCCGCGCTGGCGGACGATCCCGAATACCAGAGCGCGCACCCACGCTGGCTCGCGGATAGCCTGCGCGCCGCCTGGCCGGCGGAGGCGGACGCCCTGTTTGCCGCCAACAATGGCCGCGCGCCGATGACCTTGCGGGTCAATCTGCGCAAGACCCGTCGCGAGGACTACCTGCAAGCACTGGCGAGCGCCGGTATCGGCGCGCTGCCGACCGCCAGTGGCGATGCCGGCATCCAGTTGACCGCAGCCGTCGCGGTCAGCCAGCTCCCCGGTTTTGACAAAGGTCTCCTCAGCGTGCAGGACGAGGCGGCCCAGCTCGCGGCGATCCTACTCGACCTTGCCCCCGGCCAGCGGGTGCTGGACGCCTGCTGCGCGCCCGGCGGCAAGACTGGCCACATCTTCGAACGCGAGCCCGGCGTCGCCGAGCTGGTCGCCATCGATAGCGATGCCAGCCGTCTCCAGCGCGTGCGGGACAATCTCCAGCGCCTGGGTTTGAGTGCAACTCTGCGAGCCGCAGACGCCCGCAATACTTCCGACTGGTGGGACGGCGAGCCCTTCGCCCGCATCCTCCTCGATGCCCCCTGCTCCGGCAGCGGCGTGATCCGCCGCCATCCAGACATCAAGCTGCTGCGCACCGCAACGGATATCACGCAATTGGCGGCGCTTCAGCTTGAACTGTTGAACCGCCTGTGGCCGCTACTCGCGCCGGGCGGCAAGCTGCTGTACGCCACCTGCTCGGTGTTGCCGGCGGAGAACGACGACGTCATCGCTCAATTTGCTGCGGCGAGGACAGATGTCGACAGCCTTCCCATCGCGATTGGCGTCGGCTGCGCGAGTACTTGCGGCCGCCAACTGCTGCCGCAGCTCGACGGCCACGATGGCTTTTACTACGCGCTCCTGCAAAAGCGGGAATAACTGCGCACCGCTGCGCCAGTGAAGTAGCATCCGCTGTTCTGCGCTCAGAGCAATGGCAGCGCCTCCGTCAGCCAACGCGCGAGACGCGCCGCCCACGCCGTCTGGCCAGCATCGCCAGCGATCAGATCCTGACGAATCTCCAGCTCAACATGGGCAATGCCACGCTGTTCGCCATGCACCGGAATGCCGTAGTCGGTGGCGTCGGAAACCGCATAGGGCTCGTTGTCGCCAACCACCAGACCCGGCTCGCGGCGCGCGCGGTCGAGCAGGAGATGGCCGAGGCGGGCATCGCGGTGGTAGAGCACGCCGAGATGCCAGGGTCGGGGCACGCCCAGGTAAGTCGGTGTGAAGCTGTGCAGCGCCAGCAGCACTGTCAGCCGTCCAAACGCCGCGCGGGCATCCAGCTCGGCGCGAATGCGGTCGTGGTACGGATGGAAAATGGCGTCGGCGCGGACTTCTGCCGCGCTGGCGCAGATACCGATATTGCCGGGGATTGATGTGCGCTCACTCTCGCTAACAATGGATTGAGCTGTGCCGGGCGCCCGGTTACAGTCGATAACGAGTCGCGAGTAGGCTTGCAGAATGGCGAACGCATCGAGCAGCTCGGCAAGCTGCCCGGCGAGTCCGGCGACGCCGATATCCCAGGCGATATGCCGATTGAGGTCGGTAGCAGCCATCCCCAGCGAGCCGAGTGCACGGGGGATCGCACGGCCAGCGTGATCGGCGGTAATGACGTAGGGCGAGGCACCGGCGGTTTGACGCAGCGTGTAGACTGGGGGATCGTCAGCGACCAGTAGCCGGCCTGCTTTCATCTTAATGCGCTCCCTTGGCAATCATGTCATCACGCGTTCATGGGGATCACACGCTCTCTGCCAGCAGCATCGGTAACAGCGAGTTCGTTGCGCCGACTCACCTCTCATGCGCACACTTATGGTGCGCTGCGCACTTATTTGGCGCGCATCAGCGCCCAGTCATCTCGCATCAGCCAATGCGGCCCGATATTATCGCGCTTTGCACATTGGCACGACCTTCGCTTAAAGATTGCCAGCGCGCAGCGTCCGTGAGTCCGTTCGTTGTGGCCACGACCGCACTCTTCATACATAACATCAACATAATGATCAGCGGAGGCTCCCATGCGTAAGACTTATCTGTTTGCGACCCTGGTCGCCAGTTTCAGCGTGTTTCTCATCTCCCCCAGCCAGGCCGCGCCGCGGGATTCGTTCAGCGTGTGCTGGACAATTTACGCCGGCTGGATGCCCTGGGAATATGGCGGCGCCGAGGGCATTGTCGCCAAGTGGGCGAAAAAGTACGGCATCAAGATTGACGTCGTGCAGGTCAACGACTACGTCGAATCCATCAACCAGTACACCGCCGGCCAGTTCGACGGCTGCACCATGACCAACATGGATGCATTGACCATTCCCGGTGCCGCCGGCGTCGATTCGACCGCGCTGATCATCGGCGACTTCTCCAACGGCAATGACGGCATCGTCATCAAGGGCGAAGGCAAGACGCTGGCCGATCTCAAAGGCCTGCCGGTGAATCTGGTGGAACTGTCGGTCTCCCACTACCTGCTGGCGCGGGGACTGGAAAGCGCCGGGCTCGCCGAGAAGGATTTGAAGATTGTGAATACCTCCGACGCCGACATGGTGGCCGCATTCAACACCGACGATGTGAAAACGGTGGTGACCTGGAACCCGCTGCTCGCCGAAGTGCTGGCGGTGCCCAAAGTCAGCAAGGTGTTCGATTCGAGCCAGATCCCCGGCGAAATCATCGATCTGATGGTTGTCAACACCAAGACCCTCGCCGACAACCCGGCGCTGGGCAAGGCGCTGACCGGCGCCTGGTACGAAATCATGGCGACGATGAGCGCGGACTCGGCGGCGGGCAAGGCCGCCCGTGAGCACATGGCCAAGGCTTCGGGCACCGATCTCGCCGGTTACGAGGCCCAGCTGGCGGCCACCAAGATGTTCTACCGTGCCGGCGACGCGCTGGCATTTGCCAACGGTCCGGCGCTGCCGGTGACCATGGCCAAGATCGCCAAGTTCTCCTTTGTCCACGGCCTGCTCGGCGAGGGCGCCAAGGACCCCGGCGCGGTCGGCATGGCGTTCGCCAACGGCGTCACCACCGGCAACAAGGCCAACCTGAAGCTGCGCTTCGACCCCACCTACGTGCAGATGGCCGCCGATGGCAAGCTGTGATTGGCGCCTGGGCCGATCATGCGTTTGATCAATCGCCACCCCGAGCGCGGCGGGCGCCTGCTGCTGGCAATCCTGCCCTTCGCGCTGCTGCTGGCGGTTTATCTGTTTGGCTCCGCCGCGCGGCTCGCGCAAAATCCCAACGACAAGCTGCTGCCGAGCCCCACGCAGATGGCCACCGCGGTCGAGCGCCTGGCGTTTACCGAGGATAAGCGCAGCGGCGCCTACCTGTTCTGGCGCGATACCGGCGCCAGCCTGCAACGCCTTGGCCTCGGCCTTGCCATCAGTGCGCTGCTGGGTCTCAGCCTTGGCCTCGCGGCGGGGACAGTGCC
>JBPPNE010000150.1:0-5120 GCA_051306415.1 Porticoccaceae bacterium
TAACTCAGCGGAGAAAATCTCATGGCACAGGAAACCCTACTGCGCAACGCGCGGGTGATTGACTGCATTTCGAAACAGCCGCGCGACGGCATGTCCATCCTCATCCGCGGCGAGCGCATCGTCGAAGTAGCGCAACAGATCAGCGGCGCTAGCGCGCAGGCGGAGGTCATCGACTGCACCGGCAAGACGCTGATGCCCGGATTGATCGACACCCATGTCCACGCCACCATGGTGGACGAAATCGATCTGCAACTGTTTCTCGGCGCCGGCGTGACCACCGCGCGCGATGTCGGCGGCAAGCTCGAAAAAGTGATCGCGCTGCGCGGTCGGGTCAACAGCGGCGCGGTGCTGGGGCCACGGCTGTTCGTCTGCGGGCCGCTGCTCGATGGCCGGGGCGACAGCTTCGATCACCAGGGCGAATTCGGCATCATGCTCGACAACGTGCCCGACGTGGCCGCCGCGCCCGGCAAGATCAACCAGTTGCTCAGCGCCGGAGTGGACGGCATCAAACTGTATTTCTCGATGACGCCCGACATTGTCGAGGCCTGTATCAACGCGGTGGACAAGCGGGTGCCGGTCACCGCTCACCTCGGCCGTACCACAGCGCTCGAAGCCGTCAATCTGGGTATCGACGGGCTGGAGCATATGTGGATCACGCCCTACAACGACATCTGCCCGATCGAAATGCGCCTCACTCCGGATATTTCCATGTCGAGCCCGCGGTTTTCCAAGACCACCTTCAAGGGCTGGGAGGAGGCCGACCTGCACGGCCCCGGCGCGCAGGCGCTGTTCGGCGCGATGGTCGACAAGCAGGTCAAGATGGGCACCACGCTGGACTTGCTGTGGCTCGCCAATATCGGCCTGGAAGCCGCGCTCGCCGACACCGACCGCATCTACATTCCCCAGGCGTGTCTCAACCGCCAGCGCCACTTGGCGAAAATCGTCAAGGCCGGGCCGGAGTGGGACATCCACACCGGCTTCCCGCCGGGCAAGGGCGACAAGGCTCTCGACAAACAAAAAGAGGCGGTGCGCATCCTGCATGAAGCCGGCGGCGTGGTGGTCGGCGGCACCGACTGTTGCGGCGTCGCCTATCCGCCGCCCGGTTTTGCCCTGCTGCGCGAAGTCGAGCTGCTGGCCGATGCCATCGGCAACATGGCCGCGCTGAAAGCGGTTACCGCCGCCGCTGCCTCGGCGCTGCGGATGGAGGATCAGCTTGGCACCCTCGCGCCCGGCCGCTACGCGGACATCCTGGTGCTGGGCAAGGACCCCTCGCTGGATGTGCGTTCACTGCGCTCGCTGGAACGGGTTTACCACGCCGGTGTCGCGCACGACCCCAAGGCCATACTCGCTGGCTATCCAGCGCGTGACATGACTAATCTGGGTATGGCGAATCTGGGTGCTGCGTAAGTGTCAGCGGCAGTGCGGCAAGCGTCCACCAGCGCGCTTGGATCGAAGCCGACGACACCGGAACGGTAGGGGATGAATGACATGACCACCACGCCGAGCGCTTGTGCACTTTCCCTAATCGCCCTAATCGCCGGGGCTATGCTTGGATCGCGGTCAAAAAATTCTGCTGCGGAATACATGAAAACAAACGCTGGTGCCGAGCCAACAAATACGGCGAGACACGGGAGATATTGACCTAACGAGATCGACTTATACTCATAACAAATACTCATAACAAACGTGGATTGGGAGAAGATTAAGATGCCTACGACAAAAGTAAATGAGGCGGAACCCGCTCAATATGACGCCATCGTCATCGGTGCCGGAGTTTCCGGTTTGTACCAGATCTATCGGTTGCGCGAAGCCGGCTTCTCGGTGCTGGGAATAGAGGCCGGCAGCGGTGTCGGCGGTACCTGGTACTGGAACCGCTATCCCGGCGCGCGCTTTGATTCGGAAAGTTACACCTACGCCTATTCTTTCTCGAAAGAGCTGCTGGCGGAGTGGAACTGGAGCGAGCATTTCGCCGGTCAGCCGGAGAACGAGCGCTACTTTAATTTTGTCGCCGACAAGTTTGCGCTGCGCAAGAATATTCAGTTCAACAGCCGGGTGAAGTCGGCGATATTCGACGAGGCAAACGACCGCTGGGATCTTGAGACCGAAGCGGGCGAGAAGTACCGCACGCAATTCGTGATCATGGCGACCGGGATATTGTCGGCCACCCAGATGCCCAAGATAGACGGCATAGACAGCTTCAAGGGCGAGTGGTTTCACACCTCCCGTTGGCCGCACGATTCCAGCAGACCGGGCGGCAAGAAATCAGTCTACGAAGGTAAGCGCGTCGGCGTTATCGGCTCCGGCGCGACCGCCGTGCAGCTGATACCCCATGTCGCCGAGGGCGCCGAACATCTCTATGTGTTCCAGCGCACCGCAAACTGGTGCTCGCCGCTGTGCAACGGTACGATCACCGATGACGAGCAGCCCGCCCTCAAGGCCCGTTATCCCGAGATATTTGCGACCTGTGACCGCACCGCCGGGGCCTTCATCCATGAGTTCGATCCGCGCTCAATTTTTACGGTCAGCGCGGAAGAGCGGGAAGCGCTATTCGAAAAGCTCTACAAAGACCGCGGCTTCGCCATCTGGCTTGCCAATTTCCGTGACGTCATGACCGACATGAAGGCGAACAGTCTGCTGTCGGAGTTCATCGCCAGAAAGATCCGCGAACGAGTCAAGGATCCGGCTATCGCTGCAAAGCTGGTGCCGACGACCCATGGCTTCGGCCAGCGCCGGGTGCCGATGGAGACCAACTATTACGAGACCTACAACCGGGACAATGTCACTTTGGTCGATATCAGGGAAAACCCCATCGAACGGATTACGCCACGGGGCGTCAAGACCCGCGCACAGGAATATGATCTCGATCTGATCATCTATGCGACCGGGTTTGATGCCGGCACCGGCGCCATATCGCGGATTGATGTCCGTGGTGTAAACGGGCAGTCGATCAAGGACAAATGGTCGAAGGAACTACGCACTTATCTCGGTCTTCAGGTTGCGAGGTTTCCCAACCTGTTCATGCACATCGGTCCGCACGCCGCGTTCTGCAACATTCCGCGCTGCGCGCAGGTGACGGTGGACTGGGTGACCGACCTGATCGAGCATATGCGCGCCCACAAGCTGAATCACGTCGTGCCCACGCCAGAGGCGGAAATCGCCTGGACCCAGCATGCGGTTGAAGAGGCCGACAAGACCTTGTTGAGCAAGACCAACAGCTGGCTCATGGGCGACAATATTGAAGGCAAACCCCGCGCCCTTCTGCTCTATGCGGGTCCCGCGCCGCTGTTCCGCAAAAAGTGCCGGGACAGCGCGGCCAACGGCTACAAGGAATTCGAGCTCCGCTAGCCGATGTGTGCTGGTGTGCCATCTCGGTGAGACGGCACACCAGCGGCGCTGCGTGGCGATAGACTTTCCCAAAGACTGGGTTACTGAACTGTGGATGCGCTGAACACGTCTTTCTTCCGGTTGGAGACAGGCTGAGCTCACCACTGACGGAACGCGGCCAAGCCGAGGTTCGGACTGGCGCGCCTTACACTGAGGCGCCCAATACAGCGTTACCAGCCAAACACCTGTTTCAGGAAGTGCACCGTCGGCTTGCGCTGGCTGTGGAGCGCGGCTCGGTCCAGGTGCTGTAGGCAGGACATCAGTGCCGCCATCTCCCGGGGTGCTCGGTGGACGATAAAGCGGGCAACGCCAGGATCCAGCTGCAAGCCCAACCCCGCCGCGCGAAAACGCAGAATCGCTACTTTGTCGTCGTCGTTGTAACTGGCCAAGTGAAACACGCTGCCACTGACCAAGCGGGAGCGCAAATCCGACAGTTGCAAGGCTAACTGGCGCGGCGGGCAGTTGGCGGCAACCAGCAGCCGCCCACCATGATCGCGGATTCGATTGTAAAGACTGAAGAGCTCTGCTTCCCAAGCGGGGTTGCCGGCAACTGCCTGTATATCATCGAGGCACACCAAAGCCGCTTGCTCAAGATCAGCGCATACCGCCTCCGGAGGTTGTTGAATGAATTCGGCCAGGGACAGGTACTGCACCTGTTCTCCGGCGGCGGCGAGTTGGTGACTCGCTGCGCGCAGCAGATGGGTCACGCCCGCACCAGTACCCCAGAGATAGGCGAAGGTTTCACTAGCGGGGATCAGGCTCCGTTCCAGAAAAGCCCGGGCACCGTGCTGAGATGACGGCGGCTGGCTATAGAAGTTGGCGAATCGCGCGGTGTCCCGCAGTGTCACCGGCAGGCTCAACTGGCGGGGACCCATGATGTTATGGAGCCCGCCAGCGGAATCGACGGGGCGCTTCGATGGCATCGGCGGCAGCCGCGATCACGGCAAAGCGGAGATCGCGCGATAGCGCATCCAGCACCAGCTGACCATCACCGGTGATCGCGAGGCGGTATTCGACCCGATCGCCTTCGACGCCCTCTACCTGCAGTCCAGTGACACCATCGAGATCGGCAATGGCATCGCTCACTTCAGAAAATCCCCCGTAGGTCTGGATATTCTCGACTACCAGAGTGACGCTGCCGGCAATGGCGGTCGACCGCGCGGCGAAGCGGGGCGATACTCGATCAACCGCAATATCTACCACACCAGCGAGCAATCCGCCAATATCAGGGCTCGCCATCTCTCCGCTCAACGGATCGGCATCACCGCCAAAGGACCAGTTTCCGCGCCAGCCTCCGACCGCCGTTTGGCCATAGCGCACCACCAACCAATGCACAGCGCCGTAGCGGCGTGCCACCTCATTGAGCTTATCGCCATTCAGCGCCCAGGCGTCATCGGCGGTCAGCGCCAATTGATCCTGCAAATCCAGTAGTGGGACCTGTACGCCGACGCCACGTCTCACTATCGCCTGATCGAGAGCCTGCCAGGCCGCGGCGTTGCTGTCGCGCGTGACATAGCTGCGCCTTACTACGGGAGTCTCCTCAATAACTACCAGCAGCCACTCAGGGCGATGCTTCGCCGACCACAGCGGTAACTGCGCCTGCCGCAGTAGACTTTCGAGCGCCGGGCCAGAATAGCGCGCGGTCAACACGACGCGTGGCGCACTGGTGTTCTCCGCTGGCGCGAGGCGAGCAAAGCCAACCTCCAACACATAGGCTTCAGGGTTGGCCAGCGCGG
>JBPPNE010000151.1:0-3445 GCA_051306415.1 Porticoccaceae bacterium
AGTACGCCCCGGATATGGCCATCGTGCTGGTAGCGCTTGGCCTATTGGGCTATGGGGTTGCGCTGGCGCTCGCAGCATTTGGGTCAGGCAGCCTGAGCACCCGGCTGCACGCCTGGTTTACCTTGGCGCCCGCCCAGAATATCGGCATCCCCTGCGCGGCCATTTCGGCCTTTGCCGTGGTCGCCGTCTTGTTGCGCGCCTTCCCGGTGGCTAGAGACGCTGGCGATGCGCTCGCCCTGAACGCGCTCGGACTCGAATTCAGTGGGCCGTCGGGGCCAATCACGCTGTGGCTGATGTGCTTCCTCGGTTTCGTCATCGCGCTGAAGATGTTGCGTGTCTGAGCCACCCCGGTGTAGATGGCTTAGTTCTCAAGCTTGATATCAACCACCCCTATCGAGGGGCTACTGCTTGTAATTATTCTTTTATTGAGCCTTCCATAATTCATGACACTATTAGAGTTACGCATTCTCCTATCGTGCTCCCGGAGAGATAATGCCTCAAGCACTCAATGAGTGTCATGATTCACGGATACGAATATAGTCAATAGAAGATAACAACACTAACAGGAGCTCACATGAATACTGCAACAAAAACCTTCGCCACTCTCCTTTGCATGCTGCTGACAGGGCTTTCGATGTCCGTAGCGTTTTCAACTGCCAAGGCACAGGCCGAGGACGTCTGGTGGCCATCGAAATGGGGAGTCAAAGATCGCATGGGTTCCTTCAATCTGTTGACGCCGACGCGAACTCTGGCTGCGGCTAGCCTTGTCAAGACCGGAAAATCCTATGCGCTGGGCATCGACTCGGGCCCAACCACACCCGCCGGGGCCGATTTGACGCCGCGCAGCTTCGCTCTCTATGTCGTGCAACCCGGCCAACCTCTCGGCAAGACGCTGAGCAAGAACGGCTTCGGTTTCAATGACGATGTCGTCAACGCCTGGCTCGGGGTCGGCACGCAAATGGATGGGCTCGGCCACGTCGGCATCCACAACCGTTACTACAACGGCGTCAAGGGCGAGGACTTCATCACCCTCACCGGCCTCAAGGAATTCGCCTTGCACAAGGCGCCGCCGATCGCCACCCGCGGCGTGCTGCTGGATATCGCGGCCTACCGCAAGAAGGCCTTTCTGGATGCCGGCGAGGTGATCACCGTCGCGGATGTGAAGGGCGCTGCCAAGGCACAGAGCGTCGGTATCGGCGAGGGCGACATTGTCCTCTTCAACACCGGCTGGATGAAAGCCAAACTCCAGAGCGCCCCGGATTTATTCAATCACAAGGAGCCAGGCCTCGGGGTAGCGGCCGCGCAGTACCTGATTGATCTCGGCGTGGTCGCGATGGGTGCGGATACCTTCGGCCTTGAGGCCGCTCCCGGCGAAGATCCTGACATCCTGTTTCCGGTGCACCAGTTAATGCTGGTCAGGCACGGCGTGTACATCCTCGAAAATATCCGCACCGAGGAGCTCGCCGCGGACAAAGCCTGGGAGTTTTTACTGGTGATCGGCGTGCCCAAATACGTCGGCGCGGTGCAGGCCATCATCAACCCCATCGCCATTCGCTGACGCTGCAACGGATCGCATACCACACCCGCCGGCACGGTGGTGGCCGTTGGCGCCCGTCCAACGATCACCATCTGGCTCGCGGATACTTTCCTCCCACCATTGCCGCATGGCTCATGATTCTCGTTGAGAAACGGCGACGTCACGCCGCTCCACCTGGTTTGGCTTGACCGTCAACCGCCATTTGAAGAACTCGTTGTCCGCCTCGGCGATGCCCGCTTGAGCGCGATATTGTCGAGCTTGCGCAAGCCCGGCATCTCAATCGACGAGTACTCGCGAACACCCTCATCTCGCTGCGCCCAGGTCTCAAGCATATAGATGGATCCGGTGATCGGCTTGCTCTGCTTCGCCGTTTTATTCGCGAGCTGGTTTCGCGGCATGAGCCCCAGCAAGCTCAGCGACCCCTTCGCGAGCCTTGGCTTCTCGGAGCCGCTGCCAGTAATCGACCATGTCTTCGGCGACTTTGAGTTCCTCGTGGTGATACTGTTCACCGAGACCAAGCTGAGGTAAATCGCCAACAGTGAGGCGTAACTACGCTAACTCCATTCATGCGATCAAACACGACGGCCGGCAGCTGGACGCCGGCTGTCTATCGAACAGACCACCCACCATCGACAACACCTACGAGCACTATTAGTCCCTACGCCCGGTTGACGCCATTTCCTGAACCGGTGCAAACTGCCGGTACATCGCATCCCATGCCAGTTTCTTTAACTAATAATTATCAGGAGAAATTACCGTGGAAGTAGGCATTCTATATTTACCTTCCGTCGGCTCGCTGGAAGAAAAACTCAAGGGCTTTGCCGGCAAGCGCACCGATCTGTACCAGGAATTACTGCACGACCTGACCGTGCAAACCCAGTATCTCGACGAGCATGGCTACTACGGCGTTGGCTTCACCGAGCATCATTTTCATATCGAAGGTTCGGAAGTTTCGAATAACCCGACGCTGCTCGGCGCCTACCTGGGCCCGAAAACCAAGCGCTTGCGCTGGGGGCAGTTGGGCTATGTATTACCGGCACAACATCCGATCCGGATGGCGGAAGATGTCGCCATGCTCGACCAGATGCTGCAGGGCCGCGCGTTTTTTGGCATTGCCCGCGGCTACCAGGTGCGCTGGGTCAACAACATGGGGCAACTGATCCCGGGCCTGCGCGATGCGCGGGATTTCGAGACCTACGACCGCGTGAAGCGCGAACTCTACGAAGAACACTTTGAAATCGTGCTCAAGGCCTGGACTCAGAGAACCTTCACCCACAAGGGCAAACATTGGGAATTTCCGGTTCCCCATCAGGTGTGGCCGGCGGCGGACTTCACCCGCAAGCTGGGTACCGGGGTGGACGCAAACGGCGTCGTCACCGAAATCGGCATCGCGCCACCCTGCTACAACAACCGCGTGCCGGACATGTTCCAGCCATTCAGCTTTTCGGTCACCTCGCTGCGCTGGGCGGCGCGCAACAATCTGATACCGATCTCGTTGGTTTGCGATGAGGATTTGGTTCAGGAGCATTTCAGCGCGTTTCAAGACGAGGCTGCGAAGCACGGTAGAAACCTGGCGTACGGGCAACGCATGGGCATCATGCGCGACATCGTGGTAGCCGACACCGATGAGGAAGCCAACGAGCTGGCACGCAACGCCGGCTACCAGGTCTGGAATGACTTCTTTGTTCCGTTCGGCTTCAACGAAGCGGTGCGCCGCCGCCATGAAAAGCTGGAAGACATTCCGACGGACTATCAAACCCTGTGCGATCGCGGGCTGATTATTGCCGGCAGCCCGGACACCGTGTGTCGAAAGCTGGACAAGCTGCGCAAAGAGCTGCCGTCGGAATACCTGTTCCTGTTAACTTACACGCAGCTCATTCCGCTCAACAAGATGATGCGCCACTGGGA
>JBPPNE010000152.1:0-4006 GCA_051306415.1 Porticoccaceae bacterium
GCAGGCTACGATTGGGCGGACAATTGCAAAGCGCTGAAAAAAGCCGGGCTCTGATAAGGAGCGGAGCCGACGCAACGCCGCATGCGCGATTGATGGCGTGCGGAATACAGCGCTTTGAAGCAAAGCCCCCAAGATAAAAAGAACTCAACCGCCTTGTAGGCGACGGAGGAATCACCATGCCCGAGATCGATATTCAGGGTATCTGCGCACCGGAATTTATCAGGGTTCGCGATGCATTTACCGCCAACTTCAAAAATGGCAAAGAGGTGGGCGCCTCTTTTGCGCTGGCAATCGAAGGCGAAATCGTGGTCGATCTGTGGGGCGGCTTCGCCGACGCGGCGCGCTCACGACCCTGGCAATCGAACACGCTCATCAACACTTACTCGACCACCAAGGGCATGGCGGCCACCGTGGTCGGTGTACTGGCGGACGAAGGCTTGATCGACTACAGCGCCAAGGTTGCCGACTACTGGCCCGAGTTTGCCGCCGCCGGGAAAAAAGATGTAACGGTCGCCCAACTGCTGTCGCACCAGGCCGGCATCTGCGGTCCGCGCGAGCGGGTGGAAATGGTCGATCTCTACGACTGGGACAAACTCTGCGCGGTGCTGGCGGCACAGTGGCCGTTCTTCGAGCCCGGCACCGCCAACGGCTACCATGCCGTGGTGTTCGGCCATATCGCCGGCGAGGTCGCGCGCCGCGTCACCGGTCGCAAGAAAAGCCTGGGGCAGCTGTTTGCCGAAAAGGTCGCAGGCCCCATCGGCGCCGCTACCGATTACTACATCGGCTTGCCCACCAGCGAAGATCATCGCGTAGCCGAAATGCTGCCGGTGGTCGGCTCCGAACAACTGGGCACGGGTCTCGGTGGCAAGAAGCGCATGAGCGATGCGCTGTACTGTGCGATGGCGCATCCACCCTTGACCGCGCACATCGCCAATGACCGCGCGTGGCGCGCGGCGGAAGTGCCCGGCGCCAACGGTCAAGGCAACGGCCGCGGCATCGCCAAGGTCTATGGCGCGCTGGCCAACGGCGGCACACTGAACGGCAAGCGCATCATCAGCGCCAAAGGCATCACCGAGATGACGCGGGAAGAATGTTTCCGCAAGGACGAAGTCATCGGCGTGCGCATGCGCTGGAGCCGAGGCTTCATTCTGAACAAGGCCGAGCTCTACGGCCCCAATCCTGACGCCTTTGGTCACAGCGGTTGGGGTGGCTCGTTTGGCTTCGCCGATACCAAGGCGCGCCTCGGCATGGGCTATGCCATGAACCAGATGGATACCAATATCTTTGGCGATCCGCGCGGCGTCCGCCTGATCGAGGCCGCTTATGGCTGCCTGCCGCGCGGCTAGAAAATGACTCGGTAATACCAGATTAGTGGAGAGGACCATGAAAAAAATAAAATTCGGTTTGTTTCTTCCTACAGGCGATTTTGCCGATGCCAAAGCCGCCGCCCTGCAGGCCGAGCGCGACGGTTTTTATTCGGTCTCCACCAACGACCATTTTTTCTCGCCGCTGGGCGCCCACGACACCCCGCAACTGGAATGCTTCACCAGCCTCACCGCGATCGCGGCCCTGACCAGCACCATTCGACTGGCGCCTTCGGTGGTGGCGGCATCGTTTCGCAATCCGGCGCTGCTGGCCAAGATCAGCTCCACATTGGATCAGGTCAGCAACGGGCGTTTCATCCTCGGCCTGGGCGCCGGCTGGTTCGGCACGGAGTATCGCGCGCACGGCTACCCGTTCCCATCGACGGCCGAGCGGCTCGCCCAGCTCGAAGAAACCGTGCAAATCCTGAAAGCCATGTGGTGCGACGATGAGCCGACTTTTACCGGCAAATATTTCTCGATTAACAAAGCCTACAACAATCCGCGTCCAGTGCAACGGCCCCATCCACCGTTGATGCTAGGCGGCTCCGGCACCGGTCTGCTGAAAATTGCCGCGGCCCACGCCGACATCCTCAACATGATTCCGCCGACTTCCAACGGCAAGGATTTCGTCAACGATCCCGCCGCCACGGTCAAGTACGACATGGGCGTACTCAAACGCAAAATTTCCGAGCTGCATCAGTACGCCGAAGCTGCCGGGCGCGACCCCAAGGACATCGAACTCAGTGGTTTCGCGCTGGTCGGTTTAGCGCGGGATGCGTCGGACAAGGCCCTGCGGGGCATCGCTACTCAGCTCGGCTTTCCCGATTACGCAACGGCGCAGCGCTCACCGGTGGCCCTGCTCGGCACCCCTAACGAATTGGTCGACGAGCTGCACACGCGCATCGAGCAAACCAGCATGACCTACCACATCCTGCTGCCCCTGTCGGCTGAATCGCATGCCCTCTTCGTCAGCGAAGTCATGCCATCATTCGTGTGATGATCGGCGGAGCCACGCAATCATAACGACCAACCGGAGGCTGGCGATGGAGATCAACGAGGTAATGCGCACTACCTTCGCCGCACGCGAATACACTGGCGAGCCGCTGCCCGATGACGCGCTCTACACCATCCTCGACAACGCGCGCTTTGCGCCCAGTGGCGGCAACCGCCAGGGCAACCGGGTGATCATCGTCAAAAACCCGGCAACCCGCGCGGCCCTGGCAAAGCTCGCCGAGCCCGCCGCCAAGCAATATCTGGCGCAAATCAAGGCCGGGGAAAATCCCTGGAACACCCTGGTTCCCAGCAAGGTCAGCGCACAACAGATAGCCGACACGCCGGTGCCCCCCATGCTCGTGGAACCCTACCTGAAGTCGGCCGTGGTGCTGGTGTTTGTGGTGGATCTCCATGCCATCGCGTCGATGGATCAGCACTTGGATCGCATCGGCATCATCAGCGGCGCATCGGTTTATCCCTTTGTGTGGAATGTGTTGCTCGGCGCGCGCAATGCCGGTTTCGGCGGCACCATCACCACATTGCCCGCGGCGCAGGAGCCGGAAGTTCAGAAATTGCTGAACATTCCCAAGCATTACGCCGTGTGTGCCGTGGTACCCATCGGCAAACCGGTGAAGCAGTTGACCCGCTTGAAACGTCGTGGGGTAGAGGACATTGCGACCCGGGAATATTTTGACGGCAAGGCGTTTGCCGGATAACTACCTGGCGGCGGTGGTTCAGCCACTCCCCACGCGCTAACATGGGTCGCAGCGAACGATAACAAGCCAACCGTAAAACAGGGCCTCGCTTATGAAAGACGAACTGGATGCCACCACTGCCAGACATCTGCGCGGCAAGTACGCCATTGTCGGCGTCGGCGAGACCGAATACATGCGCGGCTCGGGGTGTACGACCCGAACCCTGGGCACGCGCGCGGTGCGCTCCGCCATCGTCGATGCCGGTCTCAAGCCCGGCGACGTCGATGGCATGCTCTCCTACTCCAACAATGATTCGACACCGGCCACCGTCATTGCCGGCGATCTGGGCATTCGGCTGAATTTTTATATGGACGTCTATGGCGGCGGCTCCAGCACCGAGGCGCTGGTGGGCATCGCCATCGGCGTGATCGAAGCCGGGTTGTGCAAGACCGTCGCCATCTTCCGCGCCATGAACGGCTATTCGCAGGTCCGCATCGGCGGTACCGGCGGCGCCGGTGAACGCGCGCCACTGAGCAGCGCGGGACTATTCGGCCGCGCCTACGGGCTGATGAGTGCCGGGCAGCTGTTCAGCCAGTCGTTCATGCGCCACATGTACGATTACGGCACCACGCCGGCACAGATCGCGATGGTCAAGGTGATCCACAGCGAGCACGCCTCCAACAACCCCAAAGCCTATTACAAACAGCGGGTGACGGTAGCCGACGTGCTCAACAGCCGCATGATCGTGAAGCCGCTGCACCTGCTGGACTGCTGCGTGGAAACCGACAACGGCACCTGCATCATCGTCACCGGCATCGACCGCGCGCGCGACTGCCGGGCCCGTCCGGCGGTAATTCAGTCGGTGGTGGGGCGCTGCAGCAAGCCGCGCACCGACATGCACTATCAGCACGGGCCGATTTCCACCACCGCCGGTTTCTATGGCAAGGACATTCT
>JBPPNE010000153.1:0-12721 GCA_051306415.1 Porticoccaceae bacterium
TTGAAGCGCAGGGTCTGGCGTCCCTCGCGCTCGCGGACGATGTCGCCACTAAGAGCGCGCACCTCGCGAAACACATCGCGATCGCGCCACAGCTGCGCCAACTCATTACGCAATACCAGTTTCATGGGTTGGTTTTCCACTCACCCCGCCGTTTCGCCGCGACCGCCTCAATGATATCGACGGCGACCTGGGGGCGGGCGTAGATCGTATTGTCACTGGCCAATACCCGGCCGCGCTCGCGCCAGACATTGCGCGGGACGGCTGCGATCTCCGCAATCGCACGCACCAGCGCCGGTAGCTGGACGGGCGCGGTGATCACCCTGCCCATGTCGGCATTGGTGACATAGTGAGCGTAGCCGCACACCGCCGTCGCCACCACGGGTAGCCCGGCGATCATCGCCTCCAGCAGCACGTTACCGGTGTTCTCCTCGTAGGCCGGGTGCAACAGGACATCCGCCGCTTGCAAAAAATCAGGCACCTCGTTGCGGCCACCCAGAAAGCGAACGCTGTCGGCCACGCCGAGGGCGCTGGCCTGACGCAGAAAAGGTCGCGGGTTGCCTTCGCCCACCACCAGCAGGCGAGCGTTGAGGGCGCCGGTCCGGCGGAGTTCGCCAAGCGCGGCAATGCAGCGGTCAACGCCCTTGCGCTTGAATCCGGAGCCCAGCGCCAGCAGCAGGCACTCGTTGTCACTGGCGTTCAACTGCCGGCGCATCGCCGCCCGCAACTCGGCGAAATTGTCCGGCTCGGCGCGATTGCGAGCGATTCCTGGCGGCAGCGGATGAAAGCGCGCGGTGGGGGTCTGGTAGAACTCGATGAAGCGCGGCCGCTCCAGCATCGATACCTCGAGAATCTCCGTTGCCAAGTCCGCGCCAAACACCCGGCGCTCGAACTCCAGATAGGTTCGGCTGCGCAGCGTCAGTCGGCTCAGCGGGCCCTTGCGATAACAGGCCTTCCAGGCGAAGCAGGTGTCGGCGGCGTAGTAGAGGTCGAGCCCGGGCAGCTTGTTGAAGCCGACGACGAGATCAATATCCCTCGCCGCCAAGGCTCTTTCGGCATCGATGGCGAAGCCCTCCATGCGCGTGGCATTGGTCCAGCCGCGCCGGGATATGACGACGAGCTCGATGCCCGCCGGTACCGCGGTGTCCCAGGCGGTGCAGAACACACTGACCTGGTGGCCACGGGCAACGGCTTCGTGGGCAATCGCCAGCATGTTGCGCTGCAAACCGCCGTAGGGGAAATATTTGTACAGCAAAAACGCCAGCTTCATCGCCAGCGCACCGGTTGGGGCACAAGCTCGTCCAGCGCGGCCAGAACCATTTCCGGCGGCAATTCGTTCAGACAGCGCAGATGTTTGAGCGCGCATTCGCGCTGAAAACAGGGCCCGCAAGCCACCGGGATCGACAGACTGGCAACCTGCTCGCCGAGCGGCGGCGTGAACGCGGGTGACGTCGAGCCGTAGACCACGATCACTGGCCGTTCGAGAGCGGCGGCGATGTGCATCAGACCGGAATCGTTGCTGACCACCGCGGAACTCACCGCCAGCAGATCGATGGCCTCGGCGAGCGCGGTGTGTCCAGCCAGCGCATGGATATCACCTTGCCGTGCCGCCGGCACCGCGGCCACGATGGTGGCGGCAATCTCCTGATCATTGGCCGAGCCAAACAGCCAGACCTGCCAGCCGCGCCCGATCATCGCCGTCGCCACAGTCGCATAATGGCTCTCGGGCCAGCGCTTGGACGGGCCAAATTCCGCACCCGGGCAGAGCGCGAGCACCGGCTTGTCGAGGCTGAGGCCAAACTGGGCCAGCAGCGCGGGCAGGCGGTCGCCATCGGCGTGCAATCGAGGTCTGGGCAGCGGTTTCGGCAGGCTCGCACCAGGATTGCCGGCCAGGGCGACAAAACGCTCGACCATCAGCGGCAAACCGTTGGCATTGAGCCGGCGGCAGTCGTTGAGAATACCCAGGCGCATTTCCCCGCGCCAACCGGTGCGCAGCGGGATGTCGGCAAACAGCGGGATCAACGCGGATTTGAACGAGTTGGGCAGCACGATGGCCTGGTCATAACGTCCACGCAGTGCGCGCCCCAGACGCCAGCGGACGCCAAGCCCGACGCGACCATGGCCCAGCGGCATGTCAAGGGCGGCGGACACTTCCGGCATGCGATGCAGTAACGGGCGGCTCCAGGCGGGCGCCAGCACATCGATGTTGCAAGCGGGATAGCGCGCCTTGAGCGCGATGAACAGCGCCTGCGCCATCACCATGTCGCCGACCCAGGACGGGCCGACGACCAGAATTCTTTGTCCGTCCACCGCTCGCGCGGTCATCAGCGGTCTCGCCGGTGGCTAGCCCGCCACCGGAGTCAACCACTCGGCGTGATGGTTGTTGCGGCCACGCACCGCGTCAAAATACAGGTTTTGCAAACGCGTCGTCAGCGGACCGCGGACGCCACTGCCGATCATGCGGTTGTCGATCTCGCAGATTGGCAGCACCTCGGCGGCGGTACCGGTGAAAAAGGCCTCGTCGGCGATATAAGTCTCATCGCGAGTGATGCGCTTCTCGCGTACCGGATAACCCAGCTCGCCGGCGAGTTTGATCACCGTATCGCGGGTGATGCCTTCGAGGCAGGAGGTCAGTTCCGGAGTGTAGATCACGCCATCGCGGACGATGAAGAAATTCTCCCCGCTGCCCTCGGCGACATAGCCCTCCGGATCCAGCAGCAGCGCCTCGTCGTAGCCGCACTGCAAAGCTTCGCGCAGCGCCATCATCGAGTTGGTGTAGTTGCCGGTCGCCTTGGCCTTGCACAGCGTGATATTGACGTGGTGGCGAGTGAACGACGACACGCGGATGCGGATACCTTTCTCCAGCGCGTCCGGACTCATGTAAGAGGGCCACTCCCAGGACGCCACGATGACATGGGTACGCAGACCGTCGGCGCGCAGCCCCATAGCCTCGGAGCCGAGAAATGCGAGCGGCCGCAAATACGCTTCCTTCAATTTGTTTTCGCGGACCACGCTGCGCTGCGCCTCGATCAGGGTTGCGCGGTCGAACGGCATATTGATACCGATGATCTTGGCGGAATTCAGCAGCCGATCGGTATGCTCGCCGAGGCGAAAGATCGCCGTCCCGCTCGACTCGGTGTTGTAGGCGCGCACGCCCTCGAATACACCCATGCCGTAGTGCAGGGAGTGGGTCAGCACATGTACCTTGGCATCGCGCCAGGGCACCATTTCGCCATCAAACCAGATGTAACCGTCGCGATCGGCAAACGACATAACCATTCCTCACACTAGCTACTATTATTCAATGGATCCTGCTTAATGGACCCTGCGGATGCCGTCAGGCCAAGCGCGGCGCGGGAGCTCTCAGGCGCTCTTGTCGCCGTCATCGCCCCCGGAGCCATCGCCACCGTCAGTCGTGCCCAGAAGGCGTTGCCAGACCGAGATAACCGCGGCGCGCCGGGCAGCGAAATCCCCCGCGGGAACCAGCGCCGGCTGTTGTTGCAGTTGCTGTCGGTGCCCCGCGATGCGGAAGTCCTTGTAGGCTTCCCGAAGTTCCTCCGCTTCGACGGCGGAGAGTACACCGCACTCGGCCAGGGCATCCAGAATGCGGATATTGTCGGTCCAGCGGGTCAACTCGGGATGGGCGCTGGCCTCGGCCAGAACGGCGAATTGAACCATAAATTCGATATCGACGATACCTCCCCTGCCCTGCTTGAGGTCAAAAATCCCCACCTCCCCCTGCCCGGATTTTGATCCCAGGTGTTCGCTCATTCGCTCGCGCATGGCGACGACCTCTCGCCGCAGCATATCGGGATCGCGGCGGCGGACCAGTATCCGCTCACGAATCTGCTCAAACCGCTCGGCGAGACCGGCGTCACCCGCCACCGGACGCGCCCGCACCAGAGCTTGGTGCTCCCAGGTCCAGGCGCTCTGCTCCTGATAGCGAACAAAAGCATCCAGGGAGGTCACCAGCAGCCCGGAATTTCCCGACGGGCGCAGACGCATATCGACGTCGTAGAGCGCCCCAGTGGCGGTGCGAGCGCTCAGAATATGGATGATGCGCTGACCGAGACGGACGAAGAAAGTCCCGTTGTCGATGCTGGTCGCTGCCGCCGTGGCAAGCGTCGGATCGGCGTCGTAGATAAACACCAGATCGAGATCCGAGCCGTGGCCAAGCTCGATGCCACCGAGCTTGCCGTAACCGACGATCAAGAATGCGGGCTCCCTGCCAACATGCTTACCGGGAGCACCAAAGCGGGCGATCAGGTGATCCCAGGCGAGCGCGAGGACGTGGTTGAGAATAGCCTCGGCCAGCCAGGTCAGGTAGTCGCTCACTTTCATCAGCGGCAGCGTAGCCATCACCTCACCGGCCGCTACCCGCAGCGCATGGGCGCGACGGAAATAGCGCAACGCCTCCAATTGCGCCTCCAGGTCATCGACGGGGATGCGCAGCGCCTGCTGGCGCAGCTGATCCTGGAGCACGGCCCGATCCGGCGGCGTGTACAGGGTTTGCGGATCGAGAAGCTCGTCGAGCAAGGCTGGGTAGGCGCTGATCTCCGCGGCGATCCAGGGACTGGCCGCGCACAGCCTGACCAGCTGTTCAAGGGCAGTGGGATTTTCGATCAATAGCACCAGATAGGCACTGCGGCGAGCTACCGCCTCCACCAGTTGGAGCGCTCGTTGCAGACTCTCGGCACCGTTATTCATTTTCGCGCACGCGCCGATCAGGCGCGGCATGAAGCGGTCGAGGCGAGTGCGGGCGTCGACTGGCAGCAGACGAACGCGCTGGCTGGTCACCAGCCGGGCGAGGAGATCAGCCACGGCGCCGCTGTCGCCGCCATAGCCCAGCGCAGCCAGCTCATCGGCGACGGCAACAGCGTCGCCGACCGTGATTGCGCGCCAGACTTCCAACGCGCGGCTATCGGGGGCCACATTGTCAGCGGCGACTCCGCCGCGGTCGGCGACGATGCCGGCGAACACCGTGCGCACCCGTGCGCGGTGGTGGTCGAGCACGATGACAAAGTCCCGCCAGTGGGCAAAGCCCATCAGCGCCGCAACCCGCGCCCGATCCTCGTCAGCGGCGGGCAACTGCTGAGTTTGCTGGTCGCGCCAAGCTTGCAGCACGTGTTCGAGGTTGCGCAGGAACTCGTAGGCGAGCCAGAGATCTGCGGCCGCCGCGACGGGCAGCATGCCCTCGCTGCCGAGCAGGCCGAGAACGTCCCGCAGGCGCGGGTTCTGGAAGCGCGGATCGCGGCCGCCGCGGATCAATTGGAACGATTGCACAATGAACTCGATTTCGCGTATACCGCCGGCGCCGCGCTTGATGTCGTCGTCGAGACCACGGCGCTGAACCTCGCGATTGATCATCGCCTTCATCTCGCGCAGGGACTCGATCACGCTGTAATCGATGTACTTGCGATAGGTGAAGGCGCGCAGCATCGCGACCAGCTCGGCGGCTGCACGGGGTTCACCGGTGATCGCCCGCGCCTTGATCATGGCGTAGCGCTCCCAGTCCCGGCCGTGCTGCTGGTAGTACTGTTCGAGGGCAGTAAAGCCATAGGCCAGGGCACCGCTCTGACCGAAGGGGCGCAGACGCATATCGACGCGAAACACAAAGCCATCGGCGGTGCGGTTGTCGAGGGTTTGAATCAATTTCTGGCCGAGGCGGACAAAGAATTCGCGATGGCTGAACCGGCGTTTGGCACCCTCGGTTTCGCCCTCCTCGGGGTAGGCGAAAATGAGGTCGATATCGGAGGACACATTGAGTTCATCACCGCCGAGCTTGCCCATGGCAATCACCACCAGTTGCTGCGGCTCGGCGCTGCCGGCAGCCAACGGCGTCCCCATCTCGGCACAGACGCGGGGGTGGAGGAAATCGAGGGTGCCGCGAATACAGGCATCGGCGAGGGCGGACATGTCGCGGACGGTCTCGGCCAGATCGGCGCGCCGGCTTAGATCGCGCCAGACGATGCGCACCAGCTCGCGACGGCGAAAGCATCGTAGTACCCGTTGAAAATCTGCCTCGCTACCGACTCCGGCGAGCTGGCGCCGCAACCGAGCCTCGATCACGCCCTCGTCATGGCGGTCGGCAATATCGCCGCTGTCAACCAGGTTGCGCAGTAGCTCGGGCGCCTGGATACAGGCCTCGGCGACAAATTCACTACCGCCCCACACCCGGATCAATTCAGCGCTGAAGTTCTGGTCACCGCGTTGCCGGTCGAGCCAATCCACACTAGCGGCAGGGGCCTGATCGCGAAAGCGGGCGAGACAGTCGTCGAACTGCGCAACTAGCCGCGCAGGGAGGGCAGCCGGAGCAGCCATCGCGTAATCAGCGCCCTAAATCAGGCGCCACCCGCATGATCTCCTCCAGCGAAGTCACGCCCCCGGCGACCTTCTGGGCGCCGCCGAGACGTAGCGTCCGCATGCCCTCTTTCATGGCTTGCAGACGCAGCGCGGAAATATCGCAGTGATCGCTGATCAGGGGTTTCAAAGTGTCGGTGAACGTCATGATTTCATAGATGCCCTGACGGCCCAGGTACCCGGTATTGCGGCACTCCAGACAGCCGACCGGCCGATACATTTGCGCGGGCGGCGCGACTTTCCAGGGCAGCACCAAACCCTTCCAGGCTTCGGCATCCATGGGCACCTGCTCGCGGCAGTGCGGACACAGCATCCGCACCAGACGCTGCGCCATGATGCCATTCAGCGTCACCTTCAGCATGTGTGCCGGCACGCCGAGATCGAGCAGCCGACTGATTGCACTGGGAGCGTCGTTGGTGTGCAGCGTCGACAACACGAGGTGACCGGTCAGCGCCGCCTGGATCGCCATATCGGCGGTTTGCAGGTCGCGGATCTCGCCGACCATGATGATGTCCGGATCCTGCCGCATCAGTGTGCGGATGCCAGCCGCAAAATCGAAATCGATCTGCGGCTGCACCTGGCACTGGTTGAAGCTGTCCTCGACCATCTCGATGGGATCCTCGACGGTGCTGACATTGACGTCCTCGGTGGCGAGCTGCTTCAGCGTCGAATACAGGGTCGTGGTCTTGCCCGAGCCGGTCGGCCCCGTGACCAGCACGATGCCATAGCTGCGACCGATCATCTCCTGCCAGCGCTTGCGGTCGTCGCCGGTCAGCCCGAGTTCGGCGAAGCTGCGCAGCAGCACGTCCGGGTCAAAAATCCGCATCACCATCTTCTCGCCAAACGCGGTCGGCAGCGTCGACAAACGCAGCTCGACCTCGTGGCCATCCGGGGTTTTGGTCTTGATACGACCGTCCTGGGGGCGGCGGCGCTCGGCGACATTCATCCGCCCGAGGATCTTGAGGCGGCTGATCACCGCAGCCATCACCTGACCGGGGAGGTCGTAAACCTGGTGGAGGATACCGTCGATGCGGAAGCGGATTTTGCCCTTGTCGCGCCGGGGCTCGATGTGGATATCACTGGCACGCTGATCAAAGGCGTACTGGAACAGCCAGTCGACGATGTTGACGATGTGCTGATCGGCAGCGTCCGGATCTTTGAGGGAGCCGAGTTCGAGCAACTGCTCGAAGTTGGTGATCGCCGAACGGTTATCGCTGGTGCGGCCAGCACCGAATACCGAGCGCGACAGGGTATAGAACTCCACCATGTACTTTTCGATATCGACGGGGTTCGCGATCATCCGGCGCACCGTCTTGCGGGTGACCTGCTCCAGACCCGGAATCCACGACAGCGTGTACGGTTGCGCGGTGGCAATGACGATCTCGTCCGCCAGCACTTCGACGCAGACAATGCCGTGGCGACGGGCAAACTCGAACGACATGACCGCGGTCACCGCCGCGACATTGATTTTCAACGGGTCGATATGGACTACCTGCATGCCCGTCTTGGCGGCCAGCCAGGGCGTCAGCACGTCGAGGCCGAGAGTCTTGCCAGGAACCTTGGCATTCGCCATCTGCTGGCTCGCGATGTAGGCCAGCGGATGCTGCAACGCCTGATCGCGGTTGCGGCTGCTGCCCCCGATCTGGTTGGCGTCCTCCCGGGTCAACAGGCCAGACGCTACGAGATCATTCAGCAGGAAGGGTAGTTCGAGGAGCTTGTCGGGTGTTGTCGCCACTGCCACGGGGGAGAGTCCTTACCGGTTTGCGCTTGATTGTTAGAAGACGTTGCTGGATCGCCACATTATCGACCTCAGGCGACAAAAACTGAACCCGGACGTTCGCAATGCGACGGGTCGCCCGGCCAACTAGCGCGAGAATCCTCCTGGCGAACCCCCGCCAGAATGTCTCCCGGCATTGTCACTGCCGTCATCACCGGATGGCGAAGAGTCAAACCGCGGCCCGGCATCACGTTCATGCAGTCGCGGCGAACCGCCGCGACTCTGGTCGCCCCCCGACCGGAAACCGCCGCCGCGGGCTTCGAAGGGACCCGGGCGGTCGTTGTCCGGCATCGACTGGCGCGTATCCGGTTGGCTCTGCGGCACCCGTGGGTCCCCGCTATCACCCCGGTCGTGCCCGAACACTGACGGCGATGACTGCGGCACGGCATGGTCTCGCCCCTGGTGGGAATCATCATCGCGCCCGCGGCGGTCGGGGCGATCCGTCCTGTCGCCCGGCTGAACCTGGGGTACCCGCGGATCCCCGCTGTGGTCGCGGTTGACCCGAAACCCTGCTGGCGGTGTCGGGTGGTCGCGATCACGCCACTGTTCGTGATCGTCATCCCGACCGCGCCCATGGCGGTCATGATCCGGGTCATCGTCTCTGTCAGTGTCGTGATCGCCATGGCCTTGATCGCCATAGTCACGGTCACCATAGTCGCGGTCACCATAGTCGCGGTCACCGTAAAAGTAACGCTCGCGGTCGTAGCGGGCAGGATCTCGCTCAAAGGGTCGGCGGGGCGAGCCGTCCCAGTAGGGGACGCCACGGCGATGATGGTGGTCGTGATGCCAGACCCGCGGCTGGATGTTGTACACCCGAATGGTGGCGCCGCGATGATACTGGTAGTAATCGTCGCTGTAGCTGGTGTACACGTTGCGATCGCGCCAGTTCAGGGAGCCAAAGAAAAAGCTCACCCCGACGCCAACCCCCCGTCCCCAACCGAAGCCGCCGAGAACGCTATAACCGGGCCAGGGATCCCAGTAAACCGGCGGGTGGGAGGCTCGCTGCCAGTGGCCGTAGACCACCCGCGGATCGTAATAGGGCAGGTACCAGACGCGGGGGTCGCGCGACTCGACGATGATCACCCGGTCCTCCGGCACCACCCGGACATAGTCGCCCGACACCAGATGTCCCTCTCGCTGCGCGGTGCGGCGCAAATCCTGGATCGCCGCCATGACGTCGCCGCGCTGGGCGATAAACGCATCCCCCAGGCGCTCGGTCCAGTCCATCTTGTCATCCATCATCCGCAGGATTTGCGGAAACGCAACCAGCGAGGTGATGCTCGGATCCCAATCGTAGTGTTCAACCGCCTTGACGGCCGCCTCGCCCTCAAGTTGGCTATTTTTCCGCGACCAGCGGGCGGCGTCAGCCACCTCCACCGGATAGGTCGCTGCCATCAGGATCTGGGACAGCAGCGCGTCCGGGTAGAGAGCGATCGGGGCCAGCATCTGCTCCAGCTCGGCGCTGTCAAACAGGGGGCTCGCCAATGCCTCGTCGTCGGATTCGGCCACTGCGCCCATCCCCAGCAGGAGCGCGAGCAGGAATGGCCCGAGGCAACGGGTTAGCGCACTCAAGGATGTGTTCATAGCCAACCTGTTGCCCGCGTAGTCGCGGGATCTTCTGTGACCGGTGTCGGGGAGCGACCCAACGATGATACCCCTCCGCCCGTGGCAACGTAAGCGCAGCCCCCACCGCGTCCGCCCTTGCCGGTGCGCGTCTACCCGTCACCGCTAACAAGCCGCTGGAGAGGTCGTCATACCCACGCCTTGATCTTTATGGGTTCCCGCGTTCGCCGAAGCGACGACAGCGAACCTGTTCAGAGCTTCCCTGGAAAAATCCCGCGCGCTCCAGGGCCTGTGCGCCAGGTTTGGGTTGGATCGACAGGAGCGGGTGGAAGTTCCCGTCGGCCATCTCCACCGCTGTGTCGCTGACCGCGCCTTGTTGACTGCACCACTTTTGTCTGCAACGCGCAGGGCGATCCTTTACACTCTGGCCAAACGAAATCGTCGTTACAGTGACTGCAGGGGGCCGCGATGAAAGTCTTCACCACGATTCCACAAGACAATCTCACCCGCGTCCCGGATGCCGCCCGCGCCATCGAACAGGCCGGTTACGACGGCATCATGACGATGGAAAATGCCCACGATCCCTTTCTGCCGCTCGCCGTGGCGGCGAGCGGCACGCAGCGCGTCGAGCTGATTACCGGTATCGCCATTGCCTTTGCCCGCAGCCCGATGGCGGCGGCCAATATCGGCTGGGACTTGCAGGCAGCCTCCAACGGCCGCTTTGTCATGGGTCTCGGCAGCCAGATCAAGGCCCACAATATCCACCGCTTCAGCGTGCCCTGGTCGCCACCGGCGCCACGGCTGCGCGAGTACGTGCAGGCGCTGCGCGCGATCTGGCGCTGCTGGAAGGGTGACGGCAAGCTCGATTTTCGCGGCGAACACTACCAGTTCACCCTGATGACACCGAATTTCATTCCCGAGCCTTTCGCCGCGCCGCCGCCGGCGGTGACGATGGCGGCGGTCGGTCCGGCGATGCTGCGGGTCGCCGGCGAGGTCTGCGACGGCGTGCGTCTGCACCCCTTCTGCACTCGCACCTACCTGGATGAGGTGGTGATGCCGAACCTCGCCACCGGTATGGCGCGAACGGGTCGCCAGCGGGAAAACTTCGAAATCTCCGGCGGCGGCTTTATCGCCACCGGGCCGACGCGCGAAGCGGTCGCCAACATGGTCGAGTGGGTGCGCTACCGGATCGCCTTCTATGCCTCCACACCGGCTTATTGGCCGGTGCTTGAACGCCACGGCTGGCAGGATCTGGGCCAGAAGCTCAACGCCATGACCAAGGCCGGCGCCTGGGACAGGATCGCGGCGGAGATCCCCGATGCCATGGTCGAGCAGTTCGCCGCCATCGGCACCCATCAGGATATCGCCGCCGCCATTGCCAAGCGCTTCGGCGGCGCGGCCGACGCGATTTTCGCCAGTGTCGCCACCACAGTGCCCGCCGATTTCCCACCGGATTTGATCCAGGATATCCAGCGTATTCCGGTCGCTTTCAAGCGCTTTGCCACCGCTGCGTGACACTGCTGCCGGAGACTGCTGCGACCATGCGTAGATAGCCGGAACCGGCGCCCAACCCCCATCACCACGAGGACAGACGACCATGAGCTTGCCACTCGATACCCACCTCCGCTTCGGCTGGATGACCTCCATGGACAGCGGCGCGGCGGTGCGCGAAACCGCGCTGCTGGCCGATCGCATCGGCATGGATTCGCTGTGGGTCGGCGATCATATCGCCTTTGCGATTCCCATCATGGATCCGCTGCTGCAACTGGCGCAGGCCGCCGCCTACAGCGATCGCCTCCAGTTTGGCACCTCGGTCTACCTGCTGCCGCTGCGCCACCCCACCACGGTGGCCAAGCAGGTCGGTACGCTGGATCGCCTGACCGGCGGACGGCTCACTTTTGGCATTGGCATCGGTGGCGAGTTTCCCAACGAATTCGCCGCCTGCGGCGTGCCGGTGAACGAGCGCGGGCCGCGCCTGAGTGACGGCATTGCCGTGTTGCGCAAACTGTGGAGCGGTGAAAAAGTCTCTCACGCCGGCAAGTTCTACCACTTCAACGATGTCCAAATGTTGCCCGCGCCGGTGCAGGCCGGTGGCCCGCCGATCTGGTGTGGCGGTCGCTCCGAGGCCGCGTTGACCCGCGCCGGGCGACTTGCCGACGGCTACATTTCCTATGTCGTCACCCCCGACATGTACCGCTCCGCACTCGAGGTGATGGCGGGAGCGGCGGATGCGGCTGGGCGACAGGTGCAAAAATTCGGCACCGCCCACCTGCTGTTTTTCCGCATCGACAACAGTTTCGAGGCGGCCTGGGATGTTGCCACCAAACACCTCAGCGAGCGCTACGCCAGCGATTTTCGCGGCCCGGCCAGAAAGTACTGCGCGCTCGGCCGGCCGGCGGATGTCGCCGCCAAAATCAACGAATTCCGTGCCGCCGGCGTGCGCCATCTGATTCTGGATTCGGTGAGTCCGCCGGGCGAGCGCCACGCCCAGATCGAGCGCTTTGCGCGCGAGGTGCGGCCACTGCTGGGCTGACGTCAGCAGTGATGATGGCGGCGGCTGATGGCGGCGGCTTGTGACCGACAATCTCCATCGAGGCGGGAAGCGTTATGAAACGAATCTTCATCGGCATTGCCCTGATCCTCACGCTGGCGGTGACTAGCAGCCTAGCCCACCGGCAGATCTGCCTGCACGACGACGCACCCCGGCAGGCGGTGCGAAAATATCTGGAGGCGATGAAGGCAGAGGACTTCGAAACAGCATACGACTATGTCAGCGAGCGCATGACCGATGGCAAAAGCGCGGCCGACTGGGTCGCGACTCAGCGCAAACTGTTCGAGCTCGGTGCCGTCGAGATCGGCGACATCGACGTCAGGCCATCCCGGCGCAGGGTGGATCATCTGATTTTCTGCGCCAATGAAGCGACCGTACCCAATGTGCTGAATGCCAAGGATCGGCTCAACAACCAGGGCAGCACGGAATTCGAAATCTATACCCTGATCAAGACCGGCACGCGGTGGCAGCTG
>JBPPNE010000154.1:0-5984 GCA_051306415.1 Porticoccaceae bacterium
TTCGCCCGGCGTGATGAACAGCATCCGGGTCTGTTCGGCGATCTTCGCCGTATGCCAGGTGTTGCGCGGCACGACGACGTAGCTGCCGGGCTCGGACAGCGGCGCCTGCTGTTCGCCCTCGGCAGTTTTCAGAAGCAGTGTCGCGCGGCCGCTGAGCAGCACGACGATCTCGTCACCTGCCGGGTGGATTTCCCAGGTCGGCCAATCGGTGTCAAACGCGAACAGTGCAACCAGCACGTGGGACTTGAAGCTGTCAAAGCGCGCGTCGAGTTCCTCGTAAACACCGGGCGTCACCGGAACTGGCGTCACGCGCAGGTCCGGTCCGAGTACCGCGAAGGTGCTGTCGAGTTGCATGGTTTTCATAGACGGTAAGTATAGGCGCTGCACGCGCAGGCCGGGTATCGCGAAGCCGCCCTTGCGTTTCGCTTGCTTCCGGGCTGTCTGTGCCGACGCAGGGCGCTACAATACCCGCTCCTGATCCAGGCCCCGCATTGCGCAGGTCGACAGCCCGGGTGGCGAAACAGGTAGACGCAAGGGACTTAAAATCCCTCGGGGGCGACCCCGTACCGGTTCGATTCCGGTCCCGGGCACCAGTAGCAAAATCAAATACGGATTACCCCGCAACACGTGCGGTCGGCGGTCACAGGGTAGTTTCCCGCAGATGGCGGGTGAGGTCTGTCAGTCAGCACCGGTAACGGAGCAACGGCGCCGGATCAATCCCGACCTGACGCCAAGCCGTGGGTAAACAGCGCGACCATTTCTCCGGCGACTTCCTTGGTCGTCATTTCCCGGCCCACCTGATACCACTTGGTCATCCAGTAGATAGAGCCAAAAATAGTGAACGCGGTGATTTTGGGGTTGCAGCTGCGCATTGAGCCATCGCTAATGCCACCGTCAATGATCTGCCGCATTGACGCATCCAGCCGGTCGTAGAGCGGATCAATCTGCCGCAGATATTTCTCGGACAACGGCTCAGGGCCCGGATGCGCGAGGCAGCGACCGAATTCATCATCGAGAATAGAGGTAAAGAGGTAGATGAATTGCGTCAGTTTATCGATGCCCTTGCGGCTGGAATTCTGAATCGCAGCCGCTTCGTCGAGCAGGTAGGTAATGGCGGTGAGGAGACATTGAAAAAGAATGTCCTCCTTGTTTTCGACGTAGTAGTAGAGCGTCGGCTTGGTAACTTGCAGTTCATGCGCGAGGTCGTTGAGCGAGGTCTCGCGGAAGCCCTTCTGATTGAACAACTTGCCCGCGGTGCGCAGGATCGCCGTGCGCTTCAGATCGTGCTGCTCATCCTTGCTCTGGATAATCTTTCCCCAGCGCGTATTCACTATTTTAGTCATCGCCAGATGCTGCTGCCATGGGTGGATAGTTTCAGTGTACCCGAATACGGAGGCTGTAGCGATGCTGAAGTAACAGCCGCTACTGTTCGGTAAGTTTGTTAACCGCAGCTTGACACCGCCTGATAAATACCCGCTCAGCGCTATTACATTGCCATTTGTCGCGAGCATTTGTCACCGGTATCTATCGCGGGTATCTATCGCGGGTATAGGCGCCACCGACACCCGTCAAATTATTTTGGGTTGGTAAAATTCGGTGGCCGCTTTTCCATGAAGGCCAGGATCGCTTCCCGATTTGCCGGCCCGCCAATCAGCTCGCGAAAAGCCTCCGTTTCGCGCTTGCGCGCGGCCTCCATGGCATCAAGACGGGTCGCCAGCAACAGTTTCTTGGTGTGCACCAGGGAGACAATGGGCATTGCGGCAATCTGCTCGGCAAGTGCAGCCGCTTCCACCATCAACTCTTCCGCGCCGGTCTTTTTCCAGGCGAGGCCAATCTCAACGCACTTGTCCGCATCCAGCCATTCGCCGGTATAGAGTATGTGGGCGGCATTGGCCCAGCCTACCGTCGCCGGCAGCAGGAAAGAGTTCCCCGCCTCCACCGTCACACCCAGGCTCGCGAAGGGCGCGCGCAAGCGGGCGCTCTCGCTGATCAGCACAAAATCACAGTGCGGCAGCAGGGTGAGGCCAATACCGACGCCGAGGCCGTTTACCGCGGCGATCAACGGCTTGGGGAAGGTTACCAACGCATCGAGAAACCAGGGGAAGCCGTGCCGCCTGCCGTCGTCGTGTTTCGGCGGATTGCCCATCTCGGTCAAATCGGCGCCGGCAGAAAACGCCCGCCCGGTGCCGGTGATGATGACCACGGCAACGCTGTCGTCATGCGCGGCACGGTTGAGTGCATCAGCGACATCATCGTACTGACGATCATTGAACGCGTTCAGCGCGCTGACGCGATTCATCCTGAGAGTGCGCACGCGACCGCTGTCCGTGGTGACGACGTTATTGTTATCAGTCATGGTGTCTTACTCAGTTGCGGCACTTTTTATTAGTGTCGTCTGCGTTACAGCGGCAAGACCATCACCGCAGAAGTTATTCGCAATGGTCTTCCGTGTACCCGCCTAGGCGCCCTGCCATTTAGGCCGACGCTTCTCGGCAAAAGCCTTTGGCCCCTCGACGAAATCTGCGCTGCGATACAGCACATCCACCTCGGGCACCCGCTGACGCATGGCGCTCTGCAAATCCGCTTCATCCAAGCCCGCCATCACCGCCGCCTTGCTGGTGCGAATGGATAGCGGCGAACATTCGAGAATCTGCTGCGCCCAGCGGTTCGCCGCCGCCATCAGCTCCGCCTGCGGCACCACTTCATTGACGAAACCGAGCACTTTGCCCTCGGCGGCACTGACGCGGCGACCGGTGAGAATCATGCCCATCGCCTGCTTGAGGCCAATCTGGCGCGGCAGCCGGTGCAGACCGCCGGCGAGTGCCGCCAGCCCGACTCGCGGTTCCGGTAGCGCAAAGATAGCGTTGTCGGATGCGATGACCAGGTCGCAAGCGAGCGCAATCTCAAATCCACCGCCCATGGCAACGCCATTGACCGCGGCAATAATCGGCTTGTTACAATCGAAGCGGCTGGTCAAGCCGGCAAAGCCCGTGGCCACCGATTCGCGCTTGCCGCCAGCGGCCTGGAACTTGAGGTCGTTGCCGGCACTAAACGCACGGTCACCAGCGCCAGTCAGAATGGCAATCCATTGGTTTGGGTCAGCACTGAAGGCGTTGAACACACGCTCCAGTTCGTAATTCGCTGCCGGATGCAGCGAATTCATCACGTCCGGGCGATTGATTGTCACGGTCAGGATGTGGTCATCCAACTCGGTGATACAGAACTCCAGGGTTTGCTTGGTCATTGATGGTCGCTCCGAATCGGCGGGGAACTCAGTTTCTATTGATCGGTGATGATCGGTGACTAAGGGCCAAAATTCAATCCCGGTGACCAGGGCACACAAACGGCCGTTCAGTGTGGGCAGGGGCGCTCCGAGAACCGGGGCACTACATCGTTGATGCCGAGCCACTCGGCTTTCGAGGCTATAAAGACAGGGGCCTCTGGCCGCTCGCTGAAACGGGACGTCGGGGGTGCCCAGGCGAACTCGCACAATATCAGGACGTTCCGCGGCCACACCATGCCCTGAACGTTTAACGAAGAGCGAAAGGCGCCGGGCTCAAATAACCGTTGCAAAGGCCGCTCATGCTCCCCCGCCGTATTACTCAGTAGTCAGAAAGTAGGTCTACAGGGGGAGGGCCGGTAAACGTCGAAAAATACCCGCGACAGAGTCCGAAAGTAGCCTGTATTTCTGATTACTGTGTAAATCGAGCATGGCTCCTTTGATCCCTTAATTTTTTTAGAAGCACAACCGGCGGCTGGCACCGCCAGGGAATCGTTTGTTCGCTTGGCACAGGCCGACTAAATGGGTGGCCCCTTTGATTCTATGTTACGGCAACACAGCGAGCGAGATGCTCTCTGAGCAATGTGGCTGTCGATCCGCCTGCTGATGCAGCAGCATCGCCACAGTACACTGCGCGGGATCATCTGGCAGAGCAGAAATTTCGGGAGACGGGCTCATGGAGCGTCCAACTTTTCCGGGAAATTCGGGTGATTTTAGTGCGCTTTTGACTTCCGTGCCAAAACATCATTTTTCTGTGTCAATGACATTGTCACAGCGCCGCGTCGTCTGATTTTGCCAGTTCGCGGGCGACTTCTTCGTCGGACATCTGTGCAATCTCCCATTCAAGGGCTTTATCGACATCGTTGGACCTGGCTTTAACCTCTTCAACCTTGACCGCGAGAGCTTTGATCGTCGGATGACTGAACAGCGTCGGCACCGGCAGCGCGATGCCCTGTTGGTCATTGATCCGCGCCATCACGCGCGCACCATTCAGCGAATCGCCACCGAGGGAAAAGAAATTGTCATCAACGCCGACGGGGCCGCAAGCCAGTATTTCGCGGAAAATTGCCACGAGTGAGCGTTCAACGTCGCGGCGCGGCGCGACGCAATCTTTCTTGAATAGATGCCCGAGTTTCTCGTACAGGCTATTGCGCTGGATCTTCCCGGTGGAGCCTTTGGGAACAGCATCGACAAACACGATGCGCGAAGGAATCTTGAAATGCGCCAGGCGAGCGAACAGGAAGCGGCGCAATCCGCTTTCATCGACGTTCGCGCCTTCACGCAGAACGACCGCCGCGGCGACATCCTCACCAAGTGTCGGATGCGGCACGGCAAACGCGACCGCCTGCAACACAGCTGGATGCCCCAGCAAGGCGTCATCGACTTCACGCGGCCAGACTTTCTCGCCGCCACGGTTGACAACCTCCTTGAGGCGGCCCGCGATGTGGAGGTAGCCATCATCGTCGAACCACCCCTGGTCGCCGGTCCTGAACCAGCCGTCGCAAAAGGCCTTGGCGTTGGCATCGGGGTTGTTTTCATAGCCCGCAGTGACTCCGGGACCCCGGATCACGATCTCACCGGTCGCGCCCGCGGCCAGCAATTGGCCCGACTCGTCCATCAACGCGATCTCGACACCGGTTGGCACGCCGACCGAGCCTGATTTTTGTGAACCCGATAGCGGATTGCTCGCCATCTCGTGCGAGGCTTCGGTCATGCCATAGGCTTCCACGACCGGCGCGCCCGTCAGCGCTTGCAGCGACCTGAAGGTCTTCGGCGGTAGCGCCGCTGAAGACGAACGCACGAATCGGAAGCGATGGTGCGGAGCGATTTGCCGGTAGCGCACTCCCTGAGCCACCACCGATTGATGGATCGTAGGCACCGCGGTGTACCAGGTGGGATCATAGTGCGCGACCCAGTCGAAGAAGACTGGATCGTCGAAGCCCGGGGTACAAACAATGCTGGAGCCCGCCGTGATCGAAGCCAGCAGGGCGCCGACGAGACCGTGGATGTGGAACAGTGGCATCACATTCAGGCAGCGATCATCCGGCCGCAAGACCAGATGATTGGCAATGCTACGGGCGGAGATGACGAGATTGACATGGCTGAGCGGGACGATCTTCGGTCGCGCGGTGGTGCCGGAGGTATGCAGGATCAATGCAATGTCGTGGGATTGTGACAGGCTGCGCGGCTCGCTGTGATCGAAGGGCTCCGAACCGATACGGAATTGCCCTGCCGACAGCGTTGCATCGGCTGCAATCTCGATCACGCCGATACCCAGCTCCTGCGCCACGCTACGCACCGGTCCGCATTCATCTTTAGCAATAATGACAAATTGAGCGCCGATGTCTTGCAGATAGAATCGCAGCTCCGCCGCTTGATAGGCCGGGTTCAGCGGTGCGCAGACTGCGCATGCGGCGACGCCGAGGAACGTCGCGGCCATCTCTGGGCCGTTAGGCAGGACGATGGCCACCCGTGTTGACGGCGTCACACCGCGCGCTTGTAGAACGTCGGCAATGTGCTGAATCTGGCGCCAGAGATCGATATAGGTCAGTGCTTGGCGACCCGGAGCGAGGATCGCGATAGCGTCCGGTTGCCTTAGAGCTTGCCCGTAGAGAAGGCTAAAAACTGTGGTGTCGGCGGATTGTCCAAGGGTCATCACTACGCGCTCGTCATCGGAATTGCCGGGCTCGGGTTTATCGGTGCC
>JBPPNE010000155.1:0-7477 GCA_051306415.1 Porticoccaceae bacterium
ATGCGACCATGGCTTCAATCCGCAATCCGCGTTCACACCACAAGAATTCAGCGGGCGGCGGATTTTGCGGCGACAGCCCCCGCAACACTCTCGGCCAAACTCCCAGCAACCCTGGATGGAGAAAACCATGAGCCTGCCCAAGCGCATCGCGGTGACCCTGCCGGCTGGCCCCCAAGTGCAGGACACGCTTGAACGCGCGCGCTGGGCGGAGGCCCAGGGCTACACCGATGCCTGGTTTGCCGATGCCGGCGCGCCCGACGCCCTGACCCTGACCGCAGCCCTCGCAGGCAGCATAAAACAGTTGCGGATCGGCGTCGCGGTCACCCCGGTGTACACCCGCACGCCAGGGGTGCTCGCGGCTACCGCCAACGCACTGGGACAACTGCTGCCCGGCCGTTTTGTGATGGGCCTGGGCTCGTCGAGCCAGACCATCATCGAGCAGTGGCACGGCCTGGCGCTCGACCAACCGGTGGCCCGGGTGCGCAGCACCGCGATCATGGTGCGTGCAATGTTGCGGGGCGAGAAATCCGCCTTCGACCTCGATGGCCTGCGCAGCCACGGCTACCGCCAGGCGCCGATGGATCAGCCGCCACCGATCTATCTGGCGGCGCTGCGCCCACGCATGATTGAGACTGCGGCGGAAGTCGGCGACGGTGTGATCTTCAACCTGTGGCCAGCACCGGCGCTGGCACCAATGCTCGACCATGTGCGCATCGGTGCCGAGCGCGCCGGCAAGGACTGGCGCACGCTTGAAATCGTCAACCTCGCCATGGTGCTGGTGACCGCGGATTAAGCCGCCGACCGCTACCACTTCCGCGCCGCTTTGGCACCCTATTACGCGACGCCGGTATACAACCAGTTCCTCGCCTGGGCAGGCTTTGCCGAGGCCGCCAGTGGCGTTGCGGCGGGCTGGTCGGCCAAGAATCGCGCGCAAACGGCACAGGCGCTTAGCGATGAATTGGTCGATCAGATCGCGATCATTGGTTCGGCCGATGAATGCCGGGCGCGAATCAAAGCCGGTATGCTGGCGGGCATCCACACCCAGATCATCGCCCCCCTCGCCGGCACGTCCGACGCGGAGACCGAGGCGACTTTCGCCGCCTTTGCCAGCGGGGAATTCGAGCTCCCCAACGTGGCCTGAGCTGGCTCCAATATAAAATCGTCGTCACACCAACGGAGGAAATTTGCGATGGCCATCGGCATCGGACTCGGGCTCGCCCGCTACCCCTTTCAAGCCGTCGACAACTTCTGGCGCTGGGTCGAACTCTGCGAAACCAGCGGCATCGATTCGCTGTGGCAGACCGACCGCCTGGTATCGAAGGAGCCCTTCCTGGAATGCCTGACCGCCATCGCCGCGATTGCCGGCGCGACCCAGCGCATCAAGTTCGGCATGAATGTGGCCTCGGTCGCGTTGCGCGATCCGCTGGTGCTCGCCAAGCAGTGCGCGACCATCGATTTTCTGAGCAAGGGCCGCTTGCTGCCGGCCTTTGGTATCGGCAGCGATGTCGCGCCCGAGTGGGCAGCGACCGGGCGCGGCACCCAGGGCCGGGGCGCGCGCACCGACGAGGCGCTGACGATCATTGAAGGGCTGTGGCGGGGCGATGCGGTGACCTTGCAGGGCGCGCACTACCGATATCAGGACGCGGTTATCTGCCCGCTGCCGGTGCAGAAGCCGCTGCCGTTGTGGATTGGCGGCTCCAGCCCCGCCGCGATCCGCCGCACCGCGCGCTTCGGCACCGGCTGGCAGGCCGGCTTCGAATCGCCGGTGGAAGCCGGCCAGGCGCGGACGTCAATCATCGCCGCGCTCGCCGACACCGGCCGCAGCATCGATCCCGACCACTACGGCGCCGGCTTTTTCTTTCACTTTGGCAGCCGCGACGATGCGGTGTGCCAACGCGAGCTGCGCTACCTGGCCCGCGCCGTGCCCGGCCGCGATCTGAGCCACGCCGTTGCGGTGGGCGCGGACGATATTCTGGCCCGCATCCACGACTATGCCGCCAATGGCATTGCCAAGCTGATCCTGCGGCCGCTGGCCGAAAACGATGCTGGCCTGCTGGACCAGACCCGCCGCTTGGTTGCGGACGTGCTGCCACGAGTGGGTACACTCAGCACTGGCAGCGCCGAATAAATCCATCCGGAAATTCTTGGCGTGCATCGGGTACGGTACATCGCCAGGTACAGCTCAGCGCGAATTGTCGCAGTGCCGCTAGATCGCTGCGCGGTACGCGCTAAAAAAGGAAACGAGCATGAAAGCAGCCTGGTATGAACGCTTTGGCAAGGCCGACGACGTGCTGATCGTCGGCGACCGGCCCGAGCCTCATGTGGGTGCGAGTGAGGTATTGATCCAGCTTCAGTATTCGGCCGTGAACCCGTCCGATGTCAAAAAGCGGGCCGGCCTCAACAACCCGAACCTGCTGGCCAATGGACCCATCATCCCCCACAGCGACGGCGCCGGAATTATCGAGGCGCTCGGCACCGGGGTATCCCGCGCGCGCATTGGCGAGCGGGTATGGACCCACAATGCCCAGCACCAGCGCCTCCATGGCACTGCCGCCGAATATATCGCGCTGCCCGCCGAGCTCGCGATACCGCTGCCAGCCCATGTTGATTTCGCCACCGGGGCCTGCCTCGGCATTCCGGCAATGACCGCACACCGCAGTGTGGCCATCGCCGGCGCCGTGGCGGGCAAGGTCCTGCTCATCACTGGCGGCGCCGGGCGCGTCGGCCACTACGCGATCCAGTGGGCCAAGCTGATGGGA
Organism: Porticoccaceae bacterium; assembly: GCA_051306415.1. GTDB lineage: Bacteria > Pseudomonadota > Gammaproteobacteria > Pseudomonadales > Porticoccaceae > CBDDRG01. The sequence continues at coordinate 2,760 of JBPPNE010000155.1, forward strand.
GCCAGCGTGATTGCCACCGCCGGCAGCGCCGCCAGCCGTGAACAATGCATCGCGGCTGGCGCCGATCACGTGATCGGGCATCCGAGTGCAGCAAGTGTCGCGGAAATTCTCGACTACACCGGCGGGCGCGGCGTCGATCAGGTCATCGACGGTGATTTCGGCGTCAATCTGCCGTTCACGGCCCAGGTACTGCGCATGGGTGGGCACATCGCCACTTACGCCTCCATGAGCCAGCCGGCACCGGCGCTGCCGTTCTACGCGCTGATGTACCACGACATCAGTATTCACCTGGTGTTCGTCTACGAAATGCCGGCGGCGGCGAAACGTCAGGCCACTGCCGATATCACCCAGGCCCTGGAACGCCGGCAACTACTGCACCGGGTGGCTCAGTGCCTGCCCCTGAACGATATTGCCATCGCCCATGGGCTGATCGAAAGCGGTAAACCCCGGGGCTGCGTGGTACTGGATACCCGCTAGCCGACAGAAGCGCCGCCGTCGGTGGCCAAGATCGCGGCAGAATCGCTGGGCACATCGGCAACGACGCGGTTGCGGCCGCCCTGCTTGGCGCGATAGAGATTGGCGTCGGCGGCTTTGATCAGCGCCGCGGGGCTATCGATGCCGCCGCCGAGACTGACGACGCCGACACTGCTGGTCACAGGTCCAGAAGACGTTCGCTCCACCCCTGAACTGTCAGCGTGCGCGGGCAATGCAAAGTCATGGGCTTCAATGCATTGGCGCAAACGCTCGGCGAGTTTTGCCGCACTCCAGCCGTGCGTATGCGGCGCTATCAGCATGAATTCTTCGCCCCCATAACGCGCTAGCACATCCGTATCGCATTTGGCGGCCTTGAGTAACTGCGCAAGAGCAGCCAACACGCAGTCGCCGGTCTGGTGGCCGAAACCGTCGTTGATGCGCTTGAAATGGTCGATATCGAATAGCAACACCGACAGCGGCAACTGATAGCGCCGCGCCCGCTCGATTTCCTCCACCAACCGACGGTCCAGGTAGCGCCGATTGAAGACATCGGTGAGCGCATCGGTGACCGCCTCGTGCGCCAGTAGATCGATCCGCATCACATCCAGCGTGGTGCGCAACGAAAGTCTCACCGTCAGCCACACGAAACAGGCGCCGGAGAAAAACACGCCGGGGACGATAAGGCCCAGAAGATCGAGCCGGGTGTCCCGGAGCGTGGTCGCAAAGCCGATGTAACCGGCGATAAATCCGAGAATGAGCGCGGTCATGATCCGCCAGCTATTGCGCACTGATCCGGGGTGGGAGCTGCCGTGTCAACTGCCGTAGCGGGCTCAGCGATGCCAGCAGGATGAAGACGCCGGCAACGACCAGCGTGTTGGCGATCACTGAAAACATGGCGGGTGACATGGCGACTCCTTTGGGTGCTGCACTTTAGCGATTGCTGTGCTTTAGCGCGTTATTTTTGTTGGCCGAGCAAAATCCCCATACCATTCGCATGGGCCAAGGATCGCCCATCAACCTGGGATAGCCGGTCGCGGCCGTCACCATCCGTGCGGGATCAATTTTACTCCACACACCTGGCGAGCGCCGCCTTCACCAGCCGCGGATCACTCGCATCTGGGCCGCGATCATGGCATCAGGCAGCACGTTTTCCAGGTTCACCCGATTCACTAGGTGGCCGTAGCGCACCTTTATCTGGGTGGCGACCTCCAGGGGCTTGCCAACGACCGCAAAGGTATTCAGCATTTCATCGCTAATCAGCGCCGGCATCTTGTCCCAGGCGCCATTCTTCGACAGCCGGTTCAGGTGTGGCTGAATATCGCCCCAGTCGTGGCAATCGAGCACCGGCTTGTAAGCGGGCGTCGAAGCGTAGAAGGAAATCCGGTACCTGACCTGATCACGGCTTTTCTCGAAAGCTTCCTCGGTGTCGCCGGTGACGATAAAGGGCGGAAACGCCAGTTCAAAATCGGCGAGGAATTTTTTGTTTTGGGCGAGAGTTTCCGCCAGCACCGGTCGAATTTTTTCCTCGATGTATTTCTGGGTGCCAAAGGTGTGAATGATGATGCCGTCGGCGACCTGCGCGGCGGTGCGGATCATTAATGGTCCCACGGCCGCCATCACCACGCGAGGGCGGCCGTGGGCGAGATTCTTCGGCGTGAAGTCCGGCGTCATCAATGTGTGGCGATAGAACTCGCCGCGAAAATCCAGTGGCTTGCCGTCGTACCAGCAGTCCCAGATCGCCCGCAGCGCGCGAATGAACTCGCCCATCTGCTTGGCCGGGCCATGCCAGGGCATGCCAAACCGCTTGGTAATGTGCGCCTGAATTTACGAGCCCAGCCCCAGTGTAAAGCGGCCCTGCGAATACACATTGAGATCGTGGGCGGCGTAGGCGGTCGTCATCGGGTTGCGCGCAAAGGCGACGGCGATACCGGTACGCAGCTCGACGCGGCGGGTGGCGTCGGCCCCCAGCGCCAGCAGCTGGAAAGGGTCATTGCCAATTTCCGCCGCGATCACCCCATCAAAGCCAAGTTGTTCGAACCGCGCGAACGTGGCCTTGATCTCCGCGATGGAATTCAATTCGGCGCCAAAGCCGAAACTGCCGTCGATTTTCATGGTGTCCCCTCATAGGGTTGTAGTTTCGTTATGCCCCAGTGTACAAAAGATAGCGCACAAAGAGTGACTGCGTGGACGCGCAAAAGGGCTTCACAATTCCTGCGCGGGCCGCTTTAATCGCCACTCCAACAATTAAAACGGACCACCCTCATGAAACTGATCAATTCCTTTGGCCCCAACCCCCGTCTCGTGCGCATGTTCATGGCCGAGAAGGACATCGAGTTGCCCACCGAGGAACTCGACCTGCTTGCCGGAGAAAACCGCCGCCCGCCCTACACCGACAAAAATCCCGGTGGCCAGATGCCGGCCCTGCAACTGGACGACGGCACCCTGATTGCGGAGACCGCCACCATCTGCGAATACCTCGAAGAGTACAAACCCAGCCCGGCGCTGATCGGCAGCGATGCCAAGGAGCGCGCCAACGGCCGTATGTGGCAGCGGCGGGTCGAACTCAACATCACCGAAAATATCTACAACGGTTTTCGCTACGCCGAAGGTCTGGGCCTGTTCAAGGATCGCATGTACTGCATTCCCGAGGCCGCCGACGGCCTGAAGGCGAAAGGCAAAAACCAGCTGCAGTGGCTGGACGGATTGATGGGCGGACGCGATTTTATCGGTGGCAACAGCATCGGTCTCGCCGACATCACCCTCTATTGCTGCCTGGATTTTGCCAAGGGTGTAGGCCAGCCGATTCCAGCGGAGCTGAAAAACATCAACGCCTGGTTTCAGCGCATGGATCAGCGACCGAGCGCAAAACGGAGCCTGTACCCAAACTGGGAAAAAGTGGGCATGCGGGGCTAACGCGATGGTCGGCCGGAACCACCTTTGTTGCCGCGGCCGCCGGGTCGCGGCAACCCGATGTGCTGGGTGGTAAAGCGCTGCGCTTTGGCGTCGGTCTTGGCCTTGCGGCCCTTGGGTAAGCGCTTCGGTGCTTCCTGCTCCGCGGGAATCAGGCAGTCGGGGCCGCTGCCGATCAGCTGTTCCAGCCCCATGGTTTTCAGCAGTTCACGAATCAGCGGCCAGTTGGCGGGGTCGTGGTAGCGCAGCAACGCCTTGTGCAGGCGGCGCGCCTTGAGGTCGCGGACCACCGGCAGTTTTTCGCTCTTGTAGCTCAACCGGCGCAGCGGATCGCGCTCGGAGTGATACATCGCGGTGGCCGTCGCCATCGGCGAGGGATAGAACGTCTGCACCTGGTCGGCGCGGAAGTGGTTGCGCTTGAGCCAGCGCGCCAGCGCCACCATGTCGGCGTTGGTGGTGCCGGGGTGGGCGGCGATGAAATAGGGAATCAGGTACTGCTTCTTGCCAGCCTTGCGACTGAACTCCTCGAACATGGCGCGGAAGCGCTCGTAGCTGCCGATGCCCGGTTTCATCATTTTCGACAGCGGCCCATCCTCGGTGTGCTCGGGCGCGATCTTCAGATAGCCACCGACGTGGTGGGTGACCAACTCCTCGACATATTCCGGCGACTCCACGGCGAGGTCGTAGCGCAGACCCGAGGCAATCAGCACCCGCTTGACGCCCGGCAGCGTCCGCGCGCGGCGGTACAGGCTGATGAGAGGGCCGTGATCGGTGTCCAGGTTTGAACAGATGCCGGGGTAGACGCAGGACGGCCGCCGGCACGCGGACTCAATCGCCGGGTCCTTGCAGGCCAAGCGGTACATGTTCGCGGTGGGGCCGCCGAGGTCGGAGATAGCGCCGGTAAAGCCGGGCGTCTTGTCGCGGATCGCTTCGATCTCAGCGACGATGGAATCCTCCGAGCGGCTCTGGATAATGCGACCCTCGTGCTCGGTGATCGAGCAGAAGGTACAGCCACCAAAGCAGCCGCGCATGATGTTGACCGAGAAGCGGATCATGTCGTAGGCGGGGATGCGCTTGCCGTCGTACTTTGGATGTGGCACTCGGGCGTAGGGCAGACCGAACACGCCGTCCATCTCGGCGGTGGTCAGGGGTATCGGCGGCGGATTCAGCCAGACGTCGACCGCGTCGTGACGCTGTACCAGCGCGCGGGCGTTGCCGGGATTGGTCTCCAGATGCAGCACGCGGCTGGCGTGAGCATAAAGCACCGGATCGCTGCGCACCTTGTGCCAGGGCGGCAGACGGATCACCGAGGTGGCGCGGTCGGTTTTTTCCCG
>JBPPNE010000156.1:0-24391 GCA_051306415.1 Porticoccaceae bacterium
CCCATGAAGCCCGCCTTGCGAATATCGTTGGTAAGAATTTCAAGCGCGAACCTTGCGCTCTCCTGCAGGCGCGACTGCGCTTCCTGCATCCGATAGGTCTGTTTGCCGCTCAGGTATATCTTGCCGACACCGGCAATCAAAATGAGCCCAAGCGTCAGCGAGACCATGACCTCAACCAAGGAGAGTCCTTGCTGTGCTCTACGGGCGACGAGTACAACGGATCGCGCGGCTGACAGCGATTTCATGGCTGCAGGCTCGTGACGAAACTTTGGTTTGCCGCACCGGAGCGATCATCGTCCCACCAGACCTTGACGGCGTAGACATTGCCAACACCGTCACAGGCTGGCGCCGCGGCCGTGCCAACGGGCGTTGGCGTTCCATCAATGCACACGACACCAGTGCCCGATGGCAACTGGTTAGCCAGGATTGCGTTCCACTCGAAGGCGTCGTTGCCGGCCATCTGGGCAGCGGGGCATCCGGCTATGGTCAAACAGGCTGCGGTTTGCGCGGCGGCGGGGTTGTTGTATGCACCATTTTTCGTTCCGGCCGGATTGGCTCTCATGCGATCCGCCATGTCATAGGCCAACTGTGTCGCCTGCGAGCGGTAATAGGCGCTTTGATTGTTGCGCAGGCCCGTTACCTGCAACCCGGCCAAGCCGAGAAGACCGATCGCCAGCACCAGCACAGCCACCAGCACCTCGACTAACGTAAAGCCTCGCGACTTATTGATGGACTGATGTATTTTCATGGATTGATGCATGAGGCCAAATTCGTTCCATCGTCCTTGTTGGGAATACCATTGTTATCACTGTCCACGGCCACCCGCACCCGCCCCATCGCATTGATAACCAGCAGCCGCGAAGTGCGCGCTTCAGGCACATTATTGCCATCGCTGTTGTCGCAGATCGCGAACGATCCTCCGACATTGCTGTTGCTTCTGCCGGTTGGCAGAAAGGAAATAAAATTAACGAAATTCCCATTGGCACGCAGCGTGTAGACGCCCTGTAGTGCGCCATAAACCCGCAAAACCTCATCGGCACCATTTTTGGTGCCGGATCCATCGTTATCGGTAAATACTTCCCAGCCATTCTCCCAATTTGGCACCGCAGTTGCTCTTAACGTCACACTGATTCCGCGCCTTATTGACTCGCTTTTGGCGAGATTCATCGCAGTGATCAGTTGATTGGCATTAGTCGTTAGGCGATTGTTGCGAACCAATTCGGCAAAGCTGGGTATCCCGATCATCAGCAATACCGCCAACACGGCAATGGTGATCATCAACTCAATGAGGGTGAAGCCACGGCAGCGCAAGGAACCCATCATGGCTGCGACATCACGCCGATAGACTGTGTCGCCAAATCAGGATTGATATGATGGATCGGATTCGGCGTTGGTGCCAGCCCTGATAAAGGGGGGGTAATCGAAGTGGCATCCCTGGCCTTCACAATTTTTATTCCGCTCACATACCTGTGCATGCTCGTTGCAGCTCCCTGCGTAGTCATGAACCCTTGATAACAAAAAAACACCCGTATCAGGCGTTTCTGACAAACGGCAACATACCTCGACAGTCAGCAATTGACAACGATAATCGGATCAAAATGGTGACCAACGGTCTCAACCCGATTGATGGATCAGCCTCTATTCAAGTCCCCGAGGCATCGAAAAACAAATATTTTCCGCTTTCCCAGGTAACTCTGTCGGGTTTTTACCACCCAATTTTTGCAATTGAGCCACCACATCCAGAACGAGCTTTTCCGGCGCGGAGGCACCGGCGGTAATACCAATCGTCTGCGTATTTTCTAACCACTCCGCGCGGATATCATCGGGCCCGTCAATCAGGTACGCGGTCGCCCCACAGCGTTCAGCGAGTTCGCGCAGACGGTTCGAATTGGAACTGTTGGGCGATCCGACCACCAGCACCAAACCACACTCAAGAGCGAGCTGGCGGACAGCGTCCTGGCGATTCTGGGTGGCATAGCAGATGTCGTCCTTGCGCGGTCCACGAATCGCGGGGAAATGCTGCCGAAGCACCTCGATGACTCTCGCGGTATCGTCCATCGACAGCGTGGTTTGGGTCACATAGCACAGCTTTTCCGCATCTTGAACTATCAGCTTGGGGACATCCGCTGCGCTTTCAACCAGATAAATTGCTCCTCCTCGGGCAGTATCGTACTGCCCCATGGTGCCCTCAACCTCGGGATGACCCTGATGCCCGATGAGGATACAGTCCTCGCCGTTGCGACTCGCGCGCTCTACCTCCATATGGACTTTAGTGACCAATGGGCAGGTGGCGTCGAAAACCTTGAGCTGTCGAGCGGCAACTTCTCGACGCACTGCCTGGGATACGCCGTGGGCGCTGAAAATGACGATCACGCCATCCGGCACCTCGGCAATCTCCTCGACGAAGACGGCGCCGCGCGCGCGCAGACTATCGACGACAAATTTGTTGTGAACGACTTCATGGCGAACGTAAATCGGCGGGCCAAAGATGTCGAGAGCGCGACTGACAATATCAATGGCGCGATCAACACCTGCACAAAAACCACGGGGATTGGCGAGACGAATGTCCATCAGCCGGTATCTCCAGAACGCACATGTCCGGCGTCCAGATCTTGCACGAGATTAATGCGACGCTGACGCACAGCCTTGATCTTTACCCGAAAAATGATCGTGCGCCCGGCCAAGGGATGGTTGAAGTCAACGTCGACATAATCGTCGTCCGCCGACATCACCACGCCGGCCGTTTCCACCTGACTGGCGTCGGCAAAGGACACCACCAAACCTTCGCTCAAGGGTAAATCAGCGGCAAATTGGCGGCGAGGGATGCGCTGAATATTATCGGGATTATGAGCGCCGAAACCCTCCTCGGGGGAGACGCTGAATGTCTCCAGGGCACCGGCCTCAAAGCCTAACAGCAGCCGCTCAAACCCCGGCGGAAGACTGCCGTCACCCAAGGTAAAAGTAGCTGGCAACGTGTCGAAGTTGGAGTCGATGACAGCGCCGTCGATCAGTGCCAGGGAAAAATACAGCGTCACTTCGCAACCGGGGCCGATAACAAGCTCAGACATGGCGATCATCTCGCTCACGGCTGAACAGCGAGAGGGCAATCAGCAGCGCCGCACCCAGAGTAATCGCAGAATCCGCCAGATTGAACGCTGGCCAGTAGTGCTCCTTGTAATGGAGATGAATAAAATCCACCACATATCCCAACGTCAACCGGTCCCACAGATTGCCCAGTGCGCCGCTCAGCACCAGGGTCAAGCCCAAACCCTGTCCCTTGGCATTTGCTGGCAAGCGATAAATCCACACCAGCAAGACAGCACTGACCACCGTGGCGATCGCGCCGAACAACCAGCGCTGCCAGCCGCCGGCCTGGCTGAGGAAGCTGAACGCCGCTCCGGTATTGTGCAATAACGTTAAATCGAAAAATCCGCTCACTGCGACTGGCTCGCCATACCACAGGCGCGCGGTCGCCAACTGTTTGGTACCTTGATCGGCGGCGATCACCAAGATCGCCAACAGATACCAGCTCAAGGTCACCCTCCGCATCAGGCGTAGCGCCGCCGTTCGCCGGCACCAGCAACGTTATCGACGCAGCGCCCGCACAGAACCGGGTACCCGGCATTAGCGCCGACGTCATCGCGCTGGTGCCAGCAACGCACGCATTTCGCGGCCGACGACTTGGCCACCGCGAGTCGCAATCCGGGGATGTCGGTCGGTTCGGCGTCGGCGCGCGCCGCATCGATTGAAACCGCATCGTCGATTGAAACCAGGGTCGCTTTCGAGGTAATGAGCACAAAGCGCAACTCGTCCCCTAGCTTGGCGAGTACCCGGTATGTCCTATCCTCCGCGTAAAGCGTCACTTCCGCCTCCAGAGAACCGCCCAGCGCACCGGCACCCCGCTGTTGCTCCATCGCCTTGTTAACCGCGTCTTTCACCTGCATCACACACTCCCAGTCGGCACTGGTGAGGTCGCCGATAGCGGGCCGTTCCGACAGTGGATACCACTCCGCAAGAAAAACCGAAGGCTCGCGGGTACCGGGCAGATAACGCCAGATTTCCTCGGCAGTGAAACTCAATATAGGTGCGAGCCAACGCACCAGCGCTTCGGCGATCTGGTAGAGCGCAGTCTGCGCGGAGCGTCTCACCAAGCTGTCAGCGCGACAGGTGTATTGGCGATCCTTGATGATATCTAGATAGAAGCCGCCGAGATCGCGAACACAGAAGTTGTGCAGCTTCTGATAGATACCGTGCAAATTGTAAACCTCATACGCGGCGATGATCTCCTTTTGCAAGCGCGCGGCACGATCCACCGCCCACTGGTCCAGCGCCAACATCTGGTCGACCGGGATCAGATGCCGATCAGGATCAAAACCCTCCAGGTTGGCGAGCAGAAACCGCGCGGTATTGCGAATACGCCGGTAGGAATCCGCCGTGCGCTTGAGAATTTCATCGGAAACGGTCATTTCGCCACTGAAATCCGTCGAGGCCACCCAGAGGCGCAGCACGTCCGCGCCGAGGTCGTTGGTGACCTGCTGGGGCGCGACCACATTGCCGAGGGACTTCGACATCTTGTGGCCGGCAGCATCGACGGTGAAGCCGTGCGTCAACACCGCCTTGTAGGGCGGATTGCCGTTGATGGCGACGGCGGTTTTCAGCGACGACTGGAACCAGCCGCGGTGCTGGTCGGAGCCTTCGAGGTAGAGATCGGCGGGATAGCCCAGTTCCGGCCGCGCGCGCAGCACCGCGTCGTGGGTAACACCGGAATCGAACCAGACATCCAGGGTATCAGTCACCTTGCTGTAGTTGACCGCCTCGCCGCCCAGCAAGTCACTGGCTTCGAGGTCATACCAGGCATCGATACCGGCATCCTCCACCCGCCGGGCGACGGCTTCGATCAGTTTCGACGTATCGGGGTGGAGGTCGCCAGTCTGCTTGTGCACGAACAGTGCGATCGGAACCCCCCAAGTGCGCTGGCGGGAGATGCACCAGTCGGGGCTGTTACCCAGCATCGCCTCCATCCGCGCCTGCCCCCAATCGGGATACCAGGCAACCCCATTGACCGCCGCCATGGCTTTTGCCAGCAGGCCATTGGCGGTCATACTGACGAACCACTGCGGCGTGGCGCGATAAATCAGCGGTGTTTTGGTGCGCCAGCAATGCGGAAAACTGTGGGTGATCTTGGCGACCGCCAGCAAATTGCCGCGCTCCCTGAGCACATCGATCACCGACTCATCCACCTTGTAGACATGCATGCCGGCGAACAGCGGCACATCGCCGCGATAGATGCCGTCATCATCAATGTAGTTGAGCGTGCCCAGGCCGTATTCAGCACCGGCGACGAAATCTTCGACCCCGTGATCGGGGGCGGTGTGGACCGCGCCGGTGCCCGCTGCCGTGGTGACGTGATCACCGAGAATCACCGGAACCTGCCGATCATAGAACGGATGGCGAAGCAACAGATGCTCGAGAGCGGCGCCCTTGCAGCGACCGACGACCCGGTGACGACTGATATCCCAGCGCGACAAGGTAGCCTCCAGAAGCGCCTCGGCGACAATAAAACGGCGGTTCACCCCGCCGATGTCGCAGGCCACCACCAGGTAATCGAGCCCGGCATTCACCGCCACCGCCTGATTGGCCGGCAAGGTCCATGGCGTCGTGGTCCAGATCGCCAGCGCCAGTTCACCGCGGCCCTCGATACCGTCGAATGCCGCGACCCAGGCTGCTTCATCGGCGACGGCAAATCTCACATCGATCGCAAACGACGTCTTGTCCTGGTACTCCACTTCGGCTTCAGCCAGCGCCGATGCACCGACCACGCTCCAGTACACTGGTTTGTAGCCGCGCACCAGATGGCCGTTGGCAGCGATCTTGCCGAGCGCTCGAATAATAGCCGCCTCGACCTTGAAATCGAGCGTCAGGTAGGGCCGGTCCCAGTCGCCAAGCACACCCAGGCGAATAAAATCGCGCTTTTGCGCGGCAATCTGGGTAAGCGCGTATTCCCGGCATTTCTGCCGAAAAGTCTTGAAATCGACCTTGGCCCCCGCCTTGCCGATTTTCTTCTCAACCTGGTGCTCGATAGGTAGGCCGTGGCAGTCCCAACCCGGCACATAGGGCGCGTCGTAGCCCGCCAACGTGCGCGACTTGACGATAATATCCTTGAGCACTTTATTAACGGCATGACCAATGTGGATGTCGCCGTTGGCGTAGGGCGGTCCGTCATGGAGAATGAACTTGGGTCGCCCGGCGCGAGCGGCGCGAATCGACTGGTACAGCTGCTCGTCCTGCCAGCGCTGCAATAACTGTGGCTCGCGCTGGGCCAGATTAGCCTTCATCGGAAAATCCGTCTTCGGCAGGTTGAGCGTGGCTTTGTAGTCGGTCATAACTGCATCGTCAGCGGTCGGCAGGGCAGCGCGAAATACTGGCGGGCAGCGGCGATATCCGCCGTGATATGCGCCACCAGCTTATCGAGCGTAGAAAATTTCTGCTCGTCACGCAGCTTGTGGAGAAACTCCACAACGATGCGCTGACCATAAATGTCACCACTCCAATCGAGCAAATGAACCTCCAAAACCGGTTTGACGAGATCACCCACCGTGGGGCGCACCCCCACATTGGCCACCCCTTTGATTTTTTCGCCCTGCATACCGGGCACCTGCACCTCCACCGCAAACACGCCTTGCAGTGGCGCGCGATAGCGGTACAGGTTGACGTTGGCAGTGGGCACACCGAGTTGCCGCCCCAGACGTTGGCCATAAACGACCCGGCCGGCAATGCTGAAGGGTCGGCCCAGAAGCCGCTCCGCCTGCACAAAACACCCGGCTTCCAGCTCACGGCGTATGCGCGTGCTGCTGATGCGCTCGCCATCCATCTCGACGGTGTGCGTGTCCAGCACTTCAAAGCCGTGGTACATACCGTTCAGGTAAAGCATGGAAAAATCACCCTTGCGGTCGCAACCGAAGCGAAAGTCATCGCCGACCACCAGACAGCGCACGCCGACACCCTGAACCAACAACTGATCGACAAACTGCTGCGCCGATAGGCTGCGCAGCGAGCGATTGAACTGGAGACAAAACACGCGGTCGATGCCCGCCGCCCTCAGCGCATCGACTTTTTCTCGCAGACGCATCAACCGGGCCGGCGCCCTTTCACCGGAAAAATACTCCTGCGGCTGCGGCTCGAACATCATCACCACCGACGGCAGGCTGTAATGGTCGGAGCGCTCCCTGACCTGCTCAATGATGGCCTGATGGCCGAGGTGGAAGCCATCGAACGAACCAATCGTGGCCACACTGCCACGGTGTTGCTCGCGCAGGTTGTGGAGGCCACGAATAAAGTAATTTTTCTCCCGATTCAACTCTGGCAAGAGGAAATCTTCCACGCCTGTCAAAGGAGGCGAAGTATACCCCAGCACTGGAGCTAGTGAAGCGGCCGGGAGTGAGTGAAGCGGCCGCACTAGCCGCCGAAGCCACCACCGCGCAGGTGGCGCAGCTTGAAACCGCCCGCGAAAAGCGCGCCGACGTAAACCACAAAGCCCGCTGCGGACATCACCGCCAGCCAGCCCGCACGCTGCCACCAGTGCCAGCTCGCCCAGTCGACGAGTTGCCACATGAACGCAACCAGCACGGCGGCCATCGCCACATTGGCAAATGACAGCATGAGCCAGAACCGACCCCAGCCGGGCCGCGGTTGAAACACCCTGGTCTTCTTGAGGCCGTGGTAGAGGAGACCGGCATTGAGAAAAGCCGCCAGCGTGGTCGCCAGCGCAAGTCCGGCGTGACCGACACGCAAGTAATGATGCAGCGGGAACACCAACGCGAGATTGAAGACCATGTTGGCAATCATCGCGATGATGCCGATGCGCACCGGCGTGCGCAGATCCTGGCGAGCGTAGAAACCCGGCGCCAACACCTTGATCAGCATGAATGCGGTCAACCCACAGGCGAACGCTTGCAGACTCACCGTTGCCATGTCGATGTCGTGCGCGGTGATGCTGTCGCCGTCGTAAAAAAGCGTCGTCAGCAGAGGCTCGGCAATGATGATCAGTGCCACCGACGCCGGCACCGCCACTAGCAAGATGAAGCGCAACGCCCAATCCAGCGTCGCACTGAACGCCTGCTCTGATTTTGCCGCGTGCTGACGCGACAGATTCGGCAGGATCACGGTGCCGGCGGCAACCGCGAAAACGCCTAGCGGGAGTTCGGTGATGCGATCCGAGTAATAGAGCCAAGACACACTGCCAGTGGGCAGAAAGGACGCTAGCACGGTATCGAGCAGCAGGTTTATCTGGCTGACGGAGACCCCGAACATGGCCGGCCCCATCAACCGTACAATCCGCCTGACCCCGGGATCGCGCCAGCCCCAGGTCGGTCGAGGCAACAGGTGGATCTGCGCGAGAAACGGTAGTTGAAACAGAAGCTGGATGATGCCTGCCGCAAACACCCCCCAGGCCAAGGCATACACCGGGCGCAGACCCAGGGGCACCGCGGCGAGCGCCGCGCCGATCAAGCAGACATTCAGCCACACCGGGGTAAAGGCGGGTACCGCAAAGCGATCGAAACTATTGAGAATCCCGCCCGCGAAGCCCGCCAGCGAAATGAATAGCAGATAGGGGAAAGTGATGCGGATGAGGTCAATCGCAGCATCAAATTTCACCGCGTCGCCAATGAACCCCGGGGCAAATAGCGCCGCCACCAAGGGTGCACCGACGACCGCGAGCACAGTCACCGCGACCAGAACAGAGCCCAATGCGCCGGCGACCCGATCGACGAGCTCCCTGGCGGCGGCCTCGCTGCCTTTATGGCGATACTCCGACAACACCGGGACAAAGGCCTGGGCAAAGGCCCCCTCCGCAAAGAGCCGGCGCAAAAAATTGGGGATCTTGAAGGCGACAAAAAAGGCGTCGGCAAGGCCGTCGGCGCCGATCACGCGAGCCACAATGACATCGCGAATCAGACCGAGCACCCGCGACACCATGGTCATGGAGCCGACAACGGCACTCGCGCCTAGTAACCCCCGGCGCGGCCCCGTTTTAGTCTTGCTGGGATTTGTCTCGCTAGAATTGGGCGGCTCCGAACTGTTGCCGCCATGATTATCGGTGCCCAATGGCGTCCTTCCTGAGATTTCCGCCAGTGTAACCGGGGGGACGAATGGCAACCAAGCACTGAGCGCCAACCATTGAATTTTATCCGCGCCACCCCCATCTTTGGTCACTGGCCGCTTTTTGTGCATCACTCCCGCCATACCCTGGAGAACCCGATTTGGAACAGTACCGCGGCACTACCATCCTGTCCGTGCGCCGCAACGGCAAGGTCGTCATCGGCGGCGACGGCCAGGTCACCCTCGGCAATACAGTGATGAAGGGTAACGCCCGCAAGGTCCGTCGCCTGCACAACGACCAGGTGATCGCCGGGTTTGCCGGTGGCACCGCCGATGCGTTCACGCTGTTTGAACGCTTCGAGGCCAAGTTGCAACAGCACCGCGGCAACCTGGTGCGCGCCGCCGTCGAGCTGGCGAAAGACTGGCGGACGGATCGCATCCTGCGCCGCCTGGAGGCATTGCTCGCGATCGCCGACAAAGAGGCGTCGCTGATCATCACCGGCAACGGCGATGTGATCCAGCCGGAGAACGATCTGATCGCCATCGGCTCCGGCGGTCCTTTCGCCCAGGCGGCGGCGCGAGCCCTGCTGGAGAATTCCGAACTAAGCGCCCGCGATATCGTCGAAAAAAGCCTGCAAATCGCGGCCGATATCTGCATCTACACCAACCACAACCGCACCATCGAGGAGCTGGACTGTGGCTGATTGCGGCGACTCCCAGCACCCGATCAACCCACGCCCCCACCTTCAACCCGGACGCCCAACATGTCGGATATGACCCCCCGGGAAATCGTTCACGAACTCGACCGCTATATCGTTGGCCAGCACAACGCCAAGCGCGCCGTCGCTATCGCCCTGCGCAACCGCTGGCGGCGCATGCAGCTGCCAGAAGAGTTGCGCAATGAAATCTCCCCCAAGAACATCCTGATGATCGGCCCCACCGGCGTCGGCAAAACCGAGATCGCCCGTCGTCTCGCCCGCCTCGCCAACGCGCCCTTCATCAAGGTGGAAGCCACCAAATTCACCGAAGTCGGCTACGTCGGAAGGGATGTAGACTCGATTATTCGCGACCTGGTGGAAAGCGCGATCAAACAGCTACGCGAGCAGGAGACCGAGAAAGTCCGTCAACGCGCGCTCGACGCCGCCGAACAGCGGGTATTGGATGCATTACTGCCGCAGGCACGCGATGCCAGCATCGCCACCGGTGACACCAGTGCCAGCGCGGATAGGGAATCCAACACTCGTCAGCTACTGCGCAAGAAACTCCGCGAAGGCCAACTCGATGACAAAGAGATCGAGATCGACGTGCGCGCCACGCCGGTTGGCGTCGAAATCATGGCGCCGCCGGGCATGGAGGAGATGACGAACCAATTGCAGGGCATGTTCGCCAATCTGGGCGGCGGGCGTACCAAAAGCCGCCGCCTGCCTGTCGCCAAGGCCCTCAAACTGCTCGCCGAGGAAGAAGCGGCCAAACTCGTCAACGAGGACGACATCAAGGCTCGCGCCATCGTCAGCGCCGAACAGAACGGTATCGTCTTTATCGATGAAATTGACAAGGTGGCAAAGCGTGGCGAAATAGCGGGCACCGATATTTCCCGCGAGGGCGTCCAACGCGACCTGCTGCCGCTCATCGAGGGTTGCGCCGTATCCACCAAGTACGGCGTGGTGAAAACCGACCACATCCTGTTCATCGCCTCGGGCGCGTTTCACTTCGCGAAGCCGTCCGATCTGATTCCAGAGCTTCAGGGCCGGCTGCCGATTCGAGTCGAACTGGAATCCCTCGACGCCGACGATTTTCAGCGCATTCTCACTGAACCGAAAGCCTCGCTGACCGAACAGTACCGCGAGTTGCTGGCCACCGAGGGACTGGCGATAGACTTCACCCCCGAGGGCGTCCGCCGGATTGCCGAAATCGCCTGGACGGTGAACGAGCGTACCGAAAACATCGGCGCCCGTCGCCTCCACACCGTGCTCGAACGCCTGTTCGAGACGCTCTCGTTCGACGCCACCGACATCGCCGCCAGCGGCGAGAAAACCATCATTGACGCCGCCTTTGTCGACCAGCAGCTGAACTCACTGGCCAGCAATGAGGATCTGTCGCGATTTATACTCTGAAACCCAACCCGGGTGGCCGAGCCGGTGATGGCCAGCCGATAGCGGCCAAGCGGACGAGACGGTTATGACTCCCACCAAAGTAAAGCACCACAAAGCCGAAGGCTCGCTGGAGTTGGCCTATGCCAGCAACGCCGGCTTCACATTGAGCGGCGAGTATCTGAGGGTACACTCCCCCAGTGCCGAGGTCAGAGGCCACGGGCCGGGGCAGGAGATACTCCAGCACGGCAAGAAGGGCGTACGCATCGCCCGCGTCGAACCGGTGGGCAACTATGCGCTGCTGCTGCATTTCGACGACGGCCACAACACCGGTATTTACAGCTGGGGCTACCTGCGCGAATTGGGCGACAATTACGAACAGTACTGGCAAAACTATCTCGACAAGCTCAACCAGGCCGGCCAAAGCCGCGACCTTGAGGTGCAGGTGGTCAGGTTTGTGACGCCTCCCGCCAAACCCTGAGAACCTATCCAAAAGTCTACTGCGCTCGGCATTTTGGACCGATTCTGAGCCACACCACGTCATTGCGCAGGCCGACGACACGCCCACCGGATTGACGTGGCGAGTGCGCACTATTGGCGCGACTAGCGCGACGCACTGAAAAAGAGTGACAACCACTCCGAAAAAATGCAGAAAAACCGTTGATCTGAAACGGAATTCAGCCATGGCGGCCACCTACTCACTGCTCTCCACCAATATCCGCCTGCTCAAAGCCAAGGCGTCGGGTCAAGCCTCGCTGGGGGCCGTGATAGCCACTTTTGCCGCTGTTCTGGCCACTCTGCTCAGCAGTTACCTCGAATTCAGCACGCTCAGCATCGATCATTTTCTTCAGGTACAGCGGAGCAATCCAGCGCTGTGGCTGCTCGATCTGTCTCCCTTCGCCTTTGCACTTTGGGGTCAGTATGTGGGCACTTCCGTGGCTTGGGAGGCAGGCGCCATGATCGTCGATCAAACCGAAAACTTGCGGGCACAGGCGAATTCTCTGGAAACGCAGATTGCCCATGGCACCACCCACGACGGCTTGACTGGCTTGCCCAATCGCGGCTTGTTCCGCGATCGCATCGAGCAGGCAATCGTCGGCGCCCGCATCCGGCAGGGGAAGCTCGGTGTCCTCGTCATCGATCTCGACAACTTCAAGGAGGTCAACGACACCCTGGGCCACCACAGCGGCGATATCCTGCTCCGGCAGCTCGCCTTTCGCTTATCTGGCGTGATTCAGCAACCGGCAACCCTCGCCCGCCTCGGCGGCGATGAGTACGGCATTCTGTTGCCCGAGATCGATTCGGCGACGGACATCGGCAACCTGGTCGATAAAATTCACCAGGTCATGAAAACGCCCTTTGTGGTCAACAAGATTCCGCTGGAAGCCCACGCCAGCATCGGCGCCTCGCTCTATCCCGATCACGGCGAGGATGAAGACACCCTCCTGCAGTTTGCCGACCTCGCCATGTACGTGGCGAAGGCCATGAGCAGCGGATTCGTGCTCTACGAGCAGGGCATGCAAAAATCCAGCCCCCACTTGCTGTCACTCACCGGCGAGCTGCGCCAGGCGATCGAAAGCGGGCACCTGATACTGCATTTCCAACCCAAGATCGCGGCGCAGAGCGGGCAGTTGATCGGCGCCGAAGCGTTGATGCGGTGGCAACATCGCGAGCACGGCGTGATCCCGCCCGATGAATTCATTCCGCTGGCGGAACGCACCGGATTCATCAGTGAACTGTCACAGTGGGTGATTGAGGAAGCTCTCCGCCAGTGCCGCCAGTGGCAGCAGAACGGCTTGGACATCTCGGTCGCGGTCAATGTGTCGTCGCGAGTGCTGCTCGATCCCGACCTGCCCGAGAAGATCATTGGCAATCTGGAGTCCTTCAATATCCCCGCCAGCGCGCTGACCCTTGAGATCACCGAAACCTCGATCATGGTCGATGCCGACCGAGCGATGGAAGTCCTGCTGCGCCTGGAGTCCATCGGCACCCGTATCTCGATCGACGATTTCGGTACCGGTTACTCCTCCCTCGCCTACCTCAAGCGGCTGCCCGCGAAGGAACTCAAGATCGACAAAGGTTTTGTCATGGACATGCTGGAAGACGATCAAAACGCGATGATCGTCCAGGCCACGGTGGTCCTGGCCCACAATCTGGGCATGCAGGTGGTCGCCGAGGGCGTGGAGAGTGCGGCCATCGAGAACCGTTTGCGTGAACTCGGCTGCGACATTTTGCAGGGCCACCATATCAGTGAACCGCTGGACGGCGTTGCGTTCCTGGCCTGAGCACGCAACAGGAAAAGCGTGTAACCCGTAGCCACTGCCCGGATACACCCGCCATCCACGCTCACTCAATCTTTGGAGTGGGCCGCCGTGGCCTGAACCGAATCCGCAGCCCGAGCGGGCTCAGGGTGAACTGCAACCGCTCCGACACCTTGGCGAGATCGACAGCGGCCTCCACCTCAAAATGACTGGCGATCATCACCAGCACCGCCTTCATCTCCAGTAGCGCCAGGCTGCGACCGGGGCAAAGGCGTGGCCCGGAACCAAAGGGCATGAAGGCACGGGTGTTGGCCTGACGCTTCTCACCGTCCACCTTGAGCCAGCGCTCCGGATTGAACCGCTCGGGAGCGGGGAAGTCCGCCTCCTGCATGGCGATGGTGCGCGCGAGAATCACCACCGACTGGCCGCGCCGCAGCGCCAGCGGACCAACGCGAACATCCCGGGTGGCTTCCACGATGTTGATCGGCGCCACCGGCTTCAGCCGCATGGTTTCGTTGATCAGCGCTTCGACATAGGGAAACTGGCGGGTTTTGTCGTAATCGTCGAGAGCGCCACCGGTGAGCACAGCGTCGACCTCGGCGCGCAACCGGGTCTGTAGTTCGGGGTACAGCACGAGGTAGTAGATGACCCAGGCCAGGGAATTGGCCGTGGTGTCCTCCCCCGCCAGCAACATGGTGAGCACGTTGTCAGCCACCTCGCGCTCGCTGAAGCCGCCGGCTTCACCTTCGCCCTTTTCTGCCGCTACCAACAGCGATTGCAGCAGGTTTTCGGGGTGCTCGCGCAGGTTCGCGTCAGCCGCCAGCTGCGCGCTGCCGGCGGCGATAAAACCGGCAATCGCCGCGTACACTTTCTTCACCGAGCGCTCCACATCGCGGTCCGCCGGCGTGCGCAGATAGCGCCAGTAGGGCACTGGCGACAGCAGGCGGCGCTGGATCGTCGGGAAAATCTTGTCGAGATGTTCCTGAATCACTGCGCCTTCCTGCTCCAGCGTGTTGATGTCCTGACCAAAGGCCAGGGACGCCGTGACATCGACGGTGAAGCGCATCAATTCCGCCTGCACATCGAGCCCGGCGTCGGCTTCGCCCGCCGCCCACCAGCGCCGGCACAGGCGGTCGGTCACCTTGATCAGCGTCGGGAAGAACTGGCGCAGATGGCCGGTATCGAGAGACTGCACGATCACCGGGCGCTGCCGCCGCCAGCGGTCGCCCTCGGCCATGAAGATGCCCTGCGTGCTCACGCCCAGGATGGACACTTTCTCCAGTTGACTGGTACGGCGAAAATCCTCCGGCCGCGCCTTCAACAGCGCGTTCGCCAGCGCAGCGTCCGCCACTACCGCCATCGCGCGCCGACCGAAGCGATAGGCATACAGGGAGCCAAAGCGCGCCGCCCACTGCTCCAGCGTCAAATGAAATGCGCGACGGTTCAACTGGTGCAGGTTGCCGATCAGGGGCAGGCCGCGGGGACCGGGCAGCGATTCCAGCGGTATGCCGGCAACCGCGGGCGCGCCCGCTACGGCAGTAACAAGTGCTCGCTCAATCAGAATCACACCGTCTTTGACGACCACGGGAAATCCGCGCAGACAGGTTTCACGATCACCCTTTTTCTGTCCGCTTCGGGCGTCAAACTGCCATTGGTGT
The DNA here is from genome assembly GCA_051306415.1 of Porticoccaceae bacterium. Lineage (GTDB taxonomy): Bacteria > Pseudomonadota > Gammaproteobacteria > Pseudomonadales > Porticoccaceae > CBDDRG01. The sequence goes on from JBPPNE010000156.1 coordinate 15,109, forward strand.
GACCGGCAGATGATGCTGCCGTGGCTGAGCTCACCCTCGGCGAGCAGCGTCCCCAGATGCGGGCAACGACCGTCAAACGCCCTGATCTCGCCCTCGTGTTTCACCAGCACCAGCTCAACGCCCTCGGCGCTCGCACCCAGCAAGCCGCCAGCGCCGATGTCGCCAACCTTTGCGAGCGCAATCCAGTCGGCTTCGACCGCTGTCGCCAGATTCGCGCTGGTCATGGCAGCTTCCAGGGTAGCAATCTCCAGGGATGACGCCGCTGGTCAGGGTTGGCCGTCGCGGGTGGGCGGCACTGCAAGCGCTAGCGCCTGCTCCAGCGCGGCGCGGGTCTGCGGGCCGCTCAACACTTGCTGAACGTTGCCCGCGCGATCAAAAACCAGCGTTTCCGGCAGCGCCTGCGGCGGCGGCAGCGGCAACTCCGGCCGCGGATCCCGTAGCAGCGTCGGAAAGGCAATACCCAGCGCGGCGATCTGCGCCTCCAGGCTGGCACCACTGGCACCATCGAAATTCACCGAAAAAACACCGACCTCGGCTGGATGAGCCGCCGCGAAGGCATTCAGCTCCGGTATTTCTTCGCGGCAGGGCGCGCACCACTCGGCCCAATAGTTGATAACGACGAGCTTGCCGTGCAATTCCGACAACACCAAGGCGCCACCGCCCAGCAGCGGGTAACTGGGCTCGGCGTCCCGACAACCCAGCAGCGCGATTGCCATCATGAGCAAGGCAACACGGCAGATAACGGCCCTGCCGCGCACGTCAGTTGTCGTCATTCGCGCGTGGCTTATCAGTGAATTTTTCGTCGTACTCATCGTCTTTTAACATTTCGTCCTTTAACGTCCCGCCCGAGACAGATTCACCATTGAACAACGTCTCCAGGGGAATAGCGAGATGGAACTCCACGCTCGCCCGGGTTTCGCTGATCAGCGCTTCAACCCGAGTGCGCCAAGGTGGCCGCTTCGCGGCCTCGGACTGTCGTTCAGGCAGCGTGGTAATGCCACCGTCCGGGCACAATTCCATCAGCTGCCACAGGGTCGTGCGGCGAGGATTGCGGGCGAATACATAGGCGCCGGTGTCGGTTGTGGTGAGCACTTTTTCCCGCAGCAGAATCGTCCGCAGCCGGCGCCACTGGGTGCCCTCAATGCGCAGTTTGACGACATCCCCATCCGCCAGCGCGGCACCGTTATCCTGCCGCTGCAGGCACTCCCGACACACCGCGAGTATGGCCAGCAAATCGGGGTAGTAATGGCCGCGGTAACTGGCGCCAAAGGTCTCCAGCGAGCGCACCAGCTCGGCACCCCCGAGCACCAGCGACCAGGACAGATAAATCCATACCAGCAACAGGGGAACCGCCGCGAAAGCACCGTACACGGTGTGGTAGTCGGAGTTTGCCACCAGCCTGCCAAATAGCGCCTTGGCCAATTCGAAAAAAATGGCCGTCACAAATCCACCAATGGCCGCATACCGGCGCGATACCCGGCAATTGGGCATCGCCGCGTAAATCAGCGTGAACGCAATCCAGGTCATCACCCAGGGCAGGTAATTCAGCAGCCCGATTGCCGGCAGGATCGCTCCGTCGGCGATGAATTTCACCGACAGCACATAGGCATGGATCAACAACCCAACGCCCACCAGCAGCGGGCCAAAGCTGAGCACGCCCCAGTAGAGTAGAAAGCCGGTCAGACCCCGCCGATTGTCCGGCACGCCCCAGATTTTGTTGAAGGCGGTCTCGATCGCGGTGAGCATCAGGTAGGAGGTCACGATCAGAATCAGCCCGCCGACAGCGCCCAGGTTACGCGCCTGCTGGGAGAAATCGCGCAGGTATTTCTGCACCTCCAGGCCACTGCTCGGCACCAGGTTGTTGAACAGCAACTGCTCGAACTGACCACCGATACTTTGAAACGCCGGCACCAGCGAAAACATGGCATACATCAGTGTCATCAGCGGCACCAGTGCGAACAGCGTGGTATACGTCAGCGCCGCCGCGCGCTGGGAACAGTCGTCACTCCGGTAGCGCCGGAGCAGATGTACAGCAAAGGCGAAGGCCAGTTTGGCCATGCCCGCAAGCTGGCGTCGGCACTCAATCCAGGTCATGTTCTCGCGCTCATCCGAATTTAGCTTGTACAATGCGGCGCTTGATGATGACCCGATTGTATCCGAAACCATGATCACGCTCTTCCACAACCCGCGCTGCTCGAAATCCCGGCAGACCCTGCAACTGCTCCAGGCCCGGGGCATAGAGCCGTCGATCCTGCTGTATCTCGACACCCCGCCCAGCACAACCGCCCTCAAGGGTCTGCTCGGCAAGCTCGGTATCAGCGCCCGCCAATTGCTGCGCACGGGCGAAACGGTGTACCGGGAGCTGGAGCTGAAAAACCCAGAGCTCACCGATGCTCAATTGATCGAGGCGATGGTGAGACACCCGGTATTGATCGAGCGCCCCATTGTCATCAAAGGCGAGCGAGCGGTGATCGGGCGACCACCCGAAGCGGTGCTGGATATCCTTTGACGGGCCACGCTCCCAAGGGCTTTCCACTTCGTTGCTATCCTGGACCCCGCAAGTGGGCGAAGCAGACGTCTATCCGGCGTTCAATCCGATCAGTGGCAGGCAAATCGTAGTCGGGTTAGCGCAACGTTGAGGCCTCTCGGAGCCGAGTATGAGAACGTATAAAGGGAGCTGTCACTGTGGGTATGTTCAGTTTGAAGTTGCAACCGATCTCACAACAGCCATTGAGTGCAACTGCTCCATTTGCACGAAAAAGGGAGCCTTGCACCATCGTGTTCCGGCAGAGCGTTTTAAGCTATTTTCTGGGGAAAATGCGCTCACGCACTACCAATTCGGTTCGAACATAGCCAAGCACTGCTTCTGCAAGCACTGCGGGATCTATCCCTTTAGCAATCCGCGTACAGCCTCGGATACATACAGCATCAACGTCCGCTGCCTTGAGGACTTTGAAATGGAAAAAGCCAACATTGAGGTTAAACCATTCGATGGAAAAAATTGGGAAGAAGCAATCAAAATGTTCAAATTCTAGTGGCCCTGACAACGCCACAATCTGCGGCACATTCACCACCCCCACGCCGGTAAGCAGATAATGGCCACAGTAAAAGTTCCACCGCCGGGCCTGCGTCTAGGCGCCCTCGCCGTCACCTGGGTCAGCTACTGGCTATTGCTCGCCAGCCTGCTCTTCACGGGCGTGACAACGGCGACACCAAACATCCTGCTGGTGCCGACACTACTGCCGCTGCTGCTGTTTCTGCCCGGCATGGTCCGGCGGCAACCACGCAGCTTTGCTTACCTGTGCTTTGTCGCACTACTCTATTTCACCGTCATCGTGACCAACCTGTTCAAACCGGGTAGCCCATCGTCGGATGTGGTGGCGCTGATCGCAGTCGTAACCCTGTTCGTCGCCGCCATGCTGTTCAGTCGCTGGCAAAAGGCGAACGCAACATCCAGCCAAGAGCAGCCACCAGAGTCCACGCATGAAACCAAATAAGCCCGGATTCATTCGCCGCCTGTTCACCGGGATCGGAAAGATCTTCGGTTTCCTGCGCACGCTGATCAATGTGCTGTTGCTGGTGGTTTTTATCGCCGCCGTCAGCAGCCTGTTCGTCGAACGCATTCGCCCGCTGCCAGACCACGCCTTTCTGCGCGTCGCGCCGAGCGGCATCCTGGTCGAGCAACTCTCTTACATCGAGCCGATGGCGCGGTTAGTTCAGAAGGAAACCGAGTGGGACGCCGAAACCCTGAGCCGCGATCTCATCAAGGCGATCGATGGTGCCAGCACTGACGCGCGCATCACCGGCATCGCGCTGGAACTCGATCACCTGGATGGCGGTGGCATCAGCAAACTCGAGGATGTCGGCGCGGCGCTGGAGCGCTTTCGCGCCAGCGGCAAACCGATCATTGCGGTGGGCGACAGCTATACCCAGGAGCAGTACTACCTCGCCAGTTTCGCCACTGAAATCTACCTGAATCCCATGGGCGCGGTGCTGTTGACCGGCTACGGCAGCTACCATCCGTTCTTCGCCGAGGCCATGGACAAGCTCCACATCAAATTCCATGTATTCCGTGCGGGCCAGTACAAGGATGCCATCGAACCCTTTACCCGCAACGACATGTCCGCAGCATCGCGCGAGCACACCAGCGCCTGGATCAACGCCCTCTGGCGTGCGTACACGGCACGGGTGGAAACGGCGCGCAAGTTGCCGCCAGCGACTATCGACCGCTACATCGACAACCTCGATACCCAGCTGGCGGCGGTGAATGGCGATGCCGCCAAACTCGCCCTTGAGCAAGGCCTGGTCGATCATATCGATACCCAACCGGGGATGACCGCCAAGCTCAAGGAACTCGCGGGCACCGATCCGGAGAGCCAGGATTACTTGGCCGTGGACTTCCAGGACTATCTGGTTCACCACCGGCTGAAATCCAAAAAGAACCTCGGCAAGGGCAAAGTTGGCGTCGTGGTCGCCGCTGGCACCATCGTCGATGGCGAGGCGCCGGATGGTACGACCGGCAGCGAAACCTTCACCGCAGTGCTGCGCGAAGCGGGGCAGGATAAAGAGCTGCGTGCCCTGGTGTTGCGGATCGACAGCCCCGGTGGCAGTGCTTTCGCATCCGATATCATTCGCCGCGAAATCGAAGCCCTGCAAAAACGCGGGATTCCGGTGGTAGTATCGATGAGTTCGCTGGCTGCCTCCGGGGGCTACTGGATCGCCGCCGGCGCCGACAAGATCTTCGCCACACCGACCACGCTTACCGGCTCCATTGGCGTGTTCGGCATCATCCCCACCTTCGAGAACACCTTGGCATCCCTGGGCGTTCACAGTGACGGCGTCGGCACTACCCGGCTGGCTGACCTCTATCGCCTTGATCGCCCGATGAGCCCACAGGCCGAGCGCGTCATTCAACACAGCGTCGACAATATCTACCAGCAGTTTACCGAGCTCGTCGCCACCGCCCGCAAGCTACCGCTGGCGACCGTTGGCGACATCGCCCAGGGCCATGTATGGACGGGAGCCAAGGCCAAGGAGCTCGGGCTGGTAGACGAAATCGGCGGGCTTCCCGAAGCCATCGCCGCTGCGGCCCAGTTGGCGAAACTCGACAGCTATGAAGTGGAAAACTTCGACCGTCCCCACAGTCTCGAAGAGATACTGCTCGATCGTATCGCCAACGGGGCCAGCCGGCTCGGCGTCTCGCTGTACTCCTCGACCCCTACCGGCCAGCTTCCAGATACCCTGTTCAAGCTGATTGAGCGCGTCAAGCTGCCCGGCAAACTCAGCGACCCACGCGGATTTTATTTGCAGTGCTTCGAATGTAGCGTCAATAACTGATTCGACGTACCACACAGCCCCGCCCGCGGGGAACTCTGAACAAATCCGGCCGTCGCTCGACCCTGGACCGGCGCAGAACTATCCAACGGTAAAACCTGCAGATTGCCGTTCGTCCTGAGCCTGGCGAAGGATCGACGGATCGACGGACTTATCCAGCATAGCCGGCCGGGTCACTTGGGTTAGATAACCACTGCCTTGCTGTAGTGGTGCGCAACTGACCCGCACCCCAGGCCAGCTCAACTACACTAACAAAACCCGCCGGCCGCTTCGGGTCACGGAGCGATTTCAGCCCGATTCTTGTAACCAGTGATGGATTGAAGCATCATCCGTCCATAACTTGCCCGTTAAGACCCTACAAGGGTGCGGCTCAGGTGCTGACATACAGCCAGTGCTTCACCGATAGGCATGACGCCTTTGAAGTGGATTTTTACGCACGCTGACTGCTCGCTGACCACAGCGGATCGCGAACAGCAGGCTGCAAACAATCTTGACCACGGGTGTTACCGTTTTTAAGTTTCGACAATAACCCGTGCGGGCTCAGCCCGCACAAAACTTAGAGGCTCTTACCATGACCACAGCACAGAGATATTCGAAGGATCCAGCTGAACTTGGATTTGACCCGGAAGCCCTCCGCGCCAAATACCACGCCGAGCGCGACAAGCGCCTGCGCCCGGAGGGTTTCGGCCAGTACCGCGATGCCAAGGGCAAACTCTCCGAGTTCATGATCGATCACTACGCGGCGCCGTTCGTGCGCGAGCCACTGACCGACGAAGTCGAGGTCGCCATTATCGGCGGCGGCTACGGCGGCCTGCTGGTGGGCGCCCGCCTGCGCGAGGCGGGCGTCAATAATATCCGCGTCATCGACAAAGCCGGGGATTTTGGCGGCACCTGGTACTGGAACCGCTATCCCGGCGCCCAGTGCGACATCGAAGCCTATGTCTACATGCCCTTGCTGGATGAACTCGATTACGTGCCGACCGAGCGCTACGCCCACGCACCGGAATTGCTCCAGCACAGCATCAACATCGCCAAAAAATACGATCTCTATCGGGATACCTGTTTTCAAACCGAGGTGACCGAGATTCGTTGGGATGAGAGCATTTCCCGCTGGATCATCCACACCGATCGTGGCGATGCCATGAAGGCCCACTACATCGCGATGGCCAACGGCCTGCTGACCCGCCCGAAATTGCCCGGCATCCCGGGCATAGAAAAATTCAAGGGCCATACCTTCCACACCAGCCGTTGGGATTATGCCTATACGGGGGGTAGCTGCGATGGCGGTCTGAACAAGCTGAACGACAAGCGCGTCGGCATCATCGGCACCGGCGCCACGGCGGTGCAGTGCATTCCGCATCTGGGCGAAGCGGCAAAACGACTGTACGTCTTCCAGCGCACGCCGTCGTCCGTGGACGCGCGCTTCAACGCACCTACTGACCCCGCGTGGAAGGCTAAGCTCAAGCCCGGTTGGCATAAAAAGCGTGTTGCAAACTTCAACGAGACACTGGGTGGCGCGTACACCGATGAAGACATGGTCGGCGATGGCTGGACTGATATCTTCCGCAACATCGGTGGCATTGTCACCGGCGATATCAACGAACTAACCGAGGCAGAAAAAGAAGAGGTCTTTGAACTGGCCGATTTCAAAAAGATGCAGGAAATTCGCGACCGGGCTGCCAGTATTGTCGAAGACCAGGAAACTGCCGAGGCACTGAAGGCCTATTATCGTCAGTACTGCAAACGTCCGTGCTTTCACGACGAATATCTCCAAACCTATAATCGCCCGAGTGTGACGCTGGTGGATACCCATGGCCAGGGGGTTGACGAGATCACTGAAAAAGGGGTGATCATGGATGGCAAGGAGTATGAAGTCGATTGCCTGATCTTCTCCACCGGGTTTGAAGTGGGTACCAGTTATACCAGCCAGTCTGGTTACGATTTGATTGGTCGTAATGGTGTTTCATTGTCGAAAAAATGGGCTAACGGGCTGGCCACTTTCCACGGTCTGCAGAGCCACGGCTTCCCGAATTGTTTCATCCTCGGTTTTACCCAGACAGGGGTGACGCCTAATGCGACACATATGCTGGATGAACAGGCCAGCCAATTGGCTTATATCGTGGGGCAGGCGATGGCCAAGGGTGCGCAAACGGTCGAAGCTAGTCAGGAAGCGGAAGACGAATGGTGCGCCATCTGTAACAGCTATGGTGATAAGACGGAACGGCTGTTGGCTCAATGCACACCGGGCTACTACAACAACGAGGGTACTGGCTCCAGCAAAAATGGCTTTATATCTGGCCAATATGGTGGCGGCGCCGTGAAATTTTTCAAGATCTTGCAAGAATGGCGTGACGAGGGCAATTTGAAGGGCTTGGAAATCCGCTAGCGTCGTCGGCCCACCAACAACGAGCTTGTGATGTCACAGTGCCCGAACCGGCAGCCAACGCCGGTTCGGGCACGGCTGGAGAGCGCCGCAGTACCGCGCCAGCCCGGCCGGATTAGACAGTCAAACTAGACAGCCGAATTAAACAAATAATAACGGGAGGCGCGACCAATGAAGGCAAGACACGTGCTCGACGGCCTGCGGGTGCTCGATTTCACCCAGCACCTGGCCGGCCCAACCACCACTCGCCTGATGGCTGAGATGGGTGCGGAAATCGTCAAGGTCGAGCTGGCTCCCAAGGGCGACCAGGTGCGCAAGGTCGGCTACCTCAAGGGCGGGCGCTCGGCTTATTTCCTGCAACAGAACCGGGGCAAGAAAAGCCTCTGCATCGATGTGAAGACCCCCGGTGGCCGCCAGATACTGCTCGACCTGATACCGAAAATTGACGTGTTGGTGGAGAATTTCGCGCCCGGCGTCATCGGTCGCATGGGACTGGACTGGGAGACTGTCCATCGCCTCAACCCCAAACTCATCATGTGCTCGATCTCCACCTTCGGGCAGACCGGCCCACTATCGGACCGGCCGGGTTTTGATTACATCGCCCAGGCCTACTCTGGCATCACCAGCCTGATTGGCGAGCGCGACCAAGCCCCTAGCCTACCGATGGCCGGGATAGGGGATGTCACCACCGGGGTCCACGCCCTCGCCGCCATCAACGCGGCGCTGTACCGGCGCGCCCTCGGCGGGCCCGGCCAACATCTGGATATCTCCCTGATCGACAGCTACTTTCACTGCCACGAAATCAATGTCGGCATGGTCAGCGCCAGCGAGGGCAAACTGAAACCCACCCGCTCCGGCGCCCATCATTCAGGGATGGCTCCCCTCGGCGCGTTCAAGGGCAAGAGTCCGGGGCGCTATATCATCATCATTGCGGTGCTGCACCAGTGGAAGGAACTCTGCGATGCCATGGCCAAGCCGGAATTGCTCGAGGATCCGCGCTTCAAGGATATCCGCGAGCGGATCAAGCATCGCTTCGAGCTGGTCAAGATCATCGAGGACTGGATTCAGACCTGCGACAGCGACGACGAGGTCATTCGCCTGCTGGAGGAGCGCCGCATTCCGGTCGCGCCTGTGCTCAGCGTCGAGGAGGCGATCCACCATCCCCACTTCATCGCCCGCGGGACGGTGCGCACCGTGACCGAGCGCGAGTTCGGCACTTTCCAGATGCCGGGCATGCCGCTGCGGTTTTCCGAGTACCCCAACGATATCGACATGGAAGCGCCCTACCTGGGCGAGCACAATCACGACGTGCTGCGCGACCTGCTGGGTTACGGCGACGACCAGATAAATGCGCTGGAACAACAGCAAGTGCTGATCGCCGAGTCCCTGCCGCAAGCGAGCTGACGGCCTCGGCTAACGGGCTCGGGAGCGAGGGGCCCTTCTCCCATACCCGCTCACCGCGCGCAACGGTCGCGAGGCGTTCGATTGCTGCGCAGCGGCGAAGGGATTCGCCCAACCAGTCCCAGTCCCAATGCAGTGCAGCACACGTCAATCGCCCCACACTTG
>JBPPNE010000157.1:0-8806 GCA_051306415.1 Porticoccaceae bacterium
ACAACGCGCACATGGAATCCTGGAACAAGTCGATGAAATCGGACATGTACCACCGCCAGCGCTTCAGCTGCGAGAAGCAGCTTCATGCCTCCATCAAAAGCTACATCGATTTCTACAACACCAAGCGATTAGACTCAGCACTCGGCTACCGATCTCCCATCGAGTTTGAAGCCCAATGCGCATAACCAATGGGTGTCCACTTTTGCGTAGGAAGTCTCACGCGACAAACAGCACCGCGCCCCTCAAGCGTAGGGTTAAGGCTGTAAAAAAGCCGTTTTTTGGATTTACGGTTAGAAAAATAATCAAAGACAGCAGCGCAGCATGGCCATCCCGGGCCCCACTGAAAGTTCTTGGAATTCAGCTTTTTTTAGCGCGGCAGGTCGGAGCCACCCATCAGGAATTCGTCGACGGCGCGGGCGGCTTGGCGACCTTCGCGAATCGCCCACACGACCAGTGATTGCCCACGTCGGGTGTCACCGGCAGCGAACACTTTGGCAACGGAGGTCTGATAGCGCTCGGTGTCGGCGAGCGCATTGCCGCGGCCGTCGAACGCGACACCCAGTTGCTCCAGCATGCCGCCGTGAACGGGGTGCAGATAACCCGTTGCCAGCAGCACAAGATCGGCTTTGATGTCGAATGCGCTGCCTTCGATGGTCTGCATTTTCGGATCAAGGCGTATGGCGTGGAGCGTCTCGACGTTGTCGCCGTCGCCGGAAAAGCGCGTCGTGGAGACACTCCAGTCCCGCGCGCAGCCCTCTTCATGGGAGGACGTGGTGCGCATTTTCAGTGGCCAGGCGGGCCAGGTCATGGCTTTGTTTTCCTTTAACGGTGGCTGCGGCATCACCTCGAACTGGGTGACCGAAGCCGCGCCCTGGCGTATCGATGTGCCGACACAGTCAGAGCCGGTGTCACCGCCGCCGATCACGACGACGTGCTTGTCCTTGGCCGTGATGACAGCTTCGGGCGGAATCTCGTCGCCAGCAACTCGGCGGTTGTGTTGCTGGAGAAACTGTAGCGCGAAATAGATCCCTTTCAGCTCACGCCCGGGGACATTGAGATCGCGCGGCTGTTCGGAGCCGGCGCACAGAACCACGGCATCGAACTCGGTCAGCAGCTTCTGTGCCGGCGCATCGACGCCGATATGTTGTCCCGGACGAAACTCGACGCCCTCTGCTTGCATCTGTTGCATGCGGCGGTCGATCAAGTGCTTTTCCATCTTGAAGTCGGGGATGCCATAGCGCATCAGTCCGCCGATACGGTCGTGCTTATCAAACAGCACCACGGCGTGCCCTGCCCGCGCCAATTGCTGCGAACAGGCCAGGCCCGCGGGCCCTGAACCCACCACGGCGACGCGCTTGCCGGTTTTGCGAGCGGGAATTTGGGGCATTATCCAGCCCTCTAGCCAGCCTTTGTCGACAATGGTGCGCTCGATCGATTTGATGGTGACCGGGGCATCGTTGATGTTGAGGACGCAGGCGGCCTCACAGGGAGCGGGGCAGATGCGGCCGGTAAATTCCGGGAAATTATTCGTTGAGTGCAACACGTCGAGCGCTTCGCGCCAACTGTTGTTGTAAACCAGGTCATTCCAGTCGGGGATGATGTTGTTGACGGGGCAGCCCGTCTGGCAAAACGGTACTCCGCAATCCATGCAGCGTGCAGCCTGGTCGCGGAGCTTGTCGTCGGCAACGGGGGCGATGAATTCCTTGCAGTTGCGGATGCGCTCAGCGACGGGCAGATAGCCGGGCTCTTGCCTTGCGATCTCCATGAATCCGGTGGGTTTACCCATTGCTGACATTCTCCTGCTTTTCTTGCGCACGTTGCGCGGCGGCAATTTTCTGTAATACCTCGCGATATTCGACGGGCATCACTTTGACGAACCTGGGCAGGTAATCGTGCCAGTTGTCGAGGATCTTTCGCGCCAGTTGCGAATGGGTGTAGCGCAAATGCTTCTGGATCAGCACGCGCAGCAGGCGTACATCATTCTGGCCGAGGGAGCGGACGTTGGCGCCGCGCTGACCCTCTGGATCGTCGCCCTCGTGGTCCCGTTCCTCAAGGGTTCGCTCTTCCGCCGGTATGGGTTCGAGCTCGACCATCGCCCGGTTGCAGCGCTTGTCGAAGTCGCCGGCGCTGTCGAGTACAAAGGCGATGCCGCCGCTCATGCCGGCGGCGAAGTTGCGCCCCGTGGTGCCAAGAACTACCACGGTACCGCCGGTCATGTACTCGCAGCCGTGATCGCCGACGCCTTCGACAACGGCCGTGGCGCCCGAGTTGCGCACGGCAAAGCGCTCGCCGGCAACCCCGCGGAAATAGCACTCACCGCTAATGGCGCCATAGAGTACGGTGTTGCCGACGATGATGTTCTCATCGGGAGCCAGTGAGCTATCGACTGACGGATAGATGGCGATACGCCCGCCGGATAACCCCTTGCCGACATAGTCATTGGCCTCACCCTCCAGTTCGAGACTGATGCCGTGCGCGAGGAAGGCGCCGAAGCTCTGTCCACCCGTGCCCTTGGCGCGGATCTGGATACTGTCTTCTGGTAGGCCGACGTGGCCATAGCGTTTCGCCACTTCACCGGACAGCATGGCGCCGACGGTGCGGTTACTGTTTTTGACCGCGACCTCGATATGCACAGGCTGCTGTTTTTGTAGCGCCGGCTGAGCCGCGGCGATCAGTCGATGGTCGAGGGCTTTGTCGAGGCCGTGATCCTGCTGTTCCATCCAATGGGTGGCGACGCCAGCAGATACTGGGGGACGGTAGAACAGCCGCGAAAAATCCAGTCCTTTAGCTTTCCAGTGATCGGTGGATGTGCGTGTGCTGATGTAGTCGGTGCGGCCGATCATCTCGTCGAAACGGCGGAAGCCCATCTGCGCCATATACTCGCGGACTTCCTCGGCGATGAAGAAAAAGTAATTCACCAGGTGCTCGGGCTGGCCGGTGAATTTCTTGCGTAGCTCGGGATCCTGCGTCGCCACGCCCACCGGACAGGTGTTGAGGTGGCACTTGCGCATCATGATGCAGCCCTGAACCACCAGTGGTGCGGTGGCGAAACCGAATTCATCGGCGCCGAGCAGCGCGCCGATGACGACATCGCGACCGGTTTTCAGCTGACCGTCAACCTGCACGGCGATACGCCCGCGCAACTGGTTGAGCACCAGGGTCTGGTGCGTTTCGGCGAGACCCAGTTCCCAGGGTGAGCCGGCGAACATGATCGACGATAGCGGACTGGCGCCAGTGCCGCCGTCGTGTCCAGCGATGGTGACGTGATCGGAGTGCGCCTTGGCCACCCCGGCGGCGATGGTGCCGACACCGACTTCGGACACCAGTTTGACGCTGACCAGCGCTTGGGGATTCACATTTTTCAAGTCGTGAATGAGCTGGGCGATATCTTCGATGGAGTAGATATCGTGGTGGGGCGGCGGCGAAATAAGGCCGACGCCGGGAATCGAATGGCGAACCTTGGCAATATCGTCGGATACCTTGTGGCCGGGGAGCTGGCCGCCTTCGCCCGGCTTGGCGCCCTGCGCCATCTTGATTTGCATGACATCGGCGTTGACTAGGTATTCCGCGGTAACGCCAAAGCGCCCGGCCGCCACCTGCTTGATGGCAGAGCGCATGGAATCGCCATTGGGTAGCCGTGTGAAGCGGTCAGCTTCCTCGCCGCCCTCACCGGTGTTGGATTTGCCGCCGATGCGGTTCATCGCAATCGCGATGGTGGTGTGCGCCTCGCGGGAGATGGAGCCAAAGGACATAGCGCCGGTGGAGAAGCGCTTGACGATCTCCGCGGCGGGTTCGACTTCGTCCAGGGGCACCGGTTGCGCGGCGGTGTTGAGCTCGAAGAGTCCACGCAGGGTCATCAGATTTTTGTTCTGATCATTGATCAGTACCGCGTACTCCTTGAAGGTCTGGTAATCATTGGTGCGGGTGGACAATTGTAGCTTCGAGATACTGTCGGACGTCCACAAGTGGGCTTCGCCGCGCACGCGGACCGCGTAATCGCCACCGACATCCAGCGCGTTGCGGTAGAGCGGGGCATCGCCAAAGGCGTTGCGATGCCAGCTGACGGCATCCTGGGCGACCTCGGCGAGCCCAATGCCCTCGATGTTGCTGGAGGTGCCAGTGAAGTATTTGTCGATGAACGCGCTGCTCAGCCCTACGGCCTCGAAGATTTGCGCCCCGCAGTAGGATTGGTAGGTCGAAATACCCATTTTCGACATCACCTTCAGCAGGCCTTTACCGATGGCCTTGATAAAGTTTTTGCAGGCGTCCTGGTGGCTGATATCGGCGGCAACGAAGCCGTCCATGTGGGCGAGGGTGTCAAACGCGAGGTAGGGGTGGACGGCTTCCGCGCCGTAGCCGGCAAGCATGGCAAAGTGGTGAACCTCGCGGGCTGCACCGGTCTCGACCACGAGGCCGGTTTCGGTGCGCAGTCCGGTGCGAATCAGATGGTGATGCACCGCGCTGGTGGCGAGCAGGGCGGGGATGGCGATGTTGCCAGCATCCATTGTGCGATCCGACAGCACGATGATATTGCAGCCAGCGAGCACGACCTGCTCGGCAGTCGCACACAACTCGTTGAGTTTCGGTTCCATGCCCACGGGGCCCTGGTCTGCCGGATAGCAGATATCGAGAGTGACCGAACGAAAAGTCGCATCGGTGAAACCCGCGATATGGCGGATCCGCTCCATATCTTCCGGGCTCAGCACCGGCTGTTGCACTTCCAGACGCTTGCGTGGCTTGGTGTCGCTCAAGCCCAGCAGGTTGGGGCGCGGGCCGATGAACGACACCAGCGACATCACCAGTTCTTCGCGGATCGGGTCGATGGGTGGGTTGGTCACCTGCGCAAAAAGCTGTTTGAAATAGCTGGTCAGCGGAACGTTGCGATTGGAGAGCACGGCGAGCGCCGCATCGTTGCCCATCGAGCCAATCGCTTCCTGCCCGCTGGCGGCCATGGGCGCGAGGATGAATTTAATGTCCTCTTGCGTATAGCCAAACGCTTGCTGGCGATCGAGCAGAGTGGTTGCAGGCGTGGGCGGCGCGTCCATTTTTGGCGGTGGCAAATCCTCCAGCACAATCTGGGTTTCGGTTAGCCACTCGCGGTAGGGGCGGAAATTGGCCAGCGAGGCCTTGAGTTCGGCGTCATCAATAATGCGGCCGGCCTCGACATCGATGAGGAACATCTTGCCCGGCTGCAGGCGCCATTTTTTCACGATTTTGTGCTGCGGAATATCGAGCACGCCCATCTCGGAGGCCATCACCACCAGATCGTCATCGGTGATCAGATAGCGCGCCGGACGCAGACCATTGCGGTCGAGGGTGGCGCCGATCTGGCGGCCGTCGGTGAAGGCCACCGCGGCGGGGCCATCCCAGGGCTCGATGAGCGCGGCGTGGTATTCATAAAAATCGCGGCGCTTTTCGTCCATCAACGGATTGCCGGCCCAGGCCTCGGGGATCAACAGCATCATGGCGTGGGCCAGCGAATAGCCGCCCGCCACCAGGAGTTCGAGGGCATTGTCAAAGCAGGCGGAGTCGGCCTGCCCTTCGATGATGAGTGGCCACAATTTGTTGAGGTCGTCGCCGAGCAGTGTGGAGGACATGGAATGCCGGCGCGCCGCCATCCAGTTGAGGTTGCCGCGCAGGGTATTGATCTCGCCGTTGTGGGCGATCATGCGGAACGGGTGCGCGCGGCTCCAGGTGGGGAAGGTATTGGTCGAGAAGCGCTGATGCACGAGTGCCAGCGCGGTGACCATGTCGGGATCGTGCAGCTCGGGGTAATAGCGACCGACTTGGTCGGCCAGCAGCAGGCCTTTGTAGACCAGGGTGCGGGCGGACATCGACGGCACGTAGTAATCCTCCACCCCCGGCAAATTGAGTGCGCGTACCGCTTGCCCGGCCACTTTGCGCGCGACAAACAGTTTGCGCTCGAACGCGTCGACGTCGGGGCAGTTGGCTCCGCGTTGAATCAGGGCCTGGCGGACGACGGGCTCCGTGGCCTTAACCCCCTCGCCGAGGCCAGCATTTTGCGTGGGCACGTCGCGCCAGCCCAGCAGTATCTGGCCCTCGGCGGCAGTACACTGGGCAAACACCGTCTCACAGGCGGCGCGGGTGTCGGAGTTGCTGGGCATAAACACCATGCCGATACCGTAGTCGCCCGGCGCGGGCAGGGTGATGCCCTGGATAGCAAACTCACGGCGCAGAAACGCATCCGGTAGCTGGATCAGAATGCCGGCGCCGTCCCCCGCCAAGGGGTCGGCTCCAGTTGCCCCCCGGTGGTGCAGATTGGCGAGAATTTGCAGTCCCTGCTCGATCAGCGCGTGGCTCTTGTGGCCCTTGATGTGCGCTATGAAGCCGACGCCGCAGGCGTCATGCTCATTTTTTGGGTCGTACAAACCTTGCCGGGGAGGCAGTGCGGACTGATTCACGATAAAATACCCTCGACCGATCATTTCTGGGTTTGAAGTTTCTGTCTCACGACAGGAAAAGGCGTGCGGAAAGGTCTCAAGTGTACCCCGGCCGGCTGGATTTCATCAACGGCAGCCGGATCGAAGGTCGGGAAGCATAGCGCATCAAAAGGGCAGCCGTAACCCCTGCGGCCACTTGGCGGATAGCGCTCGCGGGGATTGCCTCGGCAGCATGATGAGATCAGCGACCGCTGATTGCCAGTTGACAGAATCGGTGCTGGCCCGAATGATTGCCGCCCAGCGTCCGGATCGACTAGATCGGCAACGATCGGTTGACTGGCAAGGACGCGTTCACAGGCTGCTTCATAATAGTAGTGCAGGCGGCCAGTGGTAGTACGGGCCGCGACATCGAATTCAATCCAATCAAGGGGAAGCGCCATGAGCGTAACAACACATCTGGCCGGCAAATCCGTGGTGGTCACCGGCTCCGGTCGCGGCATCGGGCGGACCATCGCCCTCGAAGTCGCCAAGGCCGGTGGTAGCGTCGTGGTGAATGATGTCGATGTGGCGGTCGCTGAGGAGGTCGTCGCTGAAATCAAGGCCTTTGGTGGCGCCGCCGTTGCCAGCAACGACAGTGTTTCCTCGTGGGAAGGCGCCAACAACATGGTGACTCAGGCGGTCGATACCTTCGGCCGTATCGACGCGGTGATCAACAATGCCGGCAATCTGCGCGACGTGATCTTTCACAAGATGACCCAGGAGGATTGGGATGTGGTCATCAATGTTCACTTGAAGGGCAGCTTCAATGTGAGCCGCGCGGCTGCCACCCATTTCCGCAACCAGGAGAGTGGCGTCTGCGTGCACATGACCTCGACCTCCGGGCTGATCGGCAATTTCGGTCAGGCCAATTACTCCGCCGCCAAGGCCGGCATCGTCGCGCTGTCGAAATCCATCGCGCTCGACATGCAGCGCTATAACGTGCGCTCCAACTGCATCGCGCCCTTCGCCTGGAGCCGGCTGACCGCGACCATTCCGGCGGAAACCCCGGATCAGATCGCGCGGGTGGAAAAATTGAAGCGCATGACGCCGGAAAAAGTCGGCATCTTCGCCGCCGCACTGTGCAGCGACCGCGCCGCCAGTATCAGCGGGCAGATCTTTGCGGTGCGCATGAACGAGATCTTCCTGATGAGTCAGTCCCGCCCGCTGCGCTCCAGCCACAACGGTGGCGGCTGGACCATCGACAGCATCTTTGACGTCGCCATGCCCGCGCTGCAAACTCATTTTTATCCGCTCGATCGCTCCCAGGATATCTTCAGCTGGGATCCGATCTGATCCCGCCCCGCGCGAGCTTGCTCGGTGCTCCAAGGGGGCGTCGCCGCGAACCCGGTACTACCATCGACAATGGAATTGGCCGTGTCCTACGAGAGCACTGAACCGACCCTTCTGGGTCTGAAACTTTGGCATCAGGTTCTGCTGGGGCTTTTGATCGGCGTCGCCACCGGTTTCGCGATTCGCCATTACGGCGGTTCGCCGGAGCAGATCGCCGGGCTCGCGGAGGGCATCAAGGTGCCCGGCACGCTGTTCATCAAATTCATAAAAATGCTGGTGGGCCCGCTGATCCTGTTCGCGTTGATCAGTGGTATCACCTCGCTGACCGGTTCTCGGGATGCGGCGAGCGTCGCGCTCAAAGGTGCAGCCGCCTACCTGACCACTGCTGTATTGGCAGTGATGCTGGGCCTGGCCTTGGCGACTTTCGCCGAACCTGGCGTCGGCCTCGACAGCGCAATGGTGGCAACGCCAGTGAATACTGGAGCACCGGCCCCGCTCACGGGCGACCGCCCCGCGACGGTCGGCGACTTTTTGATGAACCTGATTCCGACCAATATCTACAATGCGCTCGCCACCGACAATTATTTGCAAATCGTCGTCTTCGCGATCTTTACCGGGCTGGTCATGCTCAGCCTCGGCGACCCGGTCAGCGGCGCCAGGGGCGTTGCCGATGCGGCGGCGAAGATACTGTTCCGCATGATCGAGTTGATCGTTCGACTCGCGCCGCTCGCGATCTTCAGTTTCATGGCCTGGATGGTCGCCACCATGGGTCTCGATGTCATCAGGGCCCTGATTGAACTAGTCGCTCTGGTAATCGTCGCGATGTTAATTCAGTACGTCTTTCTGGGTGTGCTGATCTCGGGGTTTGCGCGCCTGAACCCACTGTTTTTCTACCGCAAGATGATCACCACCCAGCTGATGGCGTTTTCCACCAGCAGTTCCAAGGCGACGCTCTCTACCGGCATGCGGGAATTGCAGGAAAAGCTCGGCGTGTCGCCATCCACGGTGAACTTCATGATGCCGCTCGGCGCCGCGATCAACATGGACGGCACCGCGATCTATCTCGGCATTTGCGC
>JBPPNE010000158.1:0-5124 GCA_051306415.1 Porticoccaceae bacterium
TCGGCGACGGCACGGTCGATTTTTGTCTGGTTGCGGCCGACCAGCGCGACGGCACAGCCTTCCGACGCCAGGCCCTTGGCGATGCCCAGACCGAGGCCGCCGTTACCACCGGTGACTATCGCGACCTTGCCCGTTAAATCAAACAGTTTCATGCTTAACCTCTCGCCGCTAACAGTTTTTATGTTCCAGGCAATCGAGCTTGGCGGGCGGCGCCCGTTACGCCCTTGGAATAACCTGGGATTGGGTGGGTCACATGGGGTTGCGGGAGCTGGTAAGGACTTAGTGTGCGAACCAACGCAGGTGCGAACCCGCTTCTCGGAGGCTAATGAATTCGGTGTTCAATGCCACCTCTCCACGCAAGAAGCGGGGCCAATGGTGGCATCATTTTTCGCAAAATGGAACAAATATTTACCCGCTGGTAACACGTGATTTACGTTTAGTAACCACCAGGCAGGTGTTGCGCAGTGTCTGCCGAAGTTGGACTCAAACGTCGGTTTTCCAATGTAGACTGCATTACGGATGCAGGGCAAATGGATTCGTTACCCTTCTTGTCAGGGGCTGGAATTGAGGCGTTTTGAGGGCGGAACCAACGCGAACCCGGGTTGGGCGAGCTCGGCCATAATGATCGACACTGCCGACCGCGGACGTCCAGCTAGCAGGTGGCGGAAGACCTGGCGTCAGGGCTTCAGGTAGGCGAAGCCTTCGGAGAACTGTAACCGGGTTATTTCCGCAACACCGGATTCGACCAGGTCGGCGTCGGGATGCACGCGCGAGCGTTCGATCTGGCGTGATACCAACGTATTGTTACAGACGCGGAACTCGACGCCGGCCAGCATCAAGTCGTCGATCATCGGCTCGTAGGGATTGCCTCGCTCGTCCTTCGCGTCCTTGAGCAGGAAGTCCACGCCCTGGCCCAGCGCCACGACCACGATCTTGACGCCCGGATCGGCCTTGAGGTGGTTGGTCATGTTACGGATGGCCGGGACGGCGCGCGCGCTGTCGTCGATGTGGTACACGACGCGGGTTGCGGCCGCCGCGTCGACGGCCAGGGCGGAGGTCGAGAGCGCGGAGACCAGCGCGAAGGTTAGCGCCAAGAGGTCGACCGTCAAGCGTCCCGCTGCCGGGAAGTGGCGGTAAGTGTTGGCCGAATGGCTCATGGGTTTCTCCTCGGTAGCTTCGGTGGTGTTCGCGGTTTCAGTGTGGCGCGCCGCCCAGCATCTCGGCCTGCATTTCGAGATAGACCGAGTAGGCATTGCGCCGATTGGCGACGTCGAAGGTCGGCAGCCCGGCGAAGGCGGACCAGTCGATGGCCGCGTAGGCTTCATCGAAACTTTGCAGGTTTTCGACCGCCACGCCTAGCTGCGCGCGCAGGAATTCGAGATAGGCGCGGGTGACTTTCAGATCCTGCGCCACGTTCATCGACGCGGTGCCGTGGCCGGGCACCACGATCCGCGGCGCACTGCGCTCGATGCGCGACAGCGCGGCCAGCCATTCCCGCGTGTTGCCGTCCACCACGAAAGGCAGCCGTCCGGTAAAGAACAGATCGCCGGCGAACAGCACGCCCTGGTCGGGGATTAGCAGCATCAAATCGCCGGGGGCGTGGGAATTGCCGCCGCTGATCAATTCGAAGCGGGTGCCGCCCAGTGCGAAGGGGATGGTTTGTGCAGTCGGGAAATCCAGCCAGCGATCGGCAGGGACCAGCTGCGTCTGGTCGTTGACCCAGGGCGACAGATCGCGCCGGCGTTGCGCCAGCCGCTCCTGGGCGAGATCGGAAGCCAGATACTGCCGACCTTCGCTGCGCGCCCAGATCGCGGCGCCCGCGGCCTTGAAGACTTGCAGTCCGTAGAAGTGGTCGGCGTGGTAGTGGCTCAGGATGACGTAGCGGATCGGCTGGGAAGTGATCTTGCGGATGGCGTTGAGCATCGCCTCGGCCAGGACTGGCGTGGCCAGCGCATCGAAGATCACCACGCCCGCTGGCGTCACCACGAACCCGGCGTTGCTCATGAAGCCGCGATTGTCCCGCGACGCCATGCCCGACGTGCCTTCGAAGTACCAGACCGTGGACGACAGGGCGTGCGGAGTCAGCGCAAGGGCTGGTTCCGCAGGCCCGGCGGCTGCGACTTGCATCGGGGCTGACCGCGCCGGCGCGCACCCGATGACACACGCGAGGAAGAATCGTCCGAAGCTGGTCATAGGTTACCGTCGGGGGGTTACCGCCGGGGGTTGTGCCCCGGAAACAATCAGGAGCATCTTATATTAGCAAATGCAGGAATAACCAGCGGCCAGGGTCCGCCAGAGTGCGACCCGGAGCCCCGGCCCGACAGCATCCGTGAGGAGACAGGCCTGATGAATCCCGATGACCGCCAACCCGGGCGTGTGCGCAAGGCGCCCGAGAACTTTCTCGGCGCGGAGTTCGTGCGCGAGCTCGGCAAAGAGGGCGTCAACGCGGAGCGGCGCAACTTTCTGCGCAAAAGCTTTCTGGCGGCGGGTGCTGTTTTGGCCGGCGCACCGCTGGCCAGTGCTCTGGCTGCGTCGCCCGGCGGCGATCCGGAGATTCTCGCTCTGCCGCCCTGGTCGAAAATGCTGGGCCAGCCGGTTGCCGCGCGCCCCTATGGCCTGCCATCCCGGTACGAAGCCAATCTGGTACGGCGCCAGTCGCCGGGACTGACCAGCGTGCCCCAGGCCTCGGTGTCGTTCGCGCCGCTGCAGGGCCTGTTCGGCATCATCACGCCCTCGGGTCTGCACTTCGAACGGCATCATCAGGGCTGGGTGGATGTCGATCCGGCGCGGCACCGGCTGATGATCAATGGTCTGGTGAAGCGTCCGCGCGTCTACACCATGGACGACCTGATGCGTCTGCCGTCGGTCTCGCGCATCCACTTCCTCGAATGCGGCGCCAATACCGGGATGGAGTGGGGCAATGTCGCGGTGCCCACCGTGCAGTACACCCACGGCATGCTGTCGGGCTCGGAATTCACCGGCGTGCTGCTGTCCACGCTGCTGGAGGATGCCGGCTTCGACAAGGCCAAGGGGAAGTACATTCTCGCGGAAGGTGCCGACGGCTCGGGCATGACGCGCACCATCGCCATCGAGCGCGCGCTTGACGATGTCCTGGTTGCCTATGGCATGAACGGCGAGATGCTGCGGCCGGAAAACGGTTATCCGCTGCGCCTGGTGGTGCCGGGCGCGCAGGGCGTGTCCTGGGTGAAGTGGCTGCGGCGCATCGAGGTGGGCGATCAGCCCTACGCCACCAAGGACGAAACCTCGCACTATGTGGACCTGATGCCCGACGGCTTACTGCGCCAGTACACCTCGATCCAGGAAGCCAAGTCGGTCACCACCAGCCCCTCGGGCGGGCAGGTGCTGCTGAACCAGGGTTTCTACAACGTCACCGGTTTGGCGTGGTCGGGCCGCGGCCGAATCAAGAGGGTGGATGTATCTTTCGACGGCGGCAGGAACTGGGCGACGGCGCGGCTGGAGAACCCGGTGCTGCCCAAGGCGCTGACGCGCTTCAATGTCGACTGGGTGTGGGACGGCAGTCCGGCGCTCCTGCAAAGCCGCGCCACAGATGAAACCGGTTACGTGCAGCCCACCTACGCGCAATTGCGCGCGGTGCGCGGTACGCGCTCGATTTACCACAACAACGCCATCCAATCCTGGCAAGTCGCCGCCTCCGGCGATGTCGCCAACGTGCAGGTCTGAGGTCGTCATGCGCGCACTGTTACTCCTGATGCCGGTGCTCCTGATGCTGGCCGCCGCTCTCGCCTTCCCCGCGCACGCGGAGTTCCATAAGGAGTTCATGGGCGTGGGCCGCGACGCCACGGACGCCGAGGTCAAGGCCTGGGATATCGACGTGCGGCCCGACTTCCAGGGTCTGCCGCCGGGTTCCGGCAGCGTGGCCGCCGGTGAGCAACTGTGGACCGGCAAGTGTGCGAGCTGCCATGGCGATTTCGGTGATGACAATCACGTCTTCACGCCCCTGGTCGGCAACACCACCGCCGCGGACATCGAGACCGGCCGCGTCGCCGCCCTCAAGGCCGGCGGCAGCGTGCGCACCACCTTCACCAAGGTGAATACGGTTTCCACGCTGTGGGATTACATCCATCGCGCCATGCCCTGGGACGCGCCCAAGTCGCTGTCCAACGACGACGTCTATGCGGTGCTGGCCTATCTGTTGAATCTTGCCGAGATCGTGCCCGCCGACTATGTGCTGTCGGACCAGAACATCGCCGAGGTACAGGCACGCATGCCCAACCGCAACGGCATGACCCGCGCGCACGGGCTGTGGGAGGTGAACGGCAAGCCGGATACGCGGAACCAGGCCTGCATGAAGGACTGCCAGGCCGAGGTCAAGGTGTCCTCCGCGCTGCCGGACTATGCCCTGAATGCCCACGGTAATCTCGCCGATCAGAACCGCACCTTCGGTCCTGTGCGCGGTCGAGTCACCGATCCCAAAGCCGCTGCGAGCAAGCCCGCCGCGCCCGCCAATGCCGCAGTGAATGCCGCGGTGACGGCGCTGCTCGGTGCCCGGGGTTGCACCGGGTGCCACGGGATGGAAACAAAAATCATTGGCCCCGGCTTCAAGGAAGTCGCCGAGAAGTACCAGGCCCGCGCCGACGTCAAAGCCTATCTCGCGGAGAAGATCGCCAAGGGCGGGTCCGGCGTCTGGGGCAGCGCGGCCATGCCGCCGCAGGCGCAGTTGTCGAAGCCCGAACTGGAGAGCATCGCCGCATGGATCGCGGCCGGTGCCCCACCCTGAATCCCTGCCACCCGCAACCGGGAGATCCCATGAAACTGCAACGCCGTACTTTTCTCCGCCTGGGCGCCGCCGCGCTGGGCGGTTTCGCCACCGCCGCATTCTGGCCGCTGCGGGCCATGGCCAGCGCGTTCGATGCCGCATTCAAGGCGCCGGATATGAATGGCCTGTTCAAGGAACTCGGTGCCACGCCCACGCCCAGCGACCAGATCCAGTTCGCCAGTCCGGACATCGCCGAGAACGGTGCCGTGGTGCCGGTGAGCATCACCAGCAAGCTGCCCAAGACCGAGCAGATCATGGTGCTGGTCGAGAAGAACCCCAATCCGATGGCCGCCGTGTTCATGATTCCCGAGGGCACCGAGGGCTTT
>JBPPNE010000159.1:0-3286 GCA_051306415.1 Porticoccaceae bacterium
GCCTGGTGGTAGGGTCGGGCGCCGGCGAAGGCCGGCAGAAAGCTGTGATGGATATTGATAATGCGCCCGGCGTAGCGGGCGCAGATCGCGGGCGGCAGCACCTGCATGTAGCGGGCTAGAACGATGACATCGGGATTCAACTCGGCGAGCAGCGCCTGGATCTCGGCGAAATGCCTGCCCTTGTCGGTGGCCGGCACCTGGTGGTAGGGCAGTTCGTGCCACTCCACATAGCTGCGCAAATCGTCGTGATTGGAAATCACCGCCGCGATCTCAAACGCCATCTCGTCGCTGCGCCAGCGATAGAGCAAATCGGCAAGGCAGTGAGCCTGTTTGCTCGCCATCAATACCACTCGCTTGGGTGTGGCGGTGGCCGCGATACGCCACTCCATGTTGAACGCGGCCGCCATCGGCGCAAAACGCTGCTCCAGCTCGGTGAGTCCGTAGGCTAGCGAATTCGCGGCGATCACCTGACGGCTGAAAAACCAGCTCGAATCAGGATCCAGATAATGATTGGCTTCGACGATCAGACCGCCTTCGCCCGCGATAAACGAACTCACCGCGGCGACGATACCCACCTTGTCGGGACAGGCGATGATCAGGCGGTAGCTATCGTCAGGCACAGTCGGTGCTCGTTGCAAGGACGGGGAATTGTACCCTGCTCGTCGCGCGGACAGTACGGCCGCGGGCAGCGAAAGGTCGGTGTGGATGACCTGTATCAAGGCTCGAAAACCAGTGCGACCGCAGAATGGGCCTCAATATCTCGATGAGGAAAGCGCCATGATCAAAGAAGTGTACGGCGATATTTTGCTGAGCAAGGCGGGCGCCGTCGCCCATGGCGTCGCGCCCAACGACGATTTCGGCCAGGGACTTGCGTTGTCGCTGCGGGAAAAGTGGCCAGCGCTGTACAAGGATTTTCGTCACTATTGCCAGACCAGCCATCCGAAGTCCGGCGAGATCTGGACGTGGGCGGGCGCCGATAATCGCCGCATCGTCTGCCTGATGACTCAGGAGGCCGCCTATGACAAGGGTGAGAAACCCGGCAAGACGACGGTTCAACATGTCGATCATGCGCTCAAGGCGCTGCGTCAACTGATCGAACAGGAACACATCAAGAGCGTGGCGCTGCCGCGTTTGGCCACTGGCGTCGGCGATCTCGAGTGGCGCGACGTCAAGCCGCTGATTGTCAAACATCTGGGCGACCTGACAATCCCCGTGTACCTGTACACGATTTACTCCAAGAACATGGCGGCGGTGGAAGACTGAGCCTGTTGTGGACGCTAGGCCACGACAATCCACAGGGCGTCGGCGTCAATCGTCGAAGCCAAGGAAGGTAGTGAAGCCCTCGACCGGCTCTCGCGTCATAACGGCCTGGTTGGCGGGGTGCTCTGTATCGAGATGACCGAGTGCCATGCCGTTGTAGACATGGTATTCGGGCGCGATGTCGAGCACCTCATGTACGGCGGGGCCAACATCCTGCCAGAAGCCCTGGGCACAGGTGTGCAAGTCGAACTCCCGCGCCATCAGCATCACATTGGCCATGAAGATACCCAGATCGCCCAACTGATCCGGCAGTAGCGAGCGGTGAATGCTGAAAATGATCCCCACCGGCGCAGCCTGGGTGCTGGGAAATGACCAGTTCAGGCAACTCATACAAACGAATGTGGGGCGACGAGTTGGGCCGGCGGCCAGAGGTGGTGACAGAAAATCAGCGCAATTCAAAATCAATCGAGCCTGACCGGAATGGCACTTACTTAAGCTTTTTCGGATGGCCATTTGCCCTGCTCTCTTCACGTGCCTCGGCTCTGGGTTTGGTCAGTAATGGGTAGGACTTTGGTCTTCGTTTTACCGCTCTTGGTTCAATGCGCCCGGATCGGTTGGCTACCCTTTGTTGCGCCATCAGCACGAACAGTATCAGCAACTGTTTGTCTTCTGCGATCTCGATCAATTGCGCCGATACCAGCCAAAGCTGGACGCCATGTTTAAAGCTGATCATACGTGGGGCGATATCAGCGAGCGCCGCTGATTGTGCCATCATCAGGCGGATCAAGTTGTAGGCCAACAGATATACCAAAATCCCCTTCGTGATCATGCTTGGTGTTTTGCAACTCAGTATGCCCATGCCCATGGTTGCTTTGATGCTGCGAATATCCAACTCCACGTGCCAACGGCCTTTGTACAGCGCTTTTAGCTCGAATTTGGCAACCTCTTTTGCGCACAATAGCGTCGTGACCATAATCTTTCCGCCGACCTTCAGTTCGCGAACGGTGACCAATCCAGGCGCCGCTTCATACGCAGCTTCACTCATCCATTCGGGCCTGATCGCCGGTTTTTCGATCACGATCAGATGATCGCGACTGCCCAGCCGCTGGCCACACCGAAAGTCGGTGGATTTCTTTCGCGAGCCATGCTGCTCCATCACGATATCAACGCCTTTTGCCTGCATTGCAGCGATGAAGAAATACGTCGCAAAAAACGCGTCGCCCAAAACAATATCACCCGATTGGGATGTATCCTGGATGGAACGCAAGAGCGTCTGCTCGTCACTGCCTTTGCCCTGACAAAGGTCCCATCGTGGCATTCACGACCACACCGCTGGCCAAACAGGTGATGCCAACGAGACGGCAAATGGGAAAACCCAACCCTGGCTTCTGACCGCCTGGTTGCGGAAACTCCGCCTGGTTTGCGGGTGTATCCGGCATGCTGATCGTGGCGCCATCCACAATGCGTACGCGTCGCCCGCGCCACCGCCACGCCCGCGCCACCTGCTGATCAATCAAATCACTCAAGTGACGCGTAAGACTCGCGATCAGCTCTTCCGGCAACCGCTGCCGGCGGTTATCGCGCGTCGCGGGGTCGGGTCTCGCGCGTCGCGGGGTCGGGTCTTGCATTAACACATCCTTTACTTCCAAAGCCCAGCGGCAACAACATTGTCTGACTCAGTCTCGACGCATTAGCGTCTGTTACATTCGAGTCCGGCAGAGGATCCAAGCTTTTTACCAGTTCATGCGCTAGCTCGGCTCGATCGGCTTCAGATAGCATCAGCAATTCGGAGCAAAGTGTTCTGAGGGTTTCTGTGCTGATGGCTCCGCCCGGCGTTTCCATGCGTCTCCATGATAGGTCAGAGGCGCGCACATTGTTTAGGAAACCTCTGAACGAATCGGCGTTGGTGTACGATTTCCTGACCGAGATTGGCGGGTCCAGTGGGATGAAGCAGGCGACGTTTGACGGGCTGGCGTTTGCGGCCAAGAAGAAGCAGGCCCGGCGCGAGAAGTTCCTCGCCCAGATG
>JBPPNE010000160.1:0-9474 GCA_051306415.1 Porticoccaceae bacterium
TCGGTCCGATCCCACTCGCCGGTTTCGACCCGCGCAAGCTCACCGCGAATCCTCGCCATGGCGTCGATGAAGCGGTCGAGCTCGGCCTTGGATTCGCTTTCGGTGGGCTCGATCATCAGCGTGCCGGCGACCGGGAAGGACATGGTGGGAGCGTGGAAGCCATAGTCCATCAGGCGTTTGGCGATGTCTTCCTCGGTGATACCGGTAGCGTCCTTGAGCGGGCGGATGTCGAGGATGCACTCGTGGGCGACGAAGCCGTCGTGGCCGGCGTAGAGCACGCGGTAGTGCGGTGCCAGTTTTCTCGCAATGTAATTGGCGTTCAGAATCGCGACCTGGGTGGCCTTGGTGAGGCCACTGCCGCCCATCATGCGGATGTACATCCAGGCGATGGGCAGGATCGACGCCGAACCCCAGGGCGCCGCTGAAATCGCGATGTCGTTGTCCCCGATCCCGGGCTCCAGCGGGTGTCCGGGCAGGAAGGGCTTCAGGTGCTCGCGCACACCGATGGGCCCCATGCCGGGGCCGCCGCCGCCGTGGGGAATACAGAACGTTTTGTGCAGGTTGAGGTGGGAGACATCGCCGCCGAATTGGCCCGGTTCGGCGACGCCGACCATGGCATTCAAGTTGGCGCCATCGATATACACTTGGCCGCCGTGGTCGTGGACGATCGCGCAAATGTCGGTGATGGCCTCCTCAAAGACGCCGTGGGTGGATGGGTAAGTCAGCATCACCGCGGCGAGCTTATTGGCGTGGCGCTCGGCTTTGGCGCGCAAATCGGCAACATCGACATTGCCGCGGTCATCGCATTTCACCAGCGCCACGCGCATGCCGGCCATCTGGGCGCTGGCCGGATTGGTGCCGTGGGCGGAGGCGGGGATCAGACACAGGTCGCGGTTATGGTCGCCACGGCTCTGGTGGTATTTCTTGATCGCGAGCAAGCCGGCGTACTCGCCCTGGGAGCCCGCGTTGGGTTGCAGCGAGATCGCCGCATAGCCGGTGCAGACGGCGAGCATGCGCTCGAGGTCGGCGAACATCTCGCGATAGCCCGCCGTCTGCGCCGCTGGCGCAAAGGGGTGAAGTTGCGCGAACTCGGGCCAGGTGACGGGGATCATCTCCGCCGTCGCATTCAGTTTCATGGTGCAGGAACCGAGGGGAATCATGCTGTGGTTGAGCGCCATGTCGCGCGCTTCCAGCCGCTTCAGGTAGCGCAGCATTTCGGTTTCGCTGTGGTAGCGGTTGAAGTGCGGGTGGCTGAGGATAGCGTCGGTGCGCAACAGTGCGATTGGCAGTGCAACGGCACTGGCGTTCGTGATATCCGTGCGCGTTGCCGGCAGACCGAAGACCGCCAGCAGTTCAGTCACCAATTCCGCCGTGCTGGTTTCGCTCAGGCTGATGCCGAGCGCATCGGTGTCGATCTTGCGCAGGTTGATCCGCGCCGCCAGCGCACGCTGGTAAATGGCGTCCTGCTGCGGGCCAACGATGACGGCGAGCGTGTCGAACCAGACGTCGTGGCGCAGCGCAAAGCCGCCTGCCCGCAATGCGGTCGCGAGGGCGGCGGTGAGCGCGTGAATGCGGCGGGCGATGCGTCGCAAGCCGTCGGGACCGTGGTAGACCGCGTAGAACGCACTGATCACCGCCAGCAGCACTTGCGAGGTGCAGATGTTGGAGTTGGCCTTCTCGCGGCGGATGTGTTGTTCACGGGTTTGCAGCGCCATGCGCAGTGCGCGCTTGCCGCGGCGGTCGATGGACACACCGATGATGCGCCCCGGCGCCGCGCGTTTGTAGTCGTCGCGGAACGCGAAAAACGCCGCATGCGGGCCGCCGAAACCCATGGGCACGCCGAAGCGTTGACAACTGCCGATGACGATGTCGGCGCCCATGCTTCCGGGCGAGCGCAGCAGCAGCAGGCTCATGGGGTCGGCGGCGACGATGGCGAGCGCCTGGTGGCGGTGGATCTGTTCGATTTGTGCCGTCAGGTCGCGTACCGCGCCGTTGGTGCCGGGGTTCTGTAGCAGTGCGCCAAAGTATTGATGACGATCCAGATCGGTGTCCGCATTGCCGACGATGACATCGAAGCCAAAGTGCTCGGCGCGGGTTTTAACGATGGCGATGGTCTGCGGATAGCAATCGGCATCGACAAAAAAGTGGTTGCTGTCGTTGTTGCGCTGCTGGCGCTTGGCCATCGCCATGGCTTCGGCGGCGGCGGTGGCCTCGTCGAGCAGCGAGGCATTGGCCATCTCCATGCCGGTCAGATCCATGATCATCTGCTGGAAAATCAACAGCGCTTCGAGGCGGCCCTGGGCGATCTCCGGCTGATAGGGCGTGTAGGCGGTGTACCAGCCGGGGTTCTCGAGCACGTTGCGCAGAATCACATTGGGCAGCAGCGTGTCGTGGTAGCCGAGCCCGATCAGTGATGTGAATAGCTGATTTTTACCGGCGATTTCGCGCAGTGCCGCCAGAGCTTCGCGCTCCGATTGCGGATGGTCCAGCGCGAGCGGCGACTGCTTCAGGATGTTGGCCGGTACGATGCGGCCTATCAAATCCTCAAGCGACTGCACGCCGACGGCCGCGAGCATGGCGTCGATCTGGCCGGCGTCGGGGCCGATATGGCGATGGACGAATTCATCCCGCCCGAGGAGAGATTCCAGGGAAACATCAATGCTCATGTCGTGGTGATCCTTGTGCTGAAAGGTACGGCTGGCCACGGGGCGTGGCGGCGCTTCCTGGCGAAATCGGACCATTATCTTAGCAATTGGGATGGCGTCGCAGCAAACCGGGCTGCTGCAGTGAACCGCCACAACTCGGTGTTGCAAATGAAAGCACAGAGAGCCAAGGGCGGTGGGAAATATCTTGGTGGCGGCTTGATCCGGGTATCAATCCGGGTACTGGATGTCGATCAGCCTGTAGTCGCGAGACTCGCCTGCTATCGACACCAGGATTTCAGCGTCGCGGCGCTTGCCGATGAGTGCCTGCGCCAGTGGCGAGTCGATGCTGATGTAACCCTTGCCAGGGTCCAACTCGTCGGCGCCGACAATGCGGTAGCGCGAGACCGCACCAGCGGTGTCCGCGACCGTGACCCAGGCGCCAAAATACACGCGCCCGACGTCATCCGGCTTGCGATCCACTACCGTCAGTTCCTCCAGGCGTTTGCTCAGATAGCGCACGCGCCGGTCGATTTCCCGCAGTCGCCGCTTGCCGTAGAGGTAGTCGCCGTTCTCCGAGCGGTCGCCATTCTTGGCGGCCTCGTGAACGCTGGCGGTGACCTGTGGGCGTTCAATCTTCCACAGACGATGGAGTTCCTCGCGCAGTGCGCGCATACCAGCGTGCGTAATGTAGGGTGCGCTGCTGGCTGTGGGTAGACGGTATCGGCTCATGCTGCGAATTCGCGAGCGATCAGCGGGCGAGGGGTGACGTGTGGGGATAGAGTTGAAATATTGGCACCCCTGGGTTGCTGTCGAATTGGGTTACTGTCGAGTGAGTCGAACTGGGTAACAGGTCATCCGCCCGCCAGTTTGACGGTAAACCCCGCTTTGATCAGTGCGCTGCGAATGGCCTCGCGGTGTTCCCCCTGGATTTCGATCACGCCCTCTTTCACCGAGCCACCGGTCGCACACAGTTGCTTGAGCTTTTTGGCGAGCAGCTTGAGTTCCGCTTCAGCCAGAGGGATGCCGCTGATGGTGGTGACGCCGTTGCCCTTGCGGCCGCTGGTTTCGCGGCGGATGCGGACGATGCCGTCGCCTTTGGCGGGTGCCAGTGGTTTGTCCTTGATCCGCCCGCATTCGGTCGAATAGACCAAGTGGCTGCCGCTTTTTTTCTGTTCCCGGCTCATCAGGGTAACAGCACAATTTTGCCGATATGGGCATTGCTCTCCATCAGCCGATGGGCGTCGGCGGCAGCGGCGAGCGGAAAGGTGGCGTGGATCACCGGCTTGATGCTGCCCGCCGCCAGCAGTGGCCAGACCCGTTCACGCAGCGCGGCGGCGATCCGGGCCTTGTCCGCCACCGGCTGGCTGCGCAGCGTTGAGCCCGTCAGCACCAGTTGCTTGAGCATCACCGGCATCAGGTCGACTTCCACTTTTGATCCGCGTAAAAACGCGATCGAAACCAGGCGGCCCTGAAAGGCGAGGCTGCGGATATTTTTCTGCACATAGTCGCCGCCGATCATGTCGAGAATGACGTTGGCGCCGCCACGGGCAAGTGCTTTCAGGCCGGTGACGAAATCTTCAGCGTGATAGTCGAAGGCCTTTTCGGCACCGAGCTGCTCGCAGGCACGGCATTTTTCCGCGCCTCCCGCGGTGGCAAAAACCCGCGCACCGAAAGCTTTGCCCAGCTGGATCGCCGTGGTACCGATGCCGCTGGTGCCGCCGTGTACCAAAAATACCTCGCCGGGCTTCAGCGCGGCCCTCTCGAAAACATTGTGCCAGACGGTAAAAAACGTCTCTGGCAGTGCGGCGGCTGCTACCGCCGACAGGCCGGTGGGTACCAGCAGGCATAGGCTCGCCTCGGCCAGCGCGTACTCGGCATAGCCGCCCCCCGATACCAACGCGCACACGGACTCGCCCAGTTTGACGTTTCCGACCTCGGCGCCATGGGCAACGATTTCGCCGGCGATTTCGAGCCCGGGCAAATCCGATGCGCCGGGCGACGGCGGATAACCGCCCTGGCGCTGAAACACGTCGGGGCGATTGACGCCTGCTGCCGCCACCTTGATGAGCACCTCGTGCGCCTGTGGTTGCGGCACCGGGCGCTCGGCCAGCTTCAGTACCTCAGGGCCGCCGGGTGCCGAAATTTCAATACAGCGCATCACGGCGGGCAAGGTGGAAATTGTCTGTGTCGACGCGGGTTGGGTCATGCTCAGGGCCACCATTGGATAATTGCGAATGCGCTGCTGACGCTGGCGCCGGCCAGGGGAATCAATAGTGTAGAGGGTTTGCAGCTGCTATCCCGCCAGTTCAGCCGCAGTAGCGCCGAGTTGACCAGCGTAGCGACAGCGAGCACCGCGGTGCTGGTGATTTTGGCCAAAGTCAGCAGGGGAAACAAGAGCGCGAATGTGAGCACCAGACCACCTACCAGTGCGGTTGCCAGCACGGGGGTGCGAGTTTTGCCGCTGGTGGTGGCGAGGGCTGCTGGCGCCAGCCCATAGCGTCCCATGCCATAGAGCACGCGGGCGCCCATGACAATGAGGAGGAGGCAGCCATTGCCTATGGCCGCCAGACTGATGGCGCCCATGAGCCATGGCGGTACGGCCGTATTGCGTTCGACGATCAGCACCAGGCTGGCTTTGGCATTGACGAGTTCGGTCAAGGGGAGGGCGGCGAGCGCCGCCAGAGCGACCATCGCATACAGGAAGGTGGTGATAGCCAGCGCCAGCAAAATCCCTCGGGGCAGATTCTTTTGGGGGTTCTTTACCTCCTCGGCCATGTTCACCATGTCTTCAAAACCGATGAACGCGAAGAAGGCGATAAAGGCGCCCGCGACCACGCCGCGCCAGGCGTCGAAGCTGTCCGGAAGGAGATAGCGCCGGGGTTCGCGCAACAGATCGGGGATGTGATCGGCCCCCGCGACGATCACCAGCAGCAATCCGGCCAGTTCCACGCCGGTGGCCATTGCCGCAACGGTGACTGAGAGGCGCACGCTGCCAGCGGCAATCAGGGTCAGCGCGGTGACCAGCAGTGCAATGGTGACTGCTTTCGAAGTGGCAACGAAAAGGGACGAATAATCGGTGAAACCGCTGGCCAAGGTTGCTGCCGAGACGACGCCGATGAACAGTACGATCACACCGGTTGCACCCGCCAGCAATCTTGAGCCAAAGGCCTCAAGCACATAGGCGGCAGCGCCCGCGCAGACCGGAAAGCGTCGTGCCAACTGAGCATAGCAATAACCGCTCAAGCTGACGATGGTCGCCGCCAACACAAAGGCGGCGACGGTGTACGCGCCACTCGCCGCGGCCACCTCGCCGATCAGTACATAGATTCCGGCGCCGACGATGGTGCCGACACCATAGAGGGTGATTTGGACAAGGCCGAGGGTTCTCGCCAGCGGTATCGGTCGCGACATCAGTTGGATTGTCCTGGTTTATAGGCGGTGCCGTTTGGTGAGCATTTGCCCTGTTGTACACTGTTGAGTGAAAAAAGACCCTGCTAGGGGCCTGTCCGGGTGGGGAATATCGATACGGGGGATGCGTAAGATGGCGAATGACAATAAAGTCGCTGGGGGCGACTACATGGCAGCATATCAGGCTGCCCGCGATGATCCCGCCGGATTTTGGGGCCGCGCCGCCGACCTGGTGGCTTGGTATGAGAAGCCACAGCGGATGCTCGACGACGACAAGCCGCCGTTTTCCCGCTGGTTTGTGGATGGTGTCACCAATGCCTGCTTCAATGCGCTGGATCGGC
This sequence comes from Porticoccaceae bacterium, assembly GCA_051306415.1. Lineage (GTDB taxonomy): Bacteria > Pseudomonadota > Gammaproteobacteria > Pseudomonadales > Porticoccaceae > CBDDRG01. The sequence continues at coordinate 6,395 of JBPPNE010000160.1, forward strand.
ATGTGCAGGGCGGCCGTGGTGACCAGTTGGCGTTGATCTACGATAGCCCGGTCAGCGGCGCAAAGCAGACATTCAGCTACCGCGAACTGTGCGACCGCGTGGCGAGATTCGCCGGCGCGCTGGCTGGGCAGGGTGTCGCCAAGGGCGACCGTGTCATCGTCTACATGCCGATGGTGCCGGAGGCCGCCATCGCGATGCTCGCCTGCGCGCGCATCGGCGCGATTCACTCGGTGGTGTTCGGCGGTTTTGCCGCTCACGAACTCGCTGTGCGCATTGATGATGTTGAGGCCAAGCTGGTGGTCTGTGCGTCCTGTGGTATCGAGCCCGGGCGTCTGGTGCCCTACAAGCCGCTCCTCGACGAAGCGATCAGACTGGCCAAGCACAAACCGCAAACCTGCATTGTGCTCCAGCGCGAGCAGTTGACCGCGGCAATGACCGCGGGCCGCGATCTCGACTGGCGCGAACTGGAAAGTAGCAGCGCGCCGGTGGATTGCGTGCCGATGCAGGCGACCGATCCGCTCTATGTGCTGTACACCTCGGGCACCACCGGGCAACCGAAGGGCGTGGTGCGTGATACCGGCGGCAGCATCGTGGCCTTGCAATGGAGCATGAAGTACGTCTATGGCGTTGAGCCGGGGGACGTGTTCTGGGCGGCGTCGGACGTCGGTTGGGTGGTCGGGCACTCCTATATCGTTTACGGGCCATTGTTCAACGGCAGCACGTCGATTCTGTACGAGGGCAAGCCGGTGGGAACGCCTGACCCGGGCGCGTATTGGCGAGTTATCGCCGAGTACGGCGTGAAGGTGTTTTTTACCGCGCCAACCGCGTTTCGCGCGATCAAGAAGGAAGACCCGCAGGGCGAATACCTGAAAAAATACGACCTGTCACGGTTTGAAACCCTGTTTCTCGCCGGCGAGCGCTGTGATCCGGACACCCTGCGCTGGGCCATGGACAAGCTCAAGATACCGGTCATCGACCACTGGTGGCAGACCGAACTTGGCTGGCCGGCGTGTGCGAACTGCCGCGGCATCGAGCTGCTGCCTGTTGTTCCGGGGTCGCCGACCAAGCCGGTACCGGGCTTCGATATCGTCGCTCTCGATGAGCACGGCCGGCCACTCGTGGCGGGCACTATCGGCGCACTGGCGATCAAGCTACCGCTGCCGCCGGGTACTTTCACGACGCTGTGGCGCAACAATGACCGCTTTGTGTCATCGTACTTCAAGACTTTTCCCGGTTATTACGAGACCGGAGATGCCGGTTTTATCGATGGCGAAGGCTACGTTTTCGTGATGGCGCGCACCGATGACGTCATCAATGTCGCCGGCCACCGGTTGTCCACCGGCGCCATGGAGGAGGTGCTCGCCTCACACCCGGATGTCGCGGAGTGCGCCGTGATTGGCGTTGCCGATTCGCTCAAGGGCCAGTTACCGCTGGGCATGCTGGTGCTCAACAATGGCGTCACGCGCGCGGACACCGACATCTGCGGCGAGGCGGTTCAGTTGGTGCGGAAAATGATCGGTCCGGTTGCCGCGTTCAAGCTGTGCATCGTGGTCAAGCGGTTGCCGAAGACCCGGTCGGGGAAAGTCCTGCGCGCCACCATGCGCAAGATCGCCGATGGCGAGGACTGGTCGATGCCGGCCACGATTGACGATCCGGATGTACTGGCAGAAATTGGTGCATCCCTGGCAGAGGTGGGCTATCCAGCGCCCCGCGGGAAAGGCTGAACCGATTGATCCCACTACGTCGGCGGCGATGGCGGCTGATTTGGCGTCCTTCTGGTGCATCCGCACCAGAAGGACGCGATTACGACGCTGATTCGCGCCCGCTTTTGGGCCGATGTGACCTATAATTATTTACAGCATGAGCGCCTTTAGGTATAAAGGCGAGCCATCTTTCTACCGATAAGTAACATACAAGAATCCCATAAATCCTCGACAGCCTCCGGAGGTTTGAGGTTGAAACCGACCAACACTAAAGATCCCGAATTTTTTCACCAAGTTGTCGACTGCCAGTACGCCTGCCCGGCGCATACGCCGGTGCCGGAGTACATCCGCCTGATTGCCGCGGGTAGATACGCCGATGCCTACATGGTCAACTGGGAATCCAATGTATTTCCTGGAATCCTCGGCCGCACCTGTGATCGTCCCTGTGAGCCGGCCTGCCGGCGCGGCCGGCTGGAGCAGGAGCCGGTGGCGATTTGCCGGCTCAAGCGCGTAGCCGCCGACAACAAGGGCGATATCAGCAAGCGCATGCCGGCCAAAGCGGCCAAGAAGAACGGCAAGAAGGTCGCTCTGGTGGGTGCCGGGCCGGCGTCGCTAACCGTGGCGCGCGATCTCGCCCCGTTAGGGTACGAATTGCACCTGTTCGATGCCTTGAGTGCTGGCGGCGGTTTCATGCGCAGCCAGATCCCTTCATTTCGGTTGCCGGAACAAGTGCTCAATGACGAGGTGGGTTATATCCTCGACATGGGGGTGACCAGCTTCTTCAACACCTATATCGACAGTCTCAAAGATCTGCTGGGCAAAGGCTACGACGCCGTATTCGTCGGCTCCGGCGCCCCTCGCGGTCGCGATCTTGAGCAGTTGCCGGGTCGACAGGCGGCGCAGGAGTTTGTTCACATCGGCATTGATTGGCTCGGTAGCGTCGCCTTTGGCCATGTCGGCAAGATTGGCAAACGAGTCATCGTGCTCGGTGGCGGCAACACGGCGATGGACTGCTGCCGGACTGCCCGCCGCCTCGGCGGTGAAGACGTCAAGGTGATCGTGCGCAGCCCCTTCGCTGACATGAAGGCGTCGCCGTGGGAGAAAGAGGATGCCATTGCCGAGGACATTCCCATTGTCGACAACCATGCGCCACTGGAGTTTGTGGTCGAGGACGGCAAGCTGGTGGGCATGAAGTTCGACAGGATGCGGGCCGAATACGATGGCTCTGGTCGTCGCACGCTGGTTTCCACTGGGGAAGAGCCGGTGTTCTATCCCTGTGACGAAGTGCTGATGGCAATCGGTCAGGAAAATGCGTTTCCCTGGATCGAGCGGGATATCGACATTCACTTCGATAAATGGGGGATGCCGGAAGTCAAT
>JBPPNE010000161.1:0-24753 GCA_051306415.1 Porticoccaceae bacterium
CTTGTGATATTCGGCCATGTAGTCGAGCACGACGAAGCCCTTCATGGTGACCCCCAGAGTGACGACCTTGAACAGGTTTTTCACGCCCTCGCGCTGTTCGGGCGGGGTGTTGTAATCGGCAATGCTGCCACAGAGGATTGCACGGCTGTTTTTGCGCAGATTCATCAGTGCGGCGTCCAGTTGCGCGCCGCCGACATTATCGAACAGCAGATCAATACCCTTGGGGCAAAGTCGCGCGAGCGCCGCAGCGGGGTCAGCTTCTTCGCGGTAGTTGAAGGCGCCATCGATTTTCGCGGTGTTGAGGAGCCAGTCGATTTTATCGGCTGAGCCCGCGCTGCCCACCACGGTGCAACCGATCGCCTTGGCGATCTGGCAGACCAGGGAGCCGACCGCGCCGGCCGCGCCGGTGACATAGACGCTGTCGCTGGCTTTGGCCTCGCCGAGGACGACGGTGCCGACATAGGCGGTCATCCCGGGCATGCCGAGGATGCCGAGATAATCCTGGGGTGCGACGTCGGTGGTATCGCGAATACCCAGGCCCTTGCCGTTGCTGACAAAGTATTCCCGCCAGCCGCTCATGCTTTCGACATGGGTACCGACCGGCAACCTGTCATTGCGCGAGGCGATGACGACGCCAAGCGCGCCACCCTCCAACGCCTGGTTCAACTGAAATGGCGGAATATAGCTTTTGATATCGTTCATGCGCGGTCGCATGTAGGGGTCTACCGACATCCACAGGTTTTTGACCAGGACCTGGCCGTCGGCGAGGTGCTCCGAAACCTCGGTTTCCACCAGGCGAAAGCAGTCGCTGGTGGGCGCTTCGGTGGGTCGTTTGACGAGGTGAATTTCGCGGCTGATCATGGGCGTCTCTCCGAAATTGTCAGGAAGTCAGTAGCCGTTGGGTGCGTCAGTGAGTGTTAATCTCGGCCATCGCGCAGGATGAGGCGAAGATTGCCGACAGCCAGGCTGTTGGCGCCACTGAGCGCAAGGGCGAGCGCCGTCAGTTCGTCCCACACCGAGGCGTTGCGCAATCCCTTCACCGCGCGATCAATCGCGCCCGCTTGACGCAACAGCAATCCGAGTTTGGCTGGCGTGACGCGGTGCAGAGCCTTGCGCACCAAGGGCTTGCGTTTGTCCCACACCCGCAGGCGGGCGAATGCGGCGTCAATGCCCTCACCACGCGCGGCGGCTTCGGCGACCTCGATCAGGGCGCGTAGCTCCCGGGTCAGTGCCCACAGCAAGGCGGTCGCTTCGGTGTCCTCGTCGCGCAGGCCACGCAGGATGCGGACGCTCGCCGCGCTGTCGCCATCGAGGATGCGATCCATCAGCGCGAAGACATTGTAGCGGGCGCTGTCGCTCACCAGAGTCGAGATCACGGTGCCACTGACCTCCCCCGTGGGAGCGAGCAGCTTCAGTTTTTCGATTTCCTGCATTGCGGCGAGCAGGTTGCCTTCCACGCGTTCGGCAAGTATTTTGATTGCCTCGCCGCTGGCGCGGATACCGGCCTGTCGCAAGCGCTCACCCATCCATCGCGGCATTTCTTCGGAGGTTACTGGCCAGATTTGCACCACCACGCCGGCCGTATTCAGTGCCTTGAACCATTTGTTGCCCTGTGCGGTCTTGTCGAGCTTTGGCGTTATCAGGATGAGCAAATTAGTGGCGGCGGGCGCGGTGCAGTATGCCTGGATGACCTTGCTGCCCTGGTCTCCCGGTTTGCCGGAGTTGAGACGGATCTCGAGGATTTTCTTGTCGGCGAACAGCGACAGGCTATTGGCCTCGACGAGGACTTGCTGCCAGTCAAAGCTTTTGTCATCGGCGTGAAACAGAACTCGCTCGCTGAAACCACTTTGTCTTGCCTTCGTGCGGATGGCGTCGCCGGCCTCCTGGATCAGCAGAGGTTCATCGCCGCTGACGAGATAAACCGGCGCCAGCGTCCGCTCGAGATGGCTGCCAAGTCGCTCAGGGCGCAGCAGCATTGGGCGGGACCAATGGTGGGGCAGGCGGGTCTGACGCTGCGGGCGCGGATTTTGTCGAGGAGCCGGGGGTCGCGGACTGAGTTTTGCGCACCCGGTTCAGGCGGTTGATGATCTGGTTGGCGAGGTCGGTTTGCATTTCCCGTTTGATGAGCAGGGTTTCATCGTCGCTCGCCAATGCATTGTTCTCGGTGTATTCAAAGATTCTCTCTACCGAGGCCGTCGAGCGCGCGAGGGCTGGCTCTCCCGCGCGGTTGAGAACGATAAAATCAGCTTCTTCGGTCAGCATCAATTCGGCAATGCGGGCGCCGACGTTGACGGTGGCGGTGCGGCTGTCGCTGCGCTGTTCCAGAATAATCAGTTTGTAGTCAGCGTCGCCGGCGTTGTCGGTCAGCTTGACGCCGCCGCCGCGCAGGGCATCGCGCAAATTTTCCACCAACTCGCCGCGCGCGTTTTGCGCGCTGATATGGATGCTGCCGAGCGCCGGCACGTCCGAGCCGCCGCGCAGATGCCAGCCGCACCCCGATACCAGCGAGGCGGTAAACAGCGCGAGCAAGCGTAGCGTCCAGGTTGTTCTCATCGGGTCGTCTCGGTCTGATGGCGGGGGGCTGGTGCCGGGTTATGGGGATTGGCGTCGATGTTCAGGTCGCGACGATATTGACCAGCTTGTTGGGGATCAGGATCACTTTACGGATCACCTTGCCCGCGGTAAAGCGCTGCACATTGGGCTCAGCGAGGGCGCTGGCCTCGATGACCCCGGGGTCGCAGTCAACCGGGATCTGGATCTGACCACGCAACTTACCATTGACCTGCACGACCAGGTCGAAGGTGTTGCGCGTCAACGCAGTGGCATCCACCGCTGGCCAGCCGGCATCGATCACCGGTTCGGCGTGTCCAAGCTCGCGCCACAGCCGGTGACAGATATGGGGTGCGATGGGCGCGAGCAGCAGGACGGCGGACTCCAACGCCTCGCGCTCGATGGCGAGTGCCTGGGAGGCGTCCGCGTCCAGTCGGCTCAGTTCGTTGAGTAGCTCCATGACCGCGGCAATGGCAGTATTGAAGGTCTGCCGCTGGCCACAGTCGTTGGTCACCTTGGCGATGGTCTCGTGCAGTTTGCGGCGCATCGTGCGCCCGGCCTCGTCGAGGGCGGCGACATTGAGCGGAGACGGTTTGCCCCTGGCTAGATGGGCCGCGACCATTTTCCACAGCTTGCGCAAAAACCGGTGGGCGCCGGCGACGCCTTCGTCCGACCATTCCAGGCTCTGTTCGGGCGGCGCCGCGAACATGGTGAACAGGCGCACGGTGTCGGCGCCGTATCTGTCGATCAAGGCTTGAGGATCGACGGTGTTGCCCTTGGATTTTGACATCTTGCTGCCATCTTTCAGCACCATGCCCTGGCACAGCAGTCGGGTGAAGGGTTCGTCGCAAGCCACCAGCCCTTCATCGCGCATCAATTTGTGAAAGAAGCGGGCGTACAGCAGGTGGAGGATCGCGTGTTCAATGCCGCCGACATACTGATCTACTGGCAGCCAGTAATTGGCCCGCTCCGGGTCGAGCATGCCCCCGGCAAAATCCGGGCAGGTAAAGCGGGCGTAGTACCAAGATGACTCCATGAAGGTGTCGAAGGTATCGGTTTCGCGTTCCAGCGCGTGGCCGTCGAGCTCGGTTTTCTTCCAGTTCAGATCGGTTTTGATCGGGGAGTGCACGCCGTCGAGCTGGACGTCCTCCGGCAGCAGCACCGGCAACCGATCCGCTGGCACCGGAATTTCACCGCCGTCGGCGCCGTGGAGCATAGGTATCGGCGCGCCCCAGTAGCGCTGGCGGGAGACGCCCCAGTCGCGCAGGCGGTAATTGGTGGCGACGCTGCCTTTTCCGACGCGGGTGAGCTCAGTGGCGATGGCGTCAAAGGCGGCATCGAAGGACAGGCCGGTGAAGCTGCCCGAATTGACCAGCCGGCCTTTGGCCAGAAACGCGGCGGTGGTCAGATCGCAAGGGCTGTCGTCAACCGGCGCGATGACTTGGGTGATGGGCAGGCCGTACTGGGTGGCAAACTCCCAATCGCGCTGATCGTGGGCGGGTACACCCATCACCGCGCCGGAGCCGTAGTCCATCAGCACATAATTCGCGATCCACACCGGAATCGCCTCGCCACTGAGTGGATGCAGGGCGCTGAGCCCGGTGCCCATGCCTTTTTTCTCCATGGTCGCGATGGCGACCTCGGCGACCGACTGACGTTTGCAGCCGGCGATGAATTCGGCGAGGGCCGAGTTGTCCTGGGCCAGCGTCAGGCTGATCGGGTGTTCCGCCGCGAGGCTCAGATAGGTGACGCCCATCAGGGTGTCGGGGCGGGTAGTGTAGACATCGACACTGGTGTGCCCGGCCACCGGGTTGGCCAGATCAAAGGTCAGATTGACGCCGCGGCTCTTGCCGATCCAGTTGCGCTGCATGGTGCGCACCTGCTCCGGCCAGTTGGTGAGCTGATCGAGGTCGCGCAGAAGCTCCTCGGCGTAGGCGGTGATGCGGAGGAACCACTGGGGGATTTCCTTGCGCTCGACAAGTGCGCCACTGCGCCAGCCGCGACCGTCGATAACCTGCTCGTTGGCGAGCACGGTCTGATCGACCGGATCCCAGTTCACCGAGCTGGTCTTTTTGTAGACCAGGCCTTTTGCGTACAGGCGGGTAAAGAACCACTGCTCCCAGCGGTAGTAGTCGGGTTTGCAGGTCGCGAGCTCCCGGCTCCAGTCGTAGGCGAAACCGAGGGACTTCAACTGGCCCTTCATGTACTCGATATTGCTGTAAGTCCAGGGCGCGGGTGCGGTGTTGTTGTGGAGGGCGGCGTTCTCGGCGGGCAACCCGAAGGCGTCCCAGCCCATCGGCTGGAGGACGTTTTTTCCGTTCATGCGCTGGAAGCGGCTGATCACATCGGCGATGGTGTAGTTGCGCACATGGCCCATGTGCAGCTTGCCACTGGGATAGGGAAACATGGCGAGGCAGTAATATTTTTCCCTACTCGGGTCTTCACCGACCTTGAAGGAGTGATGGGTTTCCCAGTAGGTTTGGGTCTCCCGCTCGATAAGGTCGGGGTGATAGTGCTCATCCATCGTTGTGTTGGCCTGAACTATCGTCGGAGCTTGAGGGTTGCCGGTTCGACAAGAGGCCGCAGATTATAGGGGAAAGCCGGGAGCGTCCATAGAAAGCCGCCGCTGAATTTAGCCGCTCGGCTGGCTGTGGCGCTGACGCGATAGCCACAGAGCCGAAAGATAAAGCAGCAGGCTGAGCGCGATCGTCGGTCGCGAGCCCCAGTTGCTGAACGGCGTCGCGCCGCGATGGGGGATCACCCGGTCTTCGAGTACGCCGGCGCTAAACTGGGGTAGACGCCCGCTGATTCTGCCCTGGGCATCAATGACCGCGGTGATGCCATCATTGGTCGCCCGCAGCATTGGCTTGCCGTTCTCCAGCGCCCGCATCCGTGCCATTTCGAGATGCTGGTGGGGGCCGAGAGAGTCGCCGAACCAGGTATCGTTGCTGAGGGTGAGCAGCAGGTTGGCGTCGCCCGCGTCGGCGGCGACCAGATCGTGATACACCACTTCGTAGCAGATGGCGGTGGCGATCTTGATGGATCCCAGGGTGATCGGTGGCTGTTTTACGGGGCCGCTGCTAAAGGTCGACATCGGCAGATCGAGAAAGGCGATCGTCCCGCGCAGCCAGGATTCCAGGGGTACGTATTCCCCAAAAGGCACCAAGTGGCGTTTGTGGTAGATACCCTGCGCAGTGCCGAGGGCGATGGCGGAATTGAAGTAGCGGTGGTGAGCGGGTTCAGTGGGGATGCCGGTGATGAGGCCACTGTGGTGACGAGTGGCTTCGGCGGCCAGCGCGTCGAGGTAGCTCTGGACATGGCGTTGGATGCGCGGAATACCCGACTCCGGCCAGACAATGAGGTCGTGGTTCCAGAGCCTGCCGGTGGTGGCGGAAAAGTTCGCGAGGATGTCGGGCAGCGCGCGCGGACTCCACCGGGTGGCCTGGGGTTCTGCTGGCTGCACCAGCGCTACTGACAGGGCGTTGTCTGGATCGGGCGCGGTCCAGGCGCGACTCTGCAGGTAACCGCCGCCCACCCAGATGAGCGACAGCGCCACCAGTCCCACGCCAAGCGTGGTGAGTGAGAACTTGCGGTCGAGCACCATCCCCGCCACAGCGCCGACAAAAGCACCGCCGTAGGCGACCAGACCGCTGATGCCGAGGACACCACCGACCGGTGCCCAGCCCGCTAGCCAGGTATCAAGGTGGCCATAGCCGAGGTACAGCCAGGGGAAGCCGGTCAGTACCCAGCCGCGCCACCACTCGCCCAGCACCCACAGCGCTGGAAATGCCAGCATGGCGACGGCGGGGTTACGGGTGTCAAGACGGCCATAGATAGCGAATGGCAGCGCGAAGATCGCGGCGAGTACGGCGACGAACGCGAGGGTCAGACTGCCGGCCAGGGCGGCCGACGCCTCGCCGTACTGGTGAATGCTGACGTAGACCCAGGACGCGCCCGTCGCGAATAGGCCGAAGCCAAACCAGCAGGCAAGGCCAAAGGCGCGCCGTGGCCGGCTGCCGCGCAACAGCAGGCAGAGCACAGCAGCGCTGAGGGCGGCAATGGGCCACCAGGACAGGGGTGCAAGGGACAGCGGTGTCAACGCCCCTGCCACCAGCGCGATGGCGGAACGTTGGCGCGACCAGTGGTTCGGCATCAATGTGGTCTGGAATGCGGTCTGGCGTGACAATAGTGAAGCAGTCGGGCGGGCCGATCACCATTGCATTTGAACAGAATTCGGTTCATTGATAGTCAAGCGTCGGCTCAGCCGTCTGCCAGGCTGGCGCTATCGTTCTTGGTGAGGGAGAGCTCAATCTGGTGGACTTGACGCTTGTCCGCTTCGAGAACGCGAAAGGTGCAGTTTTCCAGGGTCACGGTTTCACCGGTCTCGGGAAGATGGCCGAAGGCCTGAGTCACCACGCCGCCGATGGTGTCGAAATCATCCTCGTTGAAGCCGGTTTTAAAGCGTTCATTGAAGTCTTCGACCGGCATCAGGGCGGCGATCTGGTAGGTGTCGTCGTCGCGCTTGCGGATCATGGCTTCTTCGGCATCGTCGGTTTCGTCCTCAATGTCGCCGACGATTTCTTCGAGGATGTCTTCAATGGTGACCAGTCCGGCGACGCCGGCGTACTCGTTGACCACGATGGCCATGTGATAGCGCTGCTCGCGAAACTCCCGCAGCAGTACATTCAGCCGTTTGCTCTCGGGGATAATCGTCGCCGGGCGAATGAATTGGTCGATACAAAAGTGCTCGCGGCCCTGCAGTACTAAGGGCAGTAATTCTTTTGCCAGCAGGATGCCCTTGATGTCGTCGATGGATTCACCCACCACCGGGTAGCGGGAGTGATTGGACTCAACGACCTTGGCGAGGATGTTGTCGAGGCTGTCCTGGTAGTGGATTACCGCCATCCGCGGCCGCGAGATCATGATCTCGCGTACCTGTTGCTCGGCGACCTGGAGGGCGCCCTCCATGATTTCCAGGGCGTCGTTATCAATGATCTTGTGGAGATAGGCTGCTCGCAGAACCTGGGCGACGTCCTCTCGAGTCTTCGGTCTTCCCGCGAAGATGCGGGCAATGCGCTCCAGCCAGGAATGATCCTGGTGGCCATCGATGTCACTCATGAAAGTGTGGTCTCCCCCTTGCCCGCCGCAGTATAGGGAGGCGGGAATGCCATCGCTACCAGAATCTCGGTCTCCAGCGCCTCCATCACCTCGGCGTCGCTGTCATCGATATGGTCGTAGCCAATAAGATGCAGCGCTCCGTGAACCAGCATGTGTGCCCAATGGGCATTTGGCGCCTTATGCTGTTCGCGGGCTTCACGAATGACTATGGGCGCGCAGATTACCAGGTCGCCCAGCAGGGGCAGGGGGATGTCGTCGGGCAGATCCGCAGGGAATGAGAGGACGTTGGTGGGACCGGATCGATGGCGGTAGCGGGCATTCAACGCGGCGCTTTCGGCTTCGTCGACGATGCGGACGCTGAGCTCAGCCGCTTCGCGCCGAGGTGAGAGTGCCGCCCTTAGCCAGCGGCGCATCAGTGCCGGGCCGGGTATGCCGTCCTCCCCGGAGACGTTTTCGATAGCGGCGGCGAGGCGCATGACCTAGCTGGGAGATCGCGTGTCCGTTGACGGGCCGCGGACATTTTCATGGGCCTCGTAGGCCTCCACAATCAACTGGACCAGCGGATGGCGAACCACATCTTTGGACTGAAAATAGGTGAAGGAAATGTCGTCTAGCCCGGCGAGTACTTCGCCGGCATGGATCAGCCCCGAGCGGGTGCCATGGGGCAGGTCGATCTGGGTGGTGTCGCCGGTAATCACCGCGGTGGCACCAAAACCGATTCGGGTCAGAAACATTTTCATCTGCTCCCGGGTCGTGTTCTGACTCTCGTCGAGGATGATGAATGCGTTGTTGAGCGTTCTCCCGCGCATGTAGGCGAGCGGCGCGACTTCGATAACCCCGCGCTCGATCAACTTGCCTACCGTTTCCGCGCCAAGCATTTCGTAGAGGGCATCGTAGAGCGGGCGCAGGTAGGGGTCCACTTTTTGGGCGAGGTCACCGGGCAGGAAGCCGAGCTTTTCCCCCGCTTCCACCGCTGGGCGCACGAGCACGATGCGTTCCACCTCGTTGCGCAGATAGGCCTCCACCGCGCAGGCAACCGCCAGGTAGGTCTTGCCCGTACCCGCTGGACCGACGCCGAAATTGATGTCGTGAGTCTGGATGGCGCGCACGTAGAGCTGCTGGTTGAGCCCCCTCGGTGCTATGTTGCCCTTCTTGGTGCGGATCAGGCTGAAGTTCATGACATTGTCGGCGGGCGGGGTGGCGTTGGGGGTTTCCATGCGCAGCTCCATGTCGGATTGTTGCAAAAACAAATGTACTTCATCCGGGGTCAAATCCCCCGTGTTGCAGGTGGCGCGGTAGAGATTGAGCAGCAACTCAGAGGCGGCGCGGGCACGCGCAGAGTCACCGTAGAGGGCAAAGATATTGCCACGGCTGTGGATTTCGATGCCGAGGCGTTTTTCGATCTGGTGGATGTGTTCGTCAAACTGGCCGCGGAGGCGGGCGAGGCGGCGGGCGTCGTCGGGTTCGAGAGTGACCGTGTACGCGGCGGAAGTGGTTTTCAAATCGATCAGGCAGTCTTGGGCTAAGGGAGTTGGGCTTAGGATAGCGAGTTTGAAATCGGCTGCAAACCCTCCTGGGGGGTAATTCATATATCAAAATAATAAAAGGATCGGAATTTTGTCGCCATCTCGTTTTATGCGATCAGCTCGCCGCGCAGGGAGTTGGGCAGCACTTGGGTGATGGCCACGTTGGTAAACTGACCGATCAGGCTGAGGTCAGTACAGGCGAAATTGACCACCCGGTTGTTTTCGGTGCGGCCCTGGAGCTGGTCGGCCGCCTTGCGTGACACTCCGGTCACCAGCACCGGTTCGCGCTTGCCTACCATCCGGCGGCTGATGGCCATGGCCTGCTGGGTAATGCGGGCCTGGAGAATATGCAGGCGTTCCTTCTTGACGTTTGCGGGGGTATGGTCGGCTAAATCAGCCGCTGGGGTGCCGGGTCTACGGCTGTAGATGAAGCTGAAGGAGGTATCAAAACCTACGGTCTCGATCAGACTCATGGTCGCCGCGAAGTCGGCGTCGGTTTCTCCGGGAAAGCCGATGATAAAATCCGAGGAGATGCTGATGTCCGGGCGCAGCGCACGGAGTTTGCGGATTTTTGACTTGTACTCCAGTGTCGTGTGCCCGCGTTTCATCGCCGCCAGGATGCGGTCGGAACCGCTTTGCACGGGCAGGTGGAGGTGGTTGACCAGCTTGGGCACTTCGGCGTACACCGCGATCAACGCATCGGAGAACTCTATCGGGTGGGACGTGGTGTAGCGGATCCTGCCGATACCGTCGATGCGGGCGACATAGGTAATCAGCTCAGCCAGGTCACAGAGCACGCCGTTGGGCATCCGCCCGCGAAAAGCGTTGACGTTCTGGCCGAGCAGGTTGACTTCGCGCACGCCCTGTGGGGTCAGTTCGGCGATCTCCGCGAGCACGGCGGCGACCGGACGGCTGATTTCCTCGCCTCGGGTGTAGGGCACGACACAGAAGGTGCAGTATTTTGAGCAGCCTTCCATGATTGACACAAAGGCGGTCGGGCCTTCCGCTTCTGGCCGGGGGAGGTTGTCGAATTTTTCGATTTCCGGAAAGCTCACATCGACGATCACCACGTCATCGCCCCGGCGACGGGAGTCGATCATTTCCGGTAGGCGGTGCAAGGTCTGGGGGCCAAATACCAGATCCACATAGGGCGCCCGCTTGGCGATAGCGGCGCCCTCCTGACTTGCGACGCAACCACCCACGCCGATGATGAGATCGGGGTTCCTGTCTTTAAGACGTTTCCAGCGACCGAGTTGGTGGAAGACTTTTTCCTGAGCTTTTTCGCGGATCGCACAGGTATTGAGCAGGAGGACGTCGGCTTCCGCCGGGTCGTCGGTGGGAACCAGCTGGTGGCTATCGCCAAGCAGATCCCGCATACGCGCGGAATCGTACTCGTTCATCTGGCAGCCGTAGGTCGCGACATGCAGTCTTTTGACCCGGGTGTTATCCATGGCGATGGGTGCTGGGGTGGTGTCGGGGCGCCAGTATAACCCTCGCGCCGAACCAAACCCACCCCGGCCGCAGGGCGCTGGGGGTTTGGTGGCGGAGTGTGGTATTCTGGGCAGCTATTTTTTTAACTATAGAGCAAAGTCTGTTCCAATGGCCAGCGAACCGATCTACAAAGTGATTTTCTACAATCAGGGCCAAGTTTACGAACTGTATGCTCGTCAGGTCTATCAGAGTGATTTGATGGGTTTTCTTGAGGTCGAAGAGTTCGTGTTCGGCGAGCGCACCCAGGTGATTGTGGATCCAGCGGAAGAGCGGTTGAAAAACGAATTCGCCTCGATCAAGCGCAGTTTCCTGCCGATGCATACCATCATTCGCATCGACGAAGTTGAGAAGGAAGGCGCTTGCAAGATTACCGAAGTCAAGGGTAGCAATGTGATGCCCTTTCCTTTCGCTCCATCCGCGCCGGCCCCCAGGGGGAAATCGGACTAGCTATTGGGGATGTGGGGCTGGCCCGATGAGTTCTTGCCCGATGAACCCGCGCCGTCCCTACGTCTAATTACGCTGCATTATCTCGCACCGAGAAGGCTTCCTCGGTAGGCGGTAATCGCTCTTCGCGCAATACCCCCGTCAGCCCGGGATGCCGTTGCATGCGGTTTGCCGCGTGATCGGCCGATTCTCTGGTCGAAAACCCCACCAGACGCACTCGATAACGGAGACGATTTGCCGTGCCGATCGCATTCAGCGCGGACTCACACCCTGGCCTGATAGGTTCTGGACAAGCCGGCGCGCGATGCCGCATGGCTGCGTCGGCAGCCTCGACGCCTCCCGGAGAATCTCGGGAAGCCGGGCGGCCAGCTTGGAGTCGGGTTCGACCATGATCAGAATAAGTGTTTTTCGAGGTCAAGCAGGCGCCTGGCGATGCGGTCGGCGTCGATTTGGTAGGTGCCGTTTGTCAGCTTCGTGCGGACGTTCGCTATTCGCTGTGGATCGATGGATTTGGTTTTCTTGGGCGATTTTTTCATTTTCAATGGTCGCTCGGCTGCTTCGTGGGCAGGCAATATTTCTGATCTCACGACAACTCTCCGCGCCAGCTGGGTGGGTAGGACGGTGGGAGCGCGCTTTCGTTGCGTTACTTCCGCAACGGGCGGCAGCTGGGATCGGGGGCGCTTTATGTCAGTGCTCAGGTTGGGTTCCCACAATTTGCCAATGGTTCAGTGACTCTTATCGGTAGGTGCACATTAAATTGTAGGAGATTCTGCCAGAAAAGTGCTCATTACATGCCTGCATATCCAGTTCTGTCGGGGAGCGCTTCGCCGGCTCTGGTCATCGATATCCGCGCTCCGCGCTAGGAGCCTGTCGGACTTAAGACTGTCCTACTGCGGAAAAGCCGAATTTGGTTATATTTTGTGCAAATTCTTGTTGAATAGCCCCACTATTCGCCGCAAATTTGCACAAAATCTACCTCAAATCGGACTTTCCCTCGCTACGGACGCTTAAGTCCGACAGGCTCCTATAAGTCCGACAGGCTCCTAGAAGGAGGCTATTAACTGCGGCGAATGATCTTTTCCACCCGGCTCGCGGTAATAACGTTGCTTGCGGTGTGGGGGGTGGGCGATCAGCTTGCCGAGGACCGAGGCGCGGTCGCTCGGCGCGTCTTTCGGCTATCGATTTGACGGGTTGCCGGGAGCGCTCGCGTCAATTGCTTGACAGTCCTGGTGGGTCTCCACAGAATGCGGATCGATGCGTGAGCATAAGGCGCTTGTTGCCCGCAGGCTCAAAGACCAAGGATTCCAGACGGTTGATTGGCCCGTAGCGGAATCGGCGCGGAATGGCCAACAATAACGCGACCTAAACGGTAGCCAGCGCCCGCTGTATTAGCGACGGTTTATTGATTAGGTATTCAGCGCAACCGCAGGTTTTGGCCTAGGAATTTCATCAATGTCGGTTCACGATGCCCCCATTCTGATCATTGATGATGACAGCTCCACCATCAAAGATTTGCAGACGGTGGTTGAATTTCTTGGCTATTCAATTATTTCCTGTGTTTACCCCGATCAATGGCTGGCGGCAATGAATCCCGCCGACACGCCGTTAGCCGTGGTTTGCGGTGGGGATCGTGGTCGCTGGTCCGCCGCCATGGATTCCGTCCGCGAGTTTGACGCCCGCTTGCCGATTATCCTGTTACGCAAACCCGGTGGTTCGGATCCCGTCGCGCTGCGTTTCGAGCAGCAGGTTCTCGGTGTTCTCGACTACCCGTTGCGCCACGCCGCGCTCACCAACCTGCTGGCGCAGGCGAAGGCGGCGTATGCGGTGCGTGCCCGCCGCAACCCCATGGGCGCGGATCTGAGTTACGGGCTGGTCGGGCAGAGCCGCCGCATCACCTGGGTTCGCCAGCTGATCTCGCAGGTGTGTGGCAGCGACGCCACCGTGTTGTTGCTCGGCGATTCTGGCACCGGCAAGGAAGTGGTCGCGCGCAATGTCCACTACAATTCGCCGCGCCGCGACAAGCCTTTTGTGCCGGTGAACTGCGGCGCCATTCCCTCCGAGTTGCTGGAATCCGAGTTGTTCGGGCACGAAAAGGGCGCCTTTACTGGCGCCATTTCGACGCGCCAGGGTCGCTTCGAAATGGCGGAAGGCGGCACTCTCTTTCTCGATGAGATCGGCGACATGTCCCTCGACATGCAAGTCAAGTTGTTGCGAGTACTGCAGGAGCGCAGTTTCGAGCGGGTCGGCAGCAACAAGACCATCACCACCGATGTGCGCATCCTCGCGGCGACCCACCGCAATCTGGACTTGTGGGTCGAGCAGGGGCGGTTTCGCCTTGATCTGTTCTACCGGCTCAATGTATTTCCGATCGAATTGCCATCATTGCGGGATCGCCATGAGGATATCCCGGCGCTGGTTAGCCAGTTTGTTGAACGCCTGGAGAAGGAGATGCGTGGCTCGGTGGCTTTTAGTACCTGTGCGCTGGCGGCGCTGGCCAAGTATCCCTGGCCTGGCAATGTCCGCGAACTGGCCAATCTGGTTGAGCGGCTGGCCATTTTATTTCCCGGCAAGACAGTTTGCTGGCAGGATTTGCCGGAAAAATACCGCAGTAACGGCGATTGGGTCGCCGAGTTGATCGATGCGGACGCCGAGGTGAGCGTCGCGCGGGGCGCAGATAACGCCATGTTGCTGCGGGGGGTTGCCCAGCCGCTGCCCCGTGATGGCCTGGATCTGCGCGCCTATTTGGAAAATCTCGAAGCGGATCTGATCCGTGAGGCGCTGAACAACAGCGATTGGGTCGTCGCCAGGGCCGCCAAGTTGCTTAAGCTTCAGCGCACGACGCTGGTGGAAAAGATGCGGAAATTTGACATCAGCCGCGCCGCAACCACGTCGGAAATTTGACGACCGCGCTGACGCCATCTCATCAATCGGTTGAAATCAAAGACTTTTCGCTAGCGGCATAGTTCTTGCTTTTTGTCGAACAAGGTCCGCCAGACGCGGATGTGGACGATACAGCGCGCAGTCTGATGGAACCGTTTGGTTGGGATCAAACCCGGCCCGCACCCCTAATCGGAGCCGGGAGCAGCAATGGTTAATCAAGCAGAGGTAGCAGTGCCGCAGGGGGCGAGGACTTCGGCGAGAGTGATTGCCGTGGCTAGTGGCAAGGGCGGCGTCGGCAAGACCAATATCTCAATCAATCTCGCGGTGGCGCTTGCCGCTGAGGGCAAAAAAGTTTTGCTGTTGGACGCTGACCTCGGGCTCGCCAATGTCGATATCCTGCTCGGTCTACACCCGCGCTACGATTTGCGTCATGTCATTTCGGGCGAGCGCAGCATCGAGGAGATTATCATTGAGGGTCCGCTGGGGATCCGCATCATTCCGGCGTCCTCCGGGGTTGCGCGGATGGCGGAGCTGACGAGCGCCGAGCACGGCGGTCTGATCCGCGCCTTTAGCCAATTGAGTTTTCCCGTCGATGTGCTGATTGTGGACACCGCTGCGGGCATTGCGGATAGCGTGATGAGTTTCGCCAGCGCCGCGCAAGACGTCGTCGTGGTCGCTTGCGACGAACCTTCATCAATCACCAACGCCTACGCGCTGATCAAGGTGCTCAGCCGCGATCACGGCATCACGCGGATTCACATTCTCGCCAACATGGTGCGTGACAACGCCGAGGGCGAAAAGCTGTTCGCGAAAATTTCACGCGTCGCCGAACAGTTTCTCGCGGCCAGTGTCCAGTATTTGGGTGCGGTTCCCCACGATGATTATCTGCGCAAGGCAGTGCAGCGTCAGGCCGCAGTGGTGGAAGCCTATCCACGCAGCAAATCGGCACTCGCGATCAAGATGCTGGCCAAGCGAGTAGACAAGTGGTCGACGCCCGCCAGCGCGAGTGGCCGCCTCGAATTTTTTGTCGAGCGTCTGATCGAAAACGAAACGGCCAATGAGGCGAACCGGTAATGAACGGCGCTGCTGTCTATGCCCGCAATCGGGCACGGCAAAAGGATGAGCTGGCCAGCGAGCATCTACTCCTGGTCAAACGGATCGCCTACCACATGGTCGCGCGATTGCCCGCTTCGGTGGATGCCGACGATTTGATTCAAGTCGGCCTGATTGGCCTGCTCGAGGCGACCCGAGGCTTTCAGGAGGGGCATGGCGCGAGCTTTGAAACCTATGCTGGCATCCGCATTCGGGGCGCGATGATTGACGAGTTGCGCCGCCAGGAGTGGGTTCCACGCTCGGTGCAGCGCAAAGCCCGCGAGCTCGCGAAGGGTGTCCGCGCGGTCGAGAATCGCAAGCAGGGGCCGGCTACCGCGCGCGAAGTGGCCGAGCATCTGGGTTTGAGTCTGGACGACTACTACGATGCAACCCGCAATGCGGCCGCCTGCCGGGTGGTGAGTATCGACGACGACGATATTCCTGACGTCGGTGGCGACGGCGGGCCACAGGACGAACTGCAGAACGATGCGTTTCGCCAGCTGCTGGCGGGAAAAATTGATCACCTGCCAGAGCGGGAAAAGCTGGTGATGGCGCTTTACTACGACGAGGAATTGAACTTGCGGGAGATTGGTGAAGTGCTCGGCGTCGGCGAATCCCGCGTCTGTCAGATTCACGGCCAGGCGCTCACCCGGTTGCGGGCCTGGATGAAGGACTGGATCGAGTAGAACCAGAGTTCATTGACTATGGTGGGGATTTTCTGGGTGAGCCCGTGCGCGCTGGTTTCACTGCGACGCGGGTGCGCCAGAATTTGTCCAGCGCAGTCCCCGCGAGCTGGCAGCGTTAATGGCGAGTTGTCGTGAGCGAGCGAGCAGGCAATGACGGATGCAATAGCGTCCCTATCGGCGGCAATCTAGCGGCGAAAAAGAACGGGGTGTTATGGATATTCTGACCCTGATTGGGATCGCAATTTCCGTCGGGGCGATCCTCGGCGGCAACGCGCTCGAAGGCGGACATATCGGGTCACTGCTCCAGTTGACGGCGTTCATCATCGTCATGGGCGGCACCGTCGGCGCGGTGCTGGTGCAGACGCAAATGGCAGTATTTCTGCATGCACTCAAACTTGCCGTCTGGGTGTTCAAGCCGCCACCGCTGGAAATCAAGGCGGCACTCGACAAAATTCTGCAGTGGAGCCAATGGCGCGCAAGGAAGGCTTGCTGGGCTTGCAGGACGCCGCCGAGAGTGAGCTCGATGCCTTCGCGAAAAAGGCCCTCTAGTTATTAGTGGATGGTCGCGAGCCGGAGGCGATCCGCCGTGTTCTTGAAGTGGATTTGTCGAGCCAGGAGGCCCACGACACCCACGCGGCCAAGGTGTTCGACGGGCTCGGTGGCTATTCGCCGACAATCGGCATCATTGGCGCGGTGATGGGATTGATTCACGTGATGAACAATCTCGCCGATCCCTCCTCTCTCGGTCCCGGTATCGCTGTGGCTTTTGTCGCGACCATCTATGGCGTGAGTCTTGCCAACCTGTTTTTCCTGGCGATGGGCAACAAACTCAAAACCATCATCGGCCAGCAGAGCCACTTTCGGGATATGGTCATCGACGGCATCGTTCCCATTGCAGAGGGCGAAAACCCGCGGAATATTGAGACCAAGTTAGAGGGTTATCTGAAATGAAGCGCGCGCACACCCAGCGCGATTCAGGGCACCGGTAATGGCTCGAAAAAAGAAACACGAAGAGCACGAAAATCATGAGCGCTGGCTGGTGTCCTACGCCGATTTCATCACCCTGCTATTCGCCTTTTTCGTGGTCATGTATTCGATTTCATCGGTCAATGAAGGCAAGTTCAAGGTGCTGTCCAACGCCATGGTGGCGGCCTTTCACACCCCCGCGAAATCCCTCGCGCCGATCCAGGTCGGCAAGATGGTGCGCTCCCCCCAGGAGCCTTTGCAGGAGGTGATGAACACGCCGGTACCGCTGGTGCCGACACCGATTTCCCTCAGTTTGCCGATGCCGACCGTCGCGAATATGGAGCCCATGCGGGTGGGCGGCACAGCGTCGGAAAACGGCGAACGCAAACCTCGGGAAACAGATCGCAGCGCAGCGGTCGGAGTTGCCGTCCAGGTGCCGCCGGGCGACGCCGCCCGCAAGCAGGTGGAAGCCATTGCCGACCAGGTAGAGACGGCGCTCAAGGCCCTGATCCATGCCGGCAAGGTGCGGGTGCGGCGTAGCAAGCTATAGCTCTACGTGGAGATCAACACCAGCATTCTGTTCGCCAGTGGCAGCGGCCAGCTGATGCGGGACGCACAGCCGGTGTTGGAGAAACTCGGTGTTGTTCTCGCCACGCTTCCCAATTTTGTCCACGTCGAGGGCTTCACCGACGATCATCCAATCAGTACACCGATCTATCCATCCAACTGGGAGTTATCGGCGGGTAGGGCGGCGACGGTGGTGCGGTTGTTTGCGGGCTATGGTGTCGCACCCCAGCGTATGACCTCCATCGGGTACGGTGAGTACCGGCCCATCGCGGACAATATCAGCGTGGCGGGGAGAGCGGCCAATCGCCGGGTGGTAGTGGTAGTGCTCGCAGATCCGACCACCGCGAGCGAACCTGGGCGTGCCGACGAGGTGGACAGGCTGCGCGGCGAGACAAAAGCGAGCAGTGATCCCGCGATCGCACCACAGAAGCCAGCGCTGGTGGACAGCGGGAGTTAGCCGTGGAGGAGGCGAGTCTATCGGTGGGGAGGCTGTCACCGTGACCGAGGGCGTCAACGGCGTGGATGGTGTTGGACTACCGCCAATAATCCCTGCTCACCCTAGCCGCCGTCCTAGTGGCGATCAGCACTCGCGCGAGAAACGTCCCAAGCCTCCTGCGCGCCACGATGATGGCGATGAGGATGGCGACGACCCCCAGATTCATATCGATGAGTATGCCTAGGAGTCTGTCGGACTTAAGACTGTCCTACTGCGGAAAAGCCGAATTTGGTTATATTTTGTGCAAATTCTTGTTGAATAGCCCCACTACTCGCCACAAATTTGCACAAAATCTGCCTCAAATCGGACTTTCCCTCGCTACGGACGCTTAAGTCCGACAGGCTCCTAGAACCTGCCAGAAAAACTACTGCGCTCGGCATTTGCGTCCGTGCGGTGCTCGATATCCTCATATACTCCTCTGTATGTTCCAGTTTCAGCGCTCCGCCGAACGCGAACTGTCTTCGCTCGCTACCGTTGTTGGGCAGGTTCCTAGACACTGAGCTGTTTTGTCCTTGATCGCGCGCGTCATTCAAGCGGGCCGGGGCTATACCACGACCTGGCTGAGCCAAGTGTCATGCAGGTTACACACACTCAACGCGTACAGTGTTCCGCTGTAGCCGGGCGGCGTAAAGGTGGAAACCGGCGCCTTGTCCTGCATCGAGTCGAACAGGTGCTCATCAAGAAACGCATAGTTGCGGTCGAGAATCACATGTTTGATGATGTAGTGCTCGTAGCCCTTCATCTCGTGCCCGGTAATGACTTTCACTAACAGCGCGCCCGCACCTTTGCTCAGTTCAATGGTGGGAGTATGAGTGGCAACTTTGCTGGTGCAGCGGCGCCGAAACCGGCTAGCGTTTTTCCGTATTGTCGTCGTGCCGGGTGCTGCGATTGATGGCGTAACGGGTGACGTCACCGATAAAGGGTAGCGCCAGCATGCCAGTCAGACGGGCGACCTGGGCGGGGTCGCGGTGATCGTGAATCCCGATCATCATGCGCTGGTGCCCGCCGCGCGGTTGATCGCGATAGGTTCCGAGCCAACGATCCCACCAGGGCAGATTGAAGCCGAAGTTGCTGTTGGCCTCGTCGTCCGCTACCGAGTGGTGAACCCGGTGCATATCCGGCGTCACCACCAGCCAGCGCAGCGCGCAGTCAAGACGCGCTGGCAGGCGGAGGTTGCCGTGGTTGAACAGGGAGGTCGCATTGAGTGCCACCTCGAAGATCACCACCGCGGCGACGCTCGGTCCGAGCGCGGCGATGCTGGCAAATTTGATGAGCATGGACAGCATGATTTCCAGCGGATGAAAGCGAATGCCTGTTGTGAGGTCGTAATCGAGATCGGCGTGGTGGACGCGGTGCAGGCGCCACAGTGCCGGCACCGCGTGAAACAGCACATGCTGGCAATAGATGATCAAATCGAGCGCGATCAGCGAAATCAGCACTGCCATCGCCGCCGGTGGGTTTAGGTAGTTGAGAATTCCCCAGTCGCGCTGATTCACGAAGGCCGCCACGCCGACGGTAGCGACTGGAAACAGCAGGCGCAGGGTCAGCGTATTCAGAATCATGAGGCCAAGGTTGTGCGGCCAGCGCCGCGCCCGTGAAAGCAGGGGCTCGCGCCGTGGCGCAAGCACTTCCCAGACCGCCACCAGCGCGAACGCGCCCAGAAAAGCACCCAGCCGGATACTTATCTCGTGAGTCAGAATGAATTCATCGGCAGTCATCGCGATAGCTTCTCTTGCCGGCCGCGTAGAAAGCGGATTGGTGCCCCTGTAAAGATTTTATTGCTCACCAAACCATCGACACCTTTGGCCCAGTCGCCTGGCTAGACCCCATCAGTTTAGTTGATCTTGATCACTAGTAGACCTTGTTCATGCACGACTCCCTGGGGGATACTACATGCGATCATTAATCGCGACGAGATACCAGGCCAAGAGCCCGAGCGGTGATGGATCGAGTAGATATAACCCTACCGGCATTGATAGGAGAGGATATCGTCACGCGCAAGACAATTATCGCGGCCGCTATTATCGCCGCCACTGGGTTGGCCGGCTGTGCGTCCAATAGCGAACTGGCGCAAGTGCGCGCCGCCGCCGACAAGGCGCAGGTGAGTGCGGATCGCGCTCAACAGACGGCAGATGCGGCAAAGTTGAGCGCCGATCAGGCGGCTCAGAGTGCGGCGGCCGCTAGCGCCCAGTCAGCGGCGGCGGCCAAGGCCGATAGCGCCGAGCAGACTGCCACTAGCGTCAACGAAAAAATTGAGCGCATGTTCAAGAAAACGATGATGAAATAGCGCGATGGCGATTCGTTGACGCGAACCCGGACGGAGCCGAGCGCCGAGTTGATGAGAGTTGATGCTGATGCTCGGGTCGCCGAGGACTAGCGAATGACAACTCGAGTGCCGATCTTGAGGTGGTTCGCCAAGTCAGCGATCTGGGCGTTATCCAGTGCTACGCAGCCGTGTGTCCAGTTGAATTGACGATGAATCCGCAAGCTTCCGCCACCGACACCGTGAATGCCGATGGCGCCGCCGAGCGGCGTCGTTGCGGGTGGAAGCCGGCCATATTCATGAGCGTCAATAATTTGTAGGTAGTGGGGCCGGGTAATTTTCCGCTGTGCCAGTGCCAGCGTTGCGTGGCCGACAGTTGGGTAGGCGAGATTAATAAACAGACGATAACTGCCGCCGCGTCTGATGGCATTGACGTGATAAGTGCCGAGGGGTGTGGTGTCGTCGCCAGCTAGATGCAGTGGTACAGCGCCACGCCGCCCGATGGCGATATTGTCATAGCGGGCGAGCGTTTTGTCCCCCGCCATGACTTGGGCAACAGCGGTCTGGGTGTCGATCAGCAACCACACGCGGTCGCCGCCGTTAACCTGACGCGGTGCTGTGATAAACGTGCACAATTCCACCCACCCGATAATCCAGGTGGAGGGCCAGGGACGCGAGCTGTGGTGTTCCGCAGTACGGTGTTGCGCGGCATTGTCGCGGAAAATTCGGTGAGCCCAATTCATTGCGCGGCCTTGCCAGCGGGATTAAGCGGTGGTGGTAGGTTAGCAGCAAAGTGTCGGCACCTTAAGCAGGTGCTTGGTGGATGGAGTTTTCTCGGGCTGTGGACATTGGCAGTGCTGCCGATCCCGGACGGACTCGCCGCGACCTTTGATATTCGGCCCGACGGCAGCACCCTCGTGGGCGAGCTGCGGGTGGTGATGCCGAGTCACGACAACACGCTACTCGACATCGCCCGCCATTTCGACGTTGGTTATCACGAAATCACCGGGGCAAATCCGGGCATTAACATCTGGCCCCCCGGCCTGGGTGCCCGGGTTGTGGTGCCGACACAATTTGTTCTGCCCGCCAAGCCTTGGCGGGGTATGGTTGTCAACATTTCCCAACGTCGGCTGTTTTATTTTCCGGCGCCAGAAAAAGGCCAGTCGCCCCAGGTCATTACCTTTCCGATCAGTATCGCCCGCGAGGGTTAGTCCACCCCGCTGGGTCAGAGCAAGATCGTCGCCAAGCACAAGGACCCGGCCTGGTTTGTGCCCAAATCCATTCGCGACGAACATATTCAGCAAGGCGAGACCGAGTTTCCCGAATACTTCCCGCCGGGGCCGAATAACCCCATGGGCATGCTCGCCATTCAGACTGGTTTTCTCGGCATCTATATCCACGGCACCAATCGGCCATGGGGGGTGGGGATGCGCACCAGTCACGGTTGCCTGCATCTGTACCCGGAGGATGCCGCCATCCTGTTTCCACTGATGACCGCGGGGATTCCATTGCGCGTCATCGACGAGCCCTTTGTGGTCGGCCATCTAGGTCGCGATGTGGTGATGACGAGCTATGAGCCAGTTGCCGAGTCCGGCGCCAGCACCAATCTGTTCACCCGCGCAGTGCTTGCGCTACTGCCCTACCTGGAGCCGGACGCAGCGGAGCAGAGCCTTGGCTATGATGTGGCCTGGGGCAGGGTGCAGGAAGTGGTTGGTAAAAAAACCCTGGTGCCGATGTCTGTCAGCCCTGGTGGCCGCAGTATCGAGGAGGTGATCGCGGAGATTAGGGCCGAAGCCTACGCTTTCCCGCCCTATGGGGTGGATGCCAACGACGCCTCCCTGCCGGGTCAATAGTGCTGAGCCCGCCGGGATACCAGTAGCCAGTCCCCGGAAGCCAGGCGGATCGCCAACGGGGCCGTGCTACAATCCTCATTCATTTTACTCCCGACCCTCAGGTGGTCGCATAACACTGGCACTGGCATGATCGATAGGCAGCACCCTTCCGAAGAAGCCCCACAACAACAAACCAGCCGCCGTCGGCGCAGTAGACGGCCCCGACAGAGCGATCCCCGCCATGAGGAATCCGCTTCGGCGAACTTGGCCGAGCGCGATAACAGTGATGGCGCTGGCGTTTGGACCGCAGCACAGTTTGAGGTTCCGCCCGAGGTGGGTAAAACTCGGTTTCACGACCTCGGGCTGCCCGACGCCATCATGCACGCGATTGCCGATCTCAACTTTCAGTATTGCTCACCGATTCAGGCTAGATCCCTGCCGCTCACCTTGCGAGGCATCGACGTCGTCGGCAAAGCCCAGACCGGCACCGGCAAGACGGCGGCCTTTCTGGTGACCATCATTGATGACCTGCTGAAAAATCCGATTCGGGAAGACCGCTACGCCGGTGAAGCGCGCGCGCTGGTGGTGGCACCGACGCGGGAACTGGTGATGCAGATCGCCGAGGATGCCCGCGCGCTCACCAAATACACTGGACTCACCGTGCACACGTTGGTGGGCGGCATGGACTACGACAAGCAGCGGCGTCATTTGCACGAGGATTTCTGCGACATTCTGGTCGCTACGCCGGGGCGACTGATCGATTTTTGTGGTAGCAATGATGTCTACCTGGATCAGGTCGAAGTGCTGGTTATCGACGAGGCTGACCGCATGCTCGACATGGGTTTCATTCCCCAGGTGCGGCGCATCGTTCGCCTCACGCCGAGCAAGGATCATCGCCAGACTCTGCTGTTTTCCGCAACCTTCACCCAAGAAGTGCTGAGCCTGTCCGAGCAGTGGACATTCAAGGCGGTCAAAGTGGAAATCGAGCCGGAGCGCGTCGCCACCGATTCCGTCACCCAAAAAGTCTATATCACCGAGGTGCGCAACAAGCACAGCCTGCTGATCAACATTCTGCGTAGCGAAGAGGCGGAAAGCGTCATCGTGTTCGCCAATCGGCGCGATCAGTGCCGGCGCCTGCAGGAGCGCCTGCAGAAGGCCGGTTTCGCCGTCGGCCTGCTGTCCGGCGAAGTGGCTCAGAACAAGCGGGTGCAAACTCTCAACGACTTCAAGTCGGGCAAGTTGAAAGTGCTGGTGGCGACCGATGTCGCGGGCCGGGGTATCCACATCGATGGCGTTAGCCACGTCATCAACTTCACGCTGCCAGAAGAGCCGGAGGATTACGTCCACCGCATTGGCCGCACCGGCCGCGCCGGCAAGCTGGGGACTTCAATCAGCTTTGCCTGCGAGGACGACGCGTTTTTACTGGAGCCCATCCAGGCTCTGCTGGGTACTACACTGGATTGTCAGCGGCCGACGGAAGAATTGCTGCGCTCGGGGGACAGTTATCGCGGTGGGCACGAGTCGTCCGTCAGCGCATCCTGAAACGCGTTAGTTGTTCGGTTCGATTTGTGGTTTGTCCATCCGCTCCATCCAGAGCGCCGTCGCTCCGGCCACCGCGGCCGGCATCACCAGCAGATTGACGAGCGGCAGCGACGCGCCAAAGAGCACCAGCCCACCAAACCCGAAGGCGAGCCATCGCTGCCCGCGCAGGCGCTCGCGCAGCGCATCAAAGCTGATCTGATTATTGTCGGCGGGATAATCCAGGTACTGGAGCGACATCGACCAGGCGCCCCACAGGAAGCCGATGACAGGCACCAACAGATTCACCACGGGCACGAACGACAGCGCCAGACAAACCACCAGCACGATGGCGAAGCGGGGCAGGAAATAGCCGAGCTTGCGCAGTTCCCGTTTAAACGCGCGCCAGGCGATCTCGCCGGCGATCTTGATGGTCAACGGCTGTTCCGCGACCTTGCCGGCCAGCAGGTGCTGCACCCGCTCGGATAACAGGCCGTAAAATGGCGCAGCGAGCACATTGCCAAGCAGCGAGAAGCCGTAGCCATACACCACCGCGAGCAGCAGCGCGAACACCAACCATACCAGCCAGGCGATGAAGCCGAGCCACTCTGGCAGATAGCCCATCAGCCAGTCCAGCAAGTGGCCGAATTGCTCGATTGCAATGGCGGTGATGCCGATGAAGATCAGCAGATTGATCAGCAGCGGAATCAGCACATAGCCGCGCACTCCCGGCTTCGTCAGCAGTTGAAAACCGCGCACCAGGTAATTGGATCCCATGGCCGTTGCTCCGTTCGGTGGTTGCGGCATTGTAGGGGCTTGCCGACACCGGGAGTAGCGCGTCGCCTTGGCAGCGGACGGATTTTTTGCGAATCCTGGTGGCTGATGCCAGAATGCCCGCCCGCCCATTCACCTGCTAGCACGACTGGACAACCATGAACAAACCCCTCGCCGGCCTGCGTCTGCTCGACCTCACTCACATGTTGTCCGGCCCCTTCGGCACCCTGACCCTGGCCGATCTGGGCGCCGAGGTTATCAAGGTTGAACCCCTCCAGGGTGAGCGCACCCGGCGCCTGCTGGCGGGTGATCCAAAAAACTCCATCGCCGGCATGGGCGCCTATTTCATCAATCTCAACCGCAACAAAAAGAGCATTGCGATCGACCTTAAAAGCGCGGCGGGTCGCGACGTCTTTTATGAACTGGTCAAACAGGTCGACATCGTGTTCGACAATTTCAGCGTCGGCGTCACCGCCAATCTTGGCATCGACTACGAGCGCCTGAGCGCCATCAACCCACGCATCATCACCTGTTCGGTCACCGGCTTCGG
>JBPPNE010000162.1:0-2169 GCA_051306415.1 Porticoccaceae bacterium
CCCAGCGGCCAGACCTAGCCCAATTTCTTGGCGCGTACCACTCGGCGTCTTTCCGCACTCTCCAGGATCAGGGTTCGCCCCTGGTTGTCCGCCGCACTCCAGCGCAGGATTTCCTGCAGCGACCGGAAGCAGCCGAGGCAGGTGTCGTCCGTATCCAGACAGCAGTTTCGCACACAGGGGGAGGGTATCCGCCCTTCCGTGTTTCCCATCGCCATTCCCTTCCCTGAAGTTAAACACCACCCTATCACTGTGGATCGGCTCAGCGCTCCCAGAGCCGTATCGAGCCAGGCCATTTTGCCACCGACGCTCTGAATAAGGAACCCCTGGGGGAGCCGCGCTGAGCCCGTTGCGTCGTGCCCATAAAGTCCCCGGACAGGCGCGGCCATTATTGCTATTCTCGATCGATCGCCGCCGGCGGCTTAAATCAACAGCAGACAGGAGGAGACCCCCATGACCGCGCATAGCCCACGGACGTACCAAACGCTCGCCATCGACCATCGCGACGGGGTGGACTGGGTGACGCTTAACCGCCCCGATCAACTGAATGCCCTCAATCGGCAGATGACCGATGAACTCCTCGATTATTTCGGCGGCCTGTATTTCGATCACAGCGTGCGCGTGGTGGTATTGCGCGGCGCTGGACGTCATTTTTGCGCCGGACTGGATCTCAACGAGGCCGGCGATTTCGCCACCACCATTCCTGCCGGCGCCCGCGGTCAGCGACGGGTCGCCGAGATCATCCTGCGCATGCGTCGCTGCCCACAACCGATCATCACGCTGATTCACGGCGCCGCCACCGGCGCGGGTCTCGCCTTCCTGCTGGCCTCGGATGTGCGCTACGCCGCCGAAGGCGCAAAGATGAACGTGGCCATGAGCAAGATTGGCTTGACCGGCTGCGACGTCGGCATCAGCTACTTTCTGCCGCGCGCCGTCGGCGCCTCCAATGCGGCGGAAATGATGATGGGCGGGCGCTTTATCGATGCTCAGAAGGCGCTGCGCATCGGTTTGGTCTCCGACGTAGTGGCCAAAGACGCGCTCGAAGCGACCGGCAAGCAGATGGCGGACGAGATGATAGCGATGTCGCCGCTGGGCCTGCGACTCACCAAGGAGGGGCTCAATATGTCCCAGGACGCGGGTAGCCTGGAGGCCGTGATCGCGCTGGAGGATCGCGGTCAGGTGATGTGCCTGGGGCCTTTCATCGAGGAGGGCGCGGCGGCATTCATGGAAAAGCGTGCGCCCCGATACAGCGACGACTAAGCCCGCACAGTGAGCGCGTCGCAATCCCTTGCCACCGCTATGCTGCCTGGCGACACCAACGGCCCGCGCTCATGAGGCCACGAGCGACTGGATCGCCAGTGTATTGCCGCAGGCGCGCTTGGCACTGACCTTTGCCTTTGACACCGCATCGGTGATCCGCTCCGGGCTCAGCGGGTAATCGCTGGCCACCACTTGCAACGCGCCGATCGACAGGCTGATGATCGGGTATCGGCGCAACTGGTTGTTGCGGTCGAGCGCCTCAATGTGGCCGCGCAGTTGATCTTCCAGACGGTACTTGGAAACCACCTGCTGCCCGAAGTCCGCCAATATCCGCTCGCACGTCTGCTGCCAATCGGCACCGCGCAGGAACAGCATGAAATCGTCGCCACCGATATGGCCGACAAAATCACCCTCAACCACATGCTGCTTTAACACCTCACTGAGCAGCAGGATCACCTCATCGCCGTGGGCGTGGCCGTAGTAATCGTTGAACGGCTTGAAGTTGTCGAGATCGCAGTAGGCGGCAACAAACTCGCAGACATTCGCCAGCAGACTATTCAACGCCTGCGCGATGGGCACATTGCCAGGTAGCAGCGTCAGCGGGTTGGCGTGACGGGCGACCTGGAGCTGCTGCTCGGTGACACCCTTCAAGAGGTCGAGCAGCGTACCCCTGCCCGCAAACAGCCCTTGGTCGAGCAGCACGAATTCGTCCACGTAAATGTCGATCGCCGCGGTCAGCCGCTTGCTCAGCAACTCCAGCGGCGTGGTCATCTCAATCGCCAAAAAATTCTTTTCCGCGAACAGGTAAACCGGCTTCTTGCCATACAAATCCGGGCCGTAGCGATGAGCGTAGGTGTTCATGAAGTTATTGCGCAACAGCAGACCGACCGGCGCCTGCTCCATCAACACCGC
>JBPPNE010000163.1:0-6596 GCA_051306415.1 Porticoccaceae bacterium
ATTATTGCCGGCAGCCCGGACACCGTGTGTCGAAAGCTGGACAAGCTGCGCAAAGAGCTGCCGTCGGAATACCTGTTCCTGTTAACTTACACGCAGCTCATTCCGCTCAACAAGATGATGCGCCACTGGGATCTGTTGACTGAAAAAGTGCTACCGAAATTTACCGACAAAATCCGCTAACTGAGGTTCACACGCTCCGGCACGGTGCTAGTGATGCCCTTGCCGGAGCAGGTCGCCCCATTGCAAACACCATCCTCGGCAAATTGTGATCGCCGACCCCGGCCATTCGCCGCGGCTCGTTCGACTCGGTTACCGACCTCAAGCGCAACAGCGATGCGTTCGTGAAGCATTACCACCCGCACCCGAGGCCGTTCATGTGGACGGCCACCGCCGAAGCGATCCTCGCCAAGATCAAACGGCTATGTAAAGCTATCAACGGGACTTGGCACTAGGTCGGCTTAAACCTTCATTTTCAAGCTCCAAACGATAGCGCCGCTGGCCCCGATCTGCCCAACGCATTCTTCAGTAACGCCCCGTGCAGGGCTTCATCCGCCGCGAGACGTCCGACCACCTTGGCTAGACCGGTGTCCGCTATCGGCGAATGACATCCCCAATGTGCATCATCCATGCGATCAGAAACAGACGCGCGCCTTGTCGGCGACACCGCACTCCCCTACCCTAGCTGGCGCGCAACTGCGAAGACCGTAGTGCATCGCCAACTGATCGCCACCAAGGCAGATTCATGAAAAAAATCATCAAGCGTTACCACACCCCCGGCACGGCTCCCGGCACCTTGATCCAGCGAGAGCAGGAGGGGGTTGCCGCGCAGATTCTGCTGATGGTCTACACCGCGGAAACGTGCAGCGAACTGGAAATTCGCGCGATTGCGGACTGCGAACCTTACCGGACGCCGGGCAGCACGCTGTGGATTCACCTCCAGGGCACGCCGTCGGCGAACGTTCTGGAAGAGTTGGGCAGCCGCTTTGGCTTGCACGCACTAGCCCTTGAAGATGTCCAGAACACCGGGCAAAGGCCGAAGTTGGACGTGTTTGATCAACGCTACTTCATGGTTGCGGCGCTGCCTGTCATTGCTGACGATCAGGTGCAAACCCACCAGATCAGCATTTTTTACGGTGACGGTTTCGTCATTTCCATTGCCAACGGCGGCCATGACCCGTTTCAGCCGGTGCGGCGACGGCTGCATTCGCACTCGACTCCGATGCGTACATTCGGCGCGGATCACCTGCTCTACGCCTTGCTCGATCTGATCATTGACGAAGCCTTTCCAGTGCTTGAGCAGTTGGGTGAAAAGATTGATGAGCTCGAGGAGGAGGTTCTCGCCTCGCCATCGCGGGACGATATCGAAAGACTTCACCACATCAAACGCTCGCTGCTGATACTGCGGCGGATACTGTGGCCACAACGGGAGATCATCAATGCCCTGTTGCGCGAGGACGCGCTGCCCCTGTCCGACCACACGCGGATTTACCTGCGCGACTGCTACGACCACAGCATTCAGCTGATGGAGCTGCTCGAAAGCTATCGCGACATGACCGCCAGCATTCTGGATATCTACCTGTCCAGCATTAACTTTCGCACCAACGACGTGATGCGAACACTGACCGTTATCTCAACCATTTTTCTACCGTTGACGTTTATCGTCGGGATCTACGGCATGAACTTCGGCAATGGCAATACCGGATTGAGCCCTTTCGCAATGCCTGAGCTGAACGCCTACTACGGCTATCCATCCGTCATCGTGGTAATGGTCGCTCTCACCGGTATCATGCTGCGGTACTTCAAGCGCAAGGACTGGTTCTGACTACCCGCTAACACATTCGCCCTCACTCCACGCCCGGATTCATCGCGGCAGTCGCCGGTAGAACCAGTGCTTTGCCAGTTCGGTAGCGAGCAGATACAGCCCCACGATCACCACAATGGCCACGATAACAGTACCGGGCAATGGTGTGAGATCAAACAGGCCGGCCACCGGCAGGTAGGGCAAGCAGAACGTCACTCCGACCAGGATCACCGTCAACCCCAGCAGCAGATTGCCCGGGCGGCTGCGCAGACAGGGCAGGCTGGTGCGCACGACCAGCGCCACCAGCAGTTCAGTGAGCAGGGATTCGACAAACCAGCCGGTGCGAAAATGCAGCGGAGAGGCGTCGGTCAGCCTGAACAGAATCACAAAGGTCAGCACGTCAAACACCGAGCTGATCAGGCCAAAGGTGAGCATGAAACGGCGGACGGCGGCGATATCCCAGCGATGCGGCCGGTCCACCGCCTCGCGATCCACCCGATCGGTGGCAATGCCGATGGCGGGGATGTCGGAGAGAAAGTTGTTGAGCAGAATCTGCTTGGCCAGCAACGGCAGGAACGGCAGGAACAGGGAGGCGAAGGCCATGCTCAGCATGTTGCCGAAATTGGCGCTGGTGGTGATGGAGATGTATTTGATGGTGTTGGCAAAGGTGGTACGCCCGTATTCGATGCCCTGGCGCAAAACCTCCAGATCCGGTCCCAGCAGCACGAAGTCCGCCGCCTCCTTGGCGACATCCACCGCCGTGTCGACCGAGATGCCGGCATCGGCGGCATACAGGGCCGGGGCATCGTTGATGCCGTCCCCCAGGTAGCCGACGACATGACCGGCGTGGCGCAAGGCCTGGATGATCCGCTCTTTCTGGTTGGGATCCACCTCCACGAACAGGTCGGTGCGGGCGGCCCGGTGCCAGAACGCTTCGTCCTTGAGCTGGTTGATCTCCTGGCCGGTCAATATCCGGGGCGCGTGGATGCCCACCTGCTCCGCCACATAGACAGCGACCAGACGATTGTCGCCGGTGATCACCTTGATCGTCACCCCCATCGTGGCCAACCGGTCCAGGGTTTCGCGCACTCCGGCCTTGGGTGGATCGGCGAACAGCAGGAAGCCCTCGAAGGTCAAGGCCTCCTCGTCCGCCGCCGTGTAGGCCGGCTGTTCGGGCCGCTTCCGGCTGGCCACCCCCAACACCCGGAATCCCTGCTGACTCCAGGCCGCGAAGCGCTGCTCCAGTCCCGCGCGCGGCTTCATCCAGCGGGCGCTCCTGGTCGCCATCGCGCACGCCCGTGCAGACATCCAGCACGGTGGCGAAGGCGCCCTTGCAGATCAGCAGGCGCTCGTCCGCCGGCCCCAGCCCGACCACACTGAGACGCTTGCGCTGAAAATCGTAGGGAATCTCGTCGAGCTTGCGCCAGTCCTGCGCTATGAACCCCGCCGGTGGGCCGCCGGCGACGATGGCCTGGTCGAGCGGATTGGCAATGCCGGTCTCCCAGGAAGCGTTCAAATAGGCGAGGCTGCCGACCCGCAGGCCGTCGACACCCGCTGGATCGACGGCGCGCTCAAGCCGCACCGCGCCCTCGGTCAGGGTGCCGGTCTTGTCGGTGCAGAACACATCCATGCTGCCCAGGTTTTCGATGGCGTTGAGCCGGCGCACGATGACGCCCTTGGCCGCCATCGCGCGGGCACCACGTCCCAGGATGACGGTAATGACCGCCGGCAACAACTCGGGCGACAAGCCCACCGCGAGGGCAATCGAAAACAGCAGCGCCTCCAGTACCGGGCGCTCGAACAGCACATTGATGGCGAACGCTACCACCACCAGCACCAGCATGACCTGGGTGAGCAGATAGCCGAAGCGGCGGATACCGCGCTCGAATTCGGTTTCCGGTGGCCGCAGGTTCAGGCGATGGGCGATCTGGCCGAACTGAGTGCGCCCGCCGGTTTCGATCACCAGCAGCCGCGCCGTGCCGCTGCGCACCGAAGTGCCCATGAAGGCGCAGTTGGTCCGCTCCGGCAGGCTGGCATCGATCGCCACCACGCCCGGTAGCTTCTCGGCAGGGAAGGTCTCGCCGGTGAGTGCGGCCTGAATGACGAAACAGTCCTTGGCCTCCAGGATCAGGCCGTCGGCGGGAATCAGACTGCCCGCCGCCAGCAGCACGACATCGCCCGGCACCACCGCCTCGGCCGGAATCTCAATTTGTCCGCCATCGCGCAACACGCGGGCCTTGATGGACACCTGCTGGCGCAATTTCTGCACCGCCCGCGAGGCGCTGTATTCCTGCGCGAAGCCGAGCAGGCCGCTGCCGGCCACGATGGCCAGGATAATCGAGGCGTCCAGCCATTCCCCGATCGCCAGGGAGACGGTGGCGGCGAATAGCAGGATCAGCACCAACGGACTGGCGAACTGCTTGATGAGCGCCTGCAGCGCTCCCTGACCGTTGCCTTCGCGCAGGCGATTGGGTCCGAACTCCCGCAGCCGGCGCTGGGCCTCCGCGCCGCTCAGGCCCTCGGCAGCGCTATCCACAGACTTGACGACCTCCGTTGTGGGCGCGCTCCAGTAACACTTCAGCGGGACCATCATTATTTGTCACCTATTCAAATATTTCAGATACTGATGAAAATGACACCATTAGGTGATGACAGCAATCAGGGTTTACTCCTCACCGCAGATCGGCGACAGGAACCTGATGGCAGGCGCAGGCAATGATCCGAGCATGAAATAAACTTCTATAGCCTTTGAGCCCCAATCCCGGCTTTCCAAGCGACCGGTTTCAGCGTGAACTGTGGCTACGGTGAAATCCTTTATGCTGGCTGGGCGGGCGTCAGAGCTCGCGCCTCCTTCACCGAGCGCGATAACAATTGGAACGCGGTGTTACGCTATCTGAAGGATGGATTTGTCGAGCAAATTCTTGCCCCCGAGTCAGGAGTCCGCAATGCTCACTCAGCAAGACCAGCCCCTTCACCCATGCTGAGTCAGTGTAAACGCTGGCAAGCCATGGGGCGAATGGCGCTCATGGGCTGGGTCATCGCGATACTGCTGTTGGCGGCCTTGACTGGCGCCGTGATCCGCCCGGGTGAGATCGAACATTTCGCCGGGCTCCTGACCGCCGCGCAGCCGGGATGGCTGCTGGTCGCGTTGGCGCTGCAAACCGGCACCTATGCCAGCGAGGCGGCGGTCTGGTTCATCCTGCTGGATTTGGTCGACCACCGCCAGCCGTTGGGCCGGCTGATTCCGTTGAGTCTCGCGAAGCTGTTTACCGATCAGGCCATACCCACCGGAGGATTGAGCGGGAACCTGATGGTGGTCGAGGTGCTTGGGCACTGGGGGGTGGCCGCAACAGCCGCTATCTCGGCGCTGGTGACCGGGATCATCGTCTACTTCCTGGCTTATCTGGCTATGAACCTGCTCACGCTCTTCGTCCTCTGGGAATATCACGTCTTTTCAAAACTGATGATCATTGGGGCGCTGATTCTAGCCGCCATGGCCATCAGCCTACCCATCTTGATCTTTTGGATCGACCGCGCCGGCTGGCCACACTATCTGCATCGCTTGGCCGCTACTCGGCCGGTAGCTTTTGCCCTGAAAGCCATTGGCGACGCCTATCCGCTGATCCGCCGGCACCCTCGTCACATAGGTCTCGCCATTGTCTTCCAATCACTGATTTTCGTTCTCGACGGTGCGACGCTCTGGGCGACCCTCCAGGCCATTGGTCAGGTCGCTTCGCCCATGGCGGCCATCGCCGCGTTCATGGTGGGCTCCATCACCGCCTCCCTCGGCCCCTTCCCACTCGGCCTCGGCGGTTTCGAGGCGGCCTGCACCAGCATGCTGACGTTGCTGAGCGTGCCACTGGAGGCCGCTTTTACGGCAACCTTTCTGTTGCGTGGTTTCACCCTCTGGCTACCGATGTTGCCAGGGCTGTGGTTGTTGCGGCGGGAAATCCGCCCAACGGTGCAGCACCCGGTAAATGAATGATCGGCCTTGGCGGCGCGTGGTTCGTCGCGATCTCTGCATCCGCTGATTTCTCTGTAATAGTTAGCCGTCAAGAGGTGAGCGCCTGACAATGCTTAGTTCCTGGGAAATAAACAGCCTATCCACGCCCGAGCAACTATTTGCATTTTCGCGGGCTTACCTCAAGGCTCGCCTTGTGTTCTCGACTCGAGCGTCTTCGACGCGCACCTGGCTATCCTGAGGCAACCGTCGTACTGTTTCTGGCCCGCCACGCCATTAGCTGTTCTTGAAGGGCGCGATCCTTACGCGCTCACAGAACGCAAAATTTGATCACGATCTCGAACGATTGAAATCAAAGTACGACAAACTGTATCCGGGTATGGCGCCTGCACAGATCGCAGAGGCGAAGAAGAACATCCCACCTGAACAGATCTACCCCTATCCGATTGACAAACCCGGGGCAAAATGGGCCGGTATTTTCGCGTTGGAACCCCGGAAGTTTCGACACGAAATGCGCGTGGCAGAGATAGAGATGACTACACTCATTCGAAAGATATCGACGGCTGACAAGACTAGAAAAATCCACGGAAACATGAGCTGAAGGATTAAAAAATGACCTTCCCAGAAGTACTTATCCACTCAACAATCAGTACATTAGGATTGCTCAAAGCCCCCCGAAAATGGTCAGAAAATTTTCTGCTCGGGAGACTTCCTACGCAAAAGTGGACACCCATTGGTTATGCGCATTGGGCTTCAAACTCGATGGGAGATCGGTAGCCGAGTGCTGAGTGTAATCGCTTGGTGTTGTAGAAATCGATGTAGCTTTTGATGGAG
>JBPPNE010000164.1:0-10676 GCA_051306415.1 Porticoccaceae bacterium
TTTTTTCTCAATCGGTTACCGATACGTGACTTTTCCCGCCCTTATCTTGCCTATATTCAATGGACATCCGCAAAACAGACGCCGATAAGGTGTCATAACAATCGAGGTCTGCTCCTGAGGTTGCGATGAACCTGAGCCATTCCGACGATCAGGAGCTTCAGGGTTTTCTGGTCACAACTAGCTCGTATCAATAAGGAGACGCGAGATGGGAATCCGCAAGAACGCCAAGTTCCTCACCGCCACTGAGCGAGAAAACTTCGTCAAGGCCTGCGTGCTGATGAAGGCTGACATTGTCAACCCGGGTGCGCCGGCGGCGAACCGTTACAGCAGATGGGATGAAGCGGTCGCAATCCACCGCATGATCCAGAACGCGAACGCACCGGGCGCGTCCAACGTGAACTTCGGACATGGCGGCCTTGGAGCGTACAGCTTCTTGAGCTGGCATCGCTACTTCCTCTACCGGTTCGAGCTGCAACTGCAGAGCTATGTTCCGGGTACGGGGTTGATGCTGCCGTACTGGGACTGGACCGATGCCGCCACGCTGATGACCGACACGTTTCTCGGCCCTGATGGAACGGGCGGCTCCAACATCGTCAGCAGCGGGTACTTCGCCCCCAATGCACCGGGTACTCCGGGCAATCCCACCCCAGCGCCAGCTTGGTGGCCCGCTGGGTTGAGTGGCTGGAACCTGGCCAATGGATTCGGAGCGTTCACCGGACCGCTGAAACGGAACCTGAAGGCACCCGGCTTATTGCCAGCGGTTCCGGATTTGCAAGCCACGCTGGCGCGAACTACCTACTCAAGTTTTCAGAACACACTCGAAAGCGGAAGCGGCTTGGTTTCCGGCAATCAAATGCACAATGGTATTCACGGATGGTTCGGGTCTGGCGCCAGCGAGCACATGGCTGCGCTCACCGGCTCGCCGTTTGATCCTTTTTTCTACCTGCATCACTGCAACATTGACCGCCTGTGGGCCATGTGGCAGATGGACGGCCACGCCACCCTGTACCCTGCTGCGGGTGCCAGTTCGCAACATGGACCTAACGACATCATGTACCCGTGGATGGGCGGGGCGGCTGGCTACAGCAGCAATCTCTCGTTCGGGGCCATTGTGATGCCCGACTTCTCGGCACTCGGTGCCCAACACAATGTCGACACGCTCGACCACCGTGCCCTGGGTTACACCTATGACACACTGGCGGTGATCGGCGTCGGCTTGGATCGCACCGGCAGCATGAACGGGCTGACCCCAGATCCGATCACGGGCTCCGGGACCGTGACCAAGTGGGAAGCGGCTAAACGCGGCGTCTCGGCGTTTCTGCAAGACTGCGAGACCGTTCAGAGCAGCGCTGCCATCTACGTGACGGCCGGGATCAAGACCTTTCGCAGCACCGGAGCCGGCAACGACTTCGCCGCGGTCTTCCCCGGCACACCCTATGGCTTGGTGAAGAACGGGACCGCCTACAGCAAAGGGACTTTCGACAGTTCCATCGCCTCCATGACGGCCGCTGGCGGCACGCCGTTGGCCGACGCGCTGCAGGACATTGAAGACACGCTCGTCGAGCCTCCCTTCGGCTGGATTCCGGCCGATGAGCAGCGCTATTTGGCGATGCTCACCGACGGCATGCTGACATCGGGTTCACCCATGGCGTCGATTGCCGACGGTGCTTTCGCGAACACTGGCGTGTTTGCGATGGGGTTCGGCACACCCGCCGATGTGGACTATCCGACACTGAATAGTATCGTGGCGAAGGGACGATCACTGGGTTTTACGCAGGTCTTTCATGGCGAGAATGCGGGGACGATAGACAAGTTCTATTCCAACGCTCTGGCGCGGGCGATCGGATTCACCACGGTGTTTGATCCGGTGATGGAGCTCTTCGCCGGCGAGCACACGCACATGGAGTTTAGCGCCACCTCCGCCGACGACAGTTTCTTCCTCACGGCCCAAGGCATGGATTTCGACGATCCCAGCTGGTCGTACCAGTTGATCGGGCCGGACGGGACCGCGGTGTACTCCGATGGGATCCACCAAGCGCACGGTGGCGGCATGCCGCACGGTGGTTGCATGCCGCACGTCACGGCCACCCGTAGCGATGGCCGCTTGTCGCTGATGCTGCAACGCGACAGCGCCGATGCGCCCTGCTGGGTGGGTACCTGGACGCTGATGATTGCTTACCGAGCCAGGGACATGTCGGCCATGGTGATGGCCGACATCGGAGAACTGATGTTCCCCGTGGCGGCTGGACCGGTGCGCGGCGCGCGCTTCGCCAGACTATTGCAGCCAGCGGAGAAGCGACTGGCGGCACGCTCGGTAGCGACCAAATCGCGACACCAACTGGATGTTCGTCCGGGAAGTACCAACAACGATTCGAAGGATGCCTGTTCGGTCGTGATGAATGTCTACGCTCGCACTCGCCTGCGGGTGGAACTACTGTCAAAGGCGGATCTCTCGGTTGCCGACCCTGGATGGGAGGTGACGATCGGCAGCGATGTGCTTATCGGCAATGTTGTCAGTAGTCGTGCATTCGCCCGCCTGGTGGCACCGACCCAGGACATTGCCACTCTAGTATCGCAGGTAAAGCTGGTGGACGTTCCCAAGGAGGCGTTGCTCGACGGCTCGATATCCCTGCGCTTCGATCCCGCTAAGCTACTCGCCACACTGGAAAAGAAAAACCCGAAACTTGCGCGCATCCGCGACGAAGAAGTGAAAATAGTGAGTCATCACGAGGGACCGATGCACATGCATATAAAGGACACCACCGTGCCAGGGTCGCACCATTTGGGTGTTTTTGTGGAAGGAGTCTATTGCCCCGAGCACGGCAGTACCCAAAGTGGCCATGATCACCAGCAGGGTGCTGGGCAGGCCGATGGTCACTCCTCCGCCTGTGGGGTTGGGTGTGGTTATGAGCGCTTCACCCGATTGCTAAATATTTCCGTGGCCGTTGCTAACGAGGAGAATCCCGGAACCAAGACGAAGAAGCGGCGCCCGACGACGCTAAAACCAGGGAGGTAGACGAATTCAGGCGTCTCAAAAAGCGCGATCAGCGCATGTACCATAACAGGAGGAAGCTATCGTGAATCCAAACAAAGCGCTGTGGGAGAAAGGCGACTTTACCGAGATTGCCGCGCTTATGCGTCAATCCGGAGAAGCGCTCGTTAACTCGCTGGGGGTGACGATGCCGCTGCGGGCTTTGGACCTCGGCTGCGGAG
This sequence comes from Porticoccaceae bacterium, assembly GCA_051306415.1. Lineage (GTDB taxonomy): Bacteria > Pseudomonadota > Gammaproteobacteria > Pseudomonadales > Porticoccaceae > CBDDRG01. The sequence goes on from JBPPNE010000164.1 coordinate 3,214, forward strand.
ACGGCACTACGGCGGTGCCTTTAGCTCGGTTGGGGGCTGAGGTTGTCGGCATCGACATCGCCAAAAATCTGGTGGACGCCGGGAACAAACGAGCCACAGAGTTGGGCCTCAACCGACTGACATTTCAGGAGGGTGATGCCTGCGACTTGCAGGGAGTCGGCGACCATTCGTTTGACTTGACGCTCTCGGTATTTGGCGCCATGTTTGCGCCCAAGCCGTTCGATGTCGCCAAGGAGATGGTCCGGGTTACCAAACCGGGCGGCCGTGTTGTGATGGGCAACTGGATTCCCAACGACCCAACATCATTCGTGTCGCAACTGCTGAAGATCAGTTCGGCGTTTACGCCGCCACCGCCGGAAGGCTTTATCAGTCCAATGACTTGGGGTGTGGATGCTCACATCATCGAGCGTTTCGGTCAGGCCGGAGTGCCCAGGGAGAAAATAGCCATGGTCAAGGACGAGTTTCGCTTTATCTCGCCTGACCAGGGGCCGGCACATGTCATCGAATTATTTAGACGATTCTATGGCCCAACCATGAACGCGTTCGAAGCGGCTGAGAAGAATGGGCAAGTGGAGGAACTCCACAGTCAGCTTTTGGATCTGGCGAAGGCACAGAACAAAAGCACTGATGGCAGCACTTCTATACCGGCTACCTTCCTGCGCGTGACGGTTTGCCTTTGAGTTTCTGGTTGACCCACATTTGGCAAAACCGGCCTTCGATGCGCTTTGAAAGCCGTTCTGGTTCGCGTGTGGCATCAAGTTAAAAATACGCAGTAACCATGGATGCCGAGGCAACGGCGGACATCCGCGGACGCCACATCGTCAGCATTGCCGCCGCCTCCATGGCTGCCATCAAGGCGCCGGCGCCAGCTTCGCCGCACTGGCAATATTGTCGCGGTGGCCATCGCGCATTTCGATCAGCTCCCGCTGGAGAGCGGCATCGAAGATACGGGGCAGCGACTCGTCCAGCTTGCTGACGACCCAGCTTTGGCCGCGGTCGAGCAGGCTCAGGCGCGCTGCCAGCGTTGGCTTGGCCAGCAGCTTCTCCAGGAAGCTGCTGGTGACGGTGGTCGGCGTGCCGCCCAGACGTTTGATGTGTGAGCTCAGCATCGCGCACCAGCGCGCTTCGTCGAGGGCGAGGGTCTTCAGTTCCTGCTGCAACTCTCCTTCGACTTCGCCGGCCATGGTGGTCAGGCCGCGGGCGCCGGCGCGCTCGGCTTCGAGCAAGGTGTTGAGCAGGCTCAGCAGTTCGTCGCGATCCATGCCGCCCTGCCAGACCGGGTCGAGTTCGCCGAGCAGGCAGGGTGGCGAAGCACAGGTGATGGTCTCGCCCGTTGCCGCGGCCGGGTTTGCCGGGCGCTGGTGGTTGTTCTCATCGGTGCTTGACATGTGATCCTCCTTCGCGGGTCACGAGATAAATTGAGGTTAGCTGGCGGATTGAATGCTAGTCCGTCACTTTTTTCGCCGCCCGCTTGTCGCGCAGATAGAGGTGGCTACCGCGACGCTCGAAATCGAACAGGCCGGTTGCCTCGATCAGGTCGCCGAGTTTCTTGTAGCCATAGTTGCGCGAATCGAAGGACGCCTGGTTGGAGATGTGCGAACCGACCAGGCCCAGGCTCGACCAGCCGTCCTCGCGCACACAGGCATCGACGGCATTGCGCAGCAAGCTGGTCAGCTTGGCGTCGCACCTGAGTTCCTTGACGGATTTTTTCTGCTGGCTCGCGGCGGCTTCTTCGCTGGCTGGGGAGGGGGTGCCCAGAGTTTCCAGATAGAGAAACCGGGAGCAGGCGTTGACAAAGGGCATCGGTGTTTTCTTTTCGCCAAAGCCGTAGACCTTGAGCCCGTTGGCGCGGATGCGCATGACCAGCGGGGTGAAGTCCGAGTCGGAGGAGGCCAGGCAGAAGGCATCCAGCTTCTGGGTGTAGAGCAGGTCCATCGCATCGATGATCATCGCGCTGTCGGTGGCGTTCTTGCCCTTGGTGTAGGCGAATTGCTGGATCGGCTGGATGGCGTAATCGTGCAGCACCTCTTCCCAGCCCTTGAGGTTGTTGTTCTTCCAGTTGCCGTAGGCGCGGCGCACATTGGGCACGCCGTATTTGGCCAGCTCGTCGAGGATGACCTCGATCTTGGCGGCCGGACAGTTGTCGGCATCGATGAGCAGAGCGATGCGGGCTTCGTCAGTCATAGAGTTATCCTGAATCGCGCCGGCGCGGCGCGGCGCTGTGTGTGGTGTTATGTGTGGTGTTATGCGTGGCGCTGTGTGCGGTGGCCTGCACACCGGTGTTCGCGCGGTGTCGGTTGCCGCTGCTTCGGGGAGCAGCATAACCGCGCACTGCGCGCAGGCCAATCCTGCCGTGCACTTGCCCGGCGCGCAACCTGCGGAGCCGGGGCGGCACCATTCCCTTTTGTGCTGACAGGCTTTACCGGCCACCCGCTTTGCGGGTTTGCCACGGGTATTGCCGGCTTGTGATTGACGATCCACTGCTGAGCTGTCATCAAACCATTATGCAGATGACGTTTCGCGGTCATCTTGGCCGAGCATCCTTAGCATCTGTTACTATCCCACCGATCCTGCCCCAACGATCCGGAAGTCCGCGACCCGCCCATTTCGAAGAGACTTCCTTCATGTCGTCAACAGTTATTGCTACCGCGAGCGGTTTGCTCAGCCGCCGCGAGTTCCTGCGCCGCGTATTTCTAACCGCGGGTGCTGCCAGCATGCCGACGTGGCTTATGGCCTCGCCCAACTGGCCGGGCAGCGGCCGGGCAGCGGCCGGGAGTTTGCGGTCGCGCCGGGGCCGTTGGCCGGCGTCGGTACGCTGGTCGACAGCGGCGTCGATGGCGTGATGGTTCCGCAAGGTTTCGCGCTGCGCGCGGTGGCGCGCTACCTGACCAACCCGGTCACTGGTTGGCTCGATCCGCTGAGCCTGACGGGTTATCACTGGCACACCGCGCCTGATGGCGGCGCCTGTTTTGCCGCGGACGATGGCGGCTGGGTCTATGTGTCCAACAGCGAGTCCGCTTCCAGAGGCGGCGCCGGCACGCTCCGTTTCGATGCGAGCGGCAACATCATCGATAGCTACCGCATCCTCGACGACACCCGCCGAAATTGCGCGGGCGGTTGTACGCCGTGGCAGACCTGGCTGTCCTGCGAGGAGACCGAAGACGGTATCGTCTACGAATGCAATCCTTTCGGCACACCCGACCAGGCACAGGCCAAGCCCGCGCTCGGCCGGTTCGCGCACGAGGCGGTGGGCGTTGATCTGGCGACGCGGACGGTATTCATGACCGAGGACTGTGGCGACGGGCGACTTTATCGTTTTGTCGCCGACCCGAGCGATCTGATCCTCGACAGCCGTGGCCGGCCGCGGCTGAAGTTGGAATCGGGCCGCTTGCAGGCGATGACTATCGTCGGCTATGAAGACGGCGGCTATGCCGTCGAGGACGCGGCGTTGCGCCTGCCGCATCGCGTCAGCTGGGCCGATGTCGGGACGCCCGAGCTGTGCCAGAGCAGTGTACGCGCCACGCTTGCCAGCACCGGCAGCCCGGTGCCGGGAACCCTGTTCAAAGGTGGCGAAGGGATTTGGCTCTACGAGCTGCCGACCGAGGCGCGGCGCGTGCCGCCAGGCGGCAGCCGGCCGACGCGCGCGCTGCTGTTTTTCGCCTCCAAGGGGGACAACCGTCTGTTCGCCTACGATGTTGACAATGAGCTGATCGAAAGTGTGTTCGACAACAGCGCGATCGACCCGCCGTTCGACCAAGTGGACAGCGTCGTCGTCAGTCCCGCTGGCGATATTCTGGTGGGCGAGGACGGCGATGCGATGCGCCTGATGGTCGTCGTGCCCAATCAGCCGGCGAAAGTGTTGATCAAGGTTACCCTCGGCAGCAGCTCCGAAATCACCGGGCCGGCATTCTCGCCGGATGGTAGCCGTCTCTATTTCAGCTCTCAGCGCGGTCCTAACCTTGGTGTCGGCATCCGCAAGCGAGGTAAAGGGGTGACCTACGAGTTGGCGATTCCGCCGCTCTACCGGAAGCGGATCTAACGGCCGCAAAGGATCGCCCAGCCGCGGTGACCCGCTGGCGCATGGCGAGAGAAATTCACCGTGTCACCGCGACTCCGGCTGAGGCTCTGGCGCCGTCGAACTGCCCGCCACCGGCGGTGCCTTCTTCACCGGCTTGCTGTCCCACAGCTTGCCGCTGGCAAAGCAGCGCCAACCCCAGCGCATCCAGCGAATCAGTGCGAAGGCGAGCCACAGCGACCACAGCAGCATCGCGATCCGATACACCCAGAGCGGCACACTCCGCACCTCGCCCTGCGGCAGGTCCGCGCCGCTGTGATCCTGATACCACTGATAGAAATAGTTGCTGGAGCCGTTGCCGGTGACCTGCATGTCTGGCGCCGCCAGCAGGCTCTGCGGAATCGTGTACAGCAAACTGGTGGCGGCAAGAATCGAGAGCGCGATCAACCCGAGCTGAATCAGATTGAACCCGCGCGCCGGCACCTGTCGCCGGCGGGCTTCCATCGCGAAGAACCAGAGCACCACCGCGACACTGCCGACACTGTTGACCGTGCTCATGCCGATGGCGAGCAACAGCCACTGCCCGGTGTTGACGGGGATCGACAGTCCCGTGCGCCTGACGGCGATGCCCAGGCCAATGGCGACGCCGATGATCACCACCAGCACGCCCCAGTAGAACATGGCTGGGCCGATAGCGGGGCCGCGCGTGAATAGCGGCCAGCGCGATTGGGGCAATGCCAGGCGGAGTTCGATGTTGTTTGCCGCCGTCGCCAGTGCGATGGCTGGCGTGCGTGTTCGCAAGCCGACGCCGGCCGGTAGCTCGGACTGAAGATCGACACTCTGCAAGCCGGGGTACAACGGGATCACCACGGCGCCGTCGCTGTCTGCCGGCCGGGTTTGCTCGACGCCATCGATACTCAGGCGTAGCAATCGCGCCGATGGCGGTAGCTGGATGGCGTAGTCGCCGCCGAGGCTGGTGAGAATTTGCAGGCCCAGCGCGAGCGCAGCGCCACTGGTGCCGGGCTGGTAATCGAGCGTCGCGCGTTCAACGGTGGTGGTCGGGCCCGGCACCGGCTCGGGCTTGACCGCGCTGAGCGTCAGACTCTCGCCGGGCCAAGGCCGCCACACCCGCGTCAGCGCGGAATTGGCGGCAGGCTGAGCCCAGCGAGATGCCAGCGTGGCGACGGGTTGATCCGCCACTCTTCCACCCACTGATCGGTGGTGGGCGCGCTCAGCGTGACAGCGTCTTGCGGTGCCATCACCGAGCGCCACTGGTACTGAGCCTGCTGTGTGTTCATCGCGACGACAACCTCACGGCCCGCCACTGTCAGGCCCTCGCTGACCACGGCCTCCCCGGCCAGCAGTGGGATGCGCAGGCTGATCGCGCCACTCGCGGGGGCGACGCGGGTTACTGTCGTGATGAGCTGCCAGTCGAGATCCAGATCGAATCGGCGTTCGACCCGCACGAAGGCCTTGATCGGCGTCGGCAGCAACTGGTTAGCAGTGTCACCGCGCAGGCGCCGTTGCAGTTGCAGGCTCTGGCCGACGATCTGGCCATCGGCGAGACCCTGAACCTCCCAGTCCGGCGCGGTCACGGTCAGATTGTGTGGCGGTAGCGGGAACGGCAACGCGATGGCGTCGCCCTCGGCGGTGCCCACCAGCACCAGGTCGTGGCTGCCCGCCGGCAGTTCTACCCAGAGTTGGCCGCCGTCACGGGCAAGGGTCGTCGGCATGCCATCGCGCAGCACACTGAGTGGCCGCCAGCTCGTGTGCAAGGGCAACGGAAATGCCACCTCGGCACCGGCGGCGGCGCGCAGGTACAGCCGCAACTGGTCGTCAACGAGTTCGACGCGGACCTGTTCCAGCGCGGCGCAGTCCGGCGCGCATTTGGGGGCTTGCAGCAGGTGGTCGCGCAGTTCGTCGAGTAACGGCTGTGGCGGAAATTCCTCGGCGCGGCTGTGCGGACTCCACAGCAGGCCCGATGCGCTGACCAGAACCATTGCGACAGCGAAGGGCAGTAACCCGGCTACGGCGATGGGCGTGCCGCTGTGTCCGCCATTGGCGGACTTGTCGATTTTGATGGCGGGCAACAGGGCGCGCGCCAGGGCGACGAACAGCACTCCGACCAGGGCAATTTGCAGCACGCTGAGCAGTCGGGTCAGCCAGGGTGGCGACAGGTAGAGGGTGAGCGGTGCATCCGCCGCGACCGGCCCGTTCCAGGTCAGGCGCACTTCACGCCAGTGCCAACTGGGTTCGCCGGGGCCGGTTTGCACATTGTCGCTGGGTCGGTAGCGGGGAGTTGGTTCAGTGACAATATTGCTTTGCCGTTTGAGTTCGCTTTTTGCCATTGTCTGCGCACTGTCGGCGGCAAATTCGGCGGGTGCGGTGGCTAGCGCCATTGCCCCGGAACTGACCGCGTCATAGTACGCGGCGTTGATCGCGCGCTCCTGCTCAAGCTGCGGATAGAGGCCGCGGCGGGCTTGCTGCACCGCAAAGGCAAGGATGATTGTTGCGACCGTGATCAGCGCCAGCATCGCGAAGGTCCGCGTCCATTGGCGCAGACCGCCCGCGGGCAGTTCGCGCAGCAGCGCGAGGCTACCGACCAGCGCGGCCCAGCCCAACACCGGCGCGCCCGCGACCTGATAGGTGAGGGCTAGGGTGGCCGCCGTCGCGAGCCCCCAGACGAGGCCGAGCAGGCGGCCGATAGTGGCGACAATCAACAGGCAGAGGAACAGATCCCACAGATTCCAGCTCGACAACCAGGAGGCTTGCACCTGATCGGGACCGGCCGCATGCCACAGTTGCCAGCCGGGCGGCAGCTGGAGCGCGACATTGACGTGGGTGAGTTCCGCGTCCCAACCCGCCGCGGTCAGCGCTGCCAACGGTTCGATGCGGCTGATCGCCTCTACTGCTGCCGTGGCGTGACGCACCTCGACACCGGCACCGGTCTCGCCGGGCAGGCGGGTCACCAGTTGCGGCTCACCGTTCACCGACAAGCGGCCGAGGCCGAGCCCGGCTCCGGTGCGCAGGCGCCAGTCGCCGCCGAAAGTGCCGCGGATGCTGTCCTTCGCGGTGGCGCCGCGACCGTCGAAATCGAGCCAGAGGCTGCGGTTGAGGCCGAGTTGATGCGGCGCCGGATGCGCATCGCCTTGGTACTGTTCGCTTAGCCGCAGAGGACTGTCGGCAGTCATCAGGAAAGTCGGCAGCTGGGCGAAATCAGCCGGCAGATCGAGCTGGGACGGGTCCACCGCCGGCGCGCCTTCCAGCTTGACGCCACGCAGCGACGGATTGGCGCGGAAGCTCCAGATTTCCTGCTCGGGCCAGAGGTCGTCCATGCGCTTGATGGAGAATTCGCTGGGCGCACCGGCGAAGCGGTCAGCGCGATACGCCACTCGCCGGCCCTGGCCTGGATACTCAGACGGCCGTCGGGCTCAATGCGCGCCGGCAG
>JBPPNE010000165.1:0-3586 GCA_051306415.1 Porticoccaceae bacterium
CTTCTCCCAGTTCTTGGTATCCCCACTCCAGGTGTCGGACTGCGAACCCAGCATGGGCTGTTGGCCGACGATTTTGTAGTTGCCCCAGGTCAGCATGGGGTCTCCCGCCGCCCAGGCGTCGGACAGGAAGAAGGTGATGCCCGGCACCAGTGGCTCAAAGCGCTGGTTGGTCGGGAACCGCCGTACTCGCTTGAACGCCGGTAGATAACCCATCAGGTCGGGGAATTTGCGCTGGTCGTAGTGCCAGGTGTTCAAGAACGCGGTGCCTTTCACATCGTTGGGCGCCGTGAACCACACCGACTGGTAGCGCAGCTTGTCTTCCTGCCCCTTCAGGTACGGGCCATTGGGGTCACTGACCCGCGCGGTGGTGTTCATCTCACACCAGGCCAGCTCGTATTGGTATTCGACATCACCGCTGGGGCCCATGTCCCAGTCCGCTACCGCATAGACCGAGGTGTCGTGACGACCCCAGCTCAGGGTCAGGTTGGCGAAGGCTTCCAACCCGGTTTTGGCTTCGGGGAAGGGCGCTCCGCCGATCCAGGGCTTGCCATCGGCCTTGTTGACGACGTTGCCATCGGCATCCAATGCAGCCTTGCCCTGGTTTTTCAAGCTGGCTTCGAGGAAATCATGGGGGAACATTTGCGTCGGATCGGTGGTCTGCGGCACCACTTTGATTTTCCGGCCCATCTGGGTGATCTGTTGGTACACCAGCGGATCAAGGAGATCTTTGACCAGTTCGGCATTGTCCTTGGTGATGAAATCGCCCTCCTTGACCTTGCCCTTGGTATAGGCGTCGAGGGAACGCAATTCTTCGGGATAGGCCTTGCTGGCATCACCCGCATTCGCCATCGCCGACCACAGTGAGCCCAGAACCCCGGCGCTCACCGTGCCCTTCGCCATCTTGTCCATGAACAGCCGACGGCTATAGTTGAAATCGTATTTCTTGATGTGCATTTAGAGCCTCCTCCAGATTGCTAACCCACTGCTGTTATATGCTGACTACTGATATATACGAGAGTCACGTTGTCGTCATAGCCGGAATTTTTCCATTCCTGTTTACCACACCCGCTGTGGATTCTCGACTCTGTCACTACCCAGGGCTTCTTTTTTCCGGCCCCGTTTTACCCTCTGTCCACCGCACTATTCACCACATTAATTCGCCACGATGTATCCACCACAACCAACGCGCTGAACGAACGCTTAACTAGGCGCGCACCCCCGCCCCTTTCTGCAAGTCGTCAATCTCCGTGTCACTGGAAATATAGGCCGAGAGATCAACCCCCTCGCCCACCAGCAGCTTGTCGGAAGACAGGAACCGGGGCTTGATCAGCCAGACGAGCAGCGGTAACACGATCAGCGAAATGAGCATGTTGATCAGCATTACCAGCACCAGCAGCAGGCCCATGTCGGCGAGGAATTTCAGTCCAGACAGGAAATACCAGGGCATGATCGCCAGCAGCACAATGGTCGAGGTAAAGAAAATCGCTTTCCCGGTCGTACTCACGGAGGCGAGGATGGCCTTGCTGTAATCGGGATGCCCCTGATACTCCTCGCAAATCCGGCTGAGCAGGTAGATGCCGTAGTCGATACCGACGCCAATGCCGATGGCGGCAATCGGCAGGGTATTGACGTCGAGGCCAATGCCCATGCGCTCCATCATCGCGCCCAGAAAGAAGTTGGAAAGGTTGACCGGGATGAGCAGCAGCACACCCGCCACGAATGACCGGTAGGCGTACCAGCAGACAATCAGGATCACCACGTTGAGACAGGCGAGAATGATGTACTGATAGGTGTCGACGGTGTCGTTGATCGACTGCTGCAAGGCAATGGATCCCGAACCCAGCCGAATCCGGAAGACCTCGTGGTCGATGCCGATCTTGTCGAGCACGCCGCGAACCTTGGCAAGCGCCATGTCCACGGTCTCCTGCTTGTTGTCCTTGTACCAGAGAGACACCGTGCCGTTCTGCATGACAAAGTCACTGACGCCGGAGAACGCCGTCGGACTGGAACCGAACAACACCGCGCCCGCAGCGGCCTCGACAGCGGTTTTGTTATTGTCGAGAGGGCCCCATTTGGGGTTGCCACCACTGAACAGGCGATTCGCCTCGGGCAAATAATCGCCGAAGGACAGCGTCGCCACCGGCGGGTTTTCGCCCTCTTCCATCATCCGCTGCAACTGGAGCATGGTGAAGATGGGCTGCGCCTGCCGCACCATGCGATCGGGGCTTCCGGGATCCTTCGCCTCAAAGATCACTTCCAGCGTATTGAGCCCCGGGAAGTTCTGGTTCATCGTGCGCACGGCAACGTTATAGTCGTCATTCGGCCACAGCAGACTGCTGCCTTCCACCGGATTGCCGACCTTCAACTGGATCGTCAGGTAGATCGACACCACCGCAAGAACCGCCACGATGACGGTGGTTATTCTGGCCTTGCCGCCATAGGTGATGGTCGCCAAGCGCATGAGCCCGTGCTTGATCAGGCCATGGATGCCGGTGAGCCCATCGATACCGATGAGGTTCCTGACATTTTTCGGCTCGGGCAGAAAGGAGAGCATCAACGGCGACAGGAAAACATTGCAAGGTATCAGGGTCAGCGCCCAGAAACCACAGAACAACGCAAACCGCTCCATGGTCGGGATCGGTGCGACCGCGATCAAAAACAGGCCGAGCGCGTCGGTGACGATGCCCAGAGTGCCTGGCGTCATCATCACGCTGAGGGCAATTTCCGCGGCTTTTTTCTTGTCCCTGACGTGGTGATAAATCTCATAGTAGCGCTCGGTGACTTGCACCGCATGGCTGAACGAGCGCGCTACCAGCAACAGCGGTACCACCATGATCAGGGGCTCAATCGGGTCCTTGATCCAGCCCACCAAACCGAAACCCCAGATCGCCGAAGTGACGCTCGCCACCAGCGGCGTCACTACGCCGGCAACATTGCGCATGTAAAGCACCAATGCCAGCACCAAGGCGCCACCAGTCACCGCAAAGATACCCAGCATCTGGTGCTCGTAGTTGTATACCCAGCCGGTGAGGATGGGCTGACCGGCGACATACACCTCATGGTGCTCGTCACGCGCGCTCGCGGCCAGGGCCTGCACTTCCTTGAATATCACGCCATAGTCGAGCAGGCGCTCGATAAAGGTCGCCTTGATAATGGTGGCGCTATTGTCGCGCGAGATCAGGAAGGTTTGCGTGCTCGGCGACATTTTCACCCGGTCGATGAACTGCTCAACTTCTGCCGCGGTCGCCGGCGCGTGGTCGCCCATCAGCGGCTGGGTATCGATGCCAAAGGGTGTGGCCTCGGCATAGCGGGCTTTTTCGGTGGTGATGGACAGAATCTGATCGTGGTCGACACCCGGCACCAGGTCGACATCGCGCGTCATCTTCCAGACCTTCGCCAAGGTCTCCGGATTATAGATATCGCCATCCTTGCGCTTGACCATGATGGTGACGGTCAGCGGATTGCCGAACCCTGGGTGATCCTGAAACGCCTGCACGAAGGGGTGATTGGCCGGCAGCAGATCGGAGAAAATCGTCTCCAACCTGACGTTCTTGGCCCCGTAGGCAAAGAATGCGGTAATCACGGT
>JBPPNE010000166.1:0-3463 GCA_051306415.1 Porticoccaceae bacterium
CGTGCCATCGGTGTCAGACGAAGAGGCGAAAGGCCTGTTTGCCCAGGGTTGGAAGACACTGAAACCCTATTTGCGCCTGACTAAACAGCCAGGTTGAGGCTCACGAGACTTCGCACCCCGATGACCGAGACAACCGCCGCCGAATACCCGGCGTTTCTGGGCTCCGAAATTGCCGTGCCCACACCCGCGAGCGCGCGCTTCCACGTGATTCCGGTGCCCTACGAGCGCAGCGTGTCCTACGGTGGCGGCACCGCGCGCGGCCCGTCGGCGATTCTCAATGCCTCTTGGCAGCTCGAACTCTGGGATGGCAAGAGCCGCCCAAGCGATGAAGGCATCTTCACCAAACCCGCGATCGACTGCGGCGGCAGCGCCGACGACGTTATCGCGAACATTGCCGCCAGCGTCGAGGAGTGCCTGCGCCTGGGCAAGATGCCGATTGCGATTGGCGGCGAGCACACCGTCACCCACGGCGTCATCAGGGGCTACCGCAACGCCGGCTTTGGCGACTTCGGCGTCGTCCAGATCGACGCTCACGCCGATCTGCGCGACCGCTACGAGGGCGATCCGCTGAGCCACGCCTCGGTGATGAAACGCCTGGTGGACGACGGCATTCCGCTGTTTCAACTCGGCATCCGCGCCTATTGCGAGGAGGAGATCGAAACGCGCAAACGCTATGGCGTCCACCACCTCGACGCCGATGAATTGGTACCGCAGAACATCAGCGCCATTACCTTGCCCGACGATTTTCCCGAACAGGTATTCTTCACCCTGGATATCGATGGCCTGGATCCGTCAGTGTTCCCCGGCACCGGCACCCCGGTACCGGGTGGTCTCGGCTGGTATCAGACCCTTGGCCTGTTCGAATCGGTCGCCCGGCAGCGCACCATCATCGGCTTCGACCTGATGGAATTCTGCCCCATCAATGGCTTTCATGCCTACGATTTCGCGGCAGCGTTGCTGATCTACAAAATGATGGGCATCGTCCAGCGCACGACGCGGTGAAGCGGCACTTCGCGCGCCAACCCGTCGAATCAGCACGCCCCGGTGCCTGGAGTTAGGGTGAATTACCCGCGCTAACCTCAGTGGCACCCGCAGCACTATCACCGAAAGCCATCAGCGGAAGGCTCCGCCTCCAGCCAGGCGAGAATGCCGCCTTTTAGGCTGAATACCGCCTCCCGCCCCGCCGCCCGCAACTGTTCCGCGCCACGGCGCGAGCGCACGCCGGTCTGGCACAGCAGCAGCAGCGAGCGCCCGGCAAGACGCGGATCGCCAGGCTGGAGTTCGTCAACGGGAATGTTGATGCCACCGATGTTGAACGCGGCGTATTCCGCCGCACTGCGCACATCCACCAACAGGTGGTGGGGCCTCTCTCGCGCCGCCGCGAAAGCAGCGGGAGCCAACTCCCAGCCCGCGCCAAGCGATGTAGCGCAAACAGTCGCGGTCGGGATCTCGGCGACACCGCTTCCGCCGCAGCAGCGACAGGCGGGATCGCGGCGCAGACGTAACCGCCGCAGCTCCAGCCCCAGGCCATCCCACAACAGCAGATGATTTTGGCTGGGCACCGGCAGCCCGGTCAGATATTTCAGCGCCTCGCCCGCCTGGAGCAGGCCCAGCAGGCCGGGCACCACGCCCAGCACGCCGCCGCCGGCGCAGTCCTGGAGCTGTTCTGGCAGCGCGGGATACAGACACTGAAAGCAGGCGCCGTCCGGGGCGAACAGCGCGAGCTGGCCGGCAAAGCGCTCGACGCCCGCGAACAGCCAGGGGCGGCCGTGGCGCCGACAGACGGCGTTGATGAGATAGCGCACCGCCATCTGGTCGGTGCAGTCGAGCACCAGATCGGCGCCCGCCACCAGGGCATCGACGTTGGCCGCGGACAGCGGTGCGGCGACCGCCTCGATCGCGATATCGTCGTTGCGCGCACCGAGCTGCCGGGCGGCGGCGACTGCTTTGTTCGTGCCCAGATCCGCGCCGGTGTAGAGCACCTGGCGGTGCAGGTTCGAGAGCGCCACGATGTCGCCATCCACCAAGGTTAAGTGTCCCACCCCCGCGCCGGCCAGATAGAGCGCCGCCGGAGCGCCCAGGCCGCCCGCGCCGACGATGAGCACGCGAGAGCGGCGCAGCCGCTGCTGCCCCGCCACACCGACATCGGGCAACTGGATCTGCCGCGCATAGCGCAGCCACTCGCGGGCGCTGAATTCTGTCTCACTCATGGCGAAGCAGCTCCAGCAACTGGCGCGTGACGGCGTCCGGGTCGGGGCTCTGGGTGATGCCGGAGATCATCGCGACACCATCCACACCAATCGCGGCCACGCCCCCGGCACGCGCGGCGCTGATGCCGCCGATGGCGACCAGCGGATAGTCGCTCAGCACCCGTCGCCAGTAGCGGAGTCCGTCGAGCCCGTGGGGCACCCAGGGCATTGCCTTGGCGGTGGTCTCGTAAACCGGGCCGCAGGCGATGTAGGACGGGCGCAGGGCGTGGGCGCGCGCGACCTCGTAATGGCAGTGGGTGCTGATGCCGAGTCGCAGACCGGCCTTGCGCAGGGCGTCGAGGTCGGCGGTCGCCAGATCCTCCTGCCCCAGATGCACGCCGTAGGCGCCGCTGGCCATGGCCAGTTCCCAGTGATCGTTGATGAACAGCCGCGCGCCGTGGCGGCACGCGAGTTCGACCGCGCGCCCGATCTCCCGAGCCAGCGCGTCACCGGCGAGTTCCTTGATCCGCAACTGGATGGTGGATACCCCGAGGGGCAACAGCCGCGCGACCCAGTCCGCGCTGTCCACGATGGGATAGAGACCTAGCGAAGGGCTGTTGCAGTCGGGAAAAGCCATCGTCCCCCCGTCATAACCGGCATCTGGCGTCAGGGCGGGCAGGTCGAGCTGCGTATCCGGAAAATGATCGATTAGCGCTGGGCCCTCGGCCGCGCCGCAGGCGTAACCCTGGCGCAGGCCCTGATTGATCGCCATCTTGCCGATCACCACCGCATCGGCGCAGGCATAGCCGAGCGCCAGCGCGGCAGCACTGGCGGAAGCCAGCGCGCAGCCGGTACCGCGACGGTTGGCAACCGTTTGGCGCGGGCTGTGCAGCCAGAAGCCGCGATTTTCCGCGAGAAAGTAATCCTGACTGAGGGCGCCGTCGTCGTGGCCGCCCTTGATCAGCACCGCGCGGGCGCCCAGTCGCCGCAAGGCCTGCGCCGCGGCCATCACCTCCTCCGCACCGCGAATGGCGATGCCGGTGAGTGCCTCGGCTTCAGGCAAATTGGGCGTCAGCAGTGTGCAATGCGGCAGCAGATGCTCGCGCAGCGCCGCAGTGCAGTCGTCTCCCGCCAGTGCTGCGCCGCTGGAGCTGCGCAGCACCGGGTCGCAGACCAGGGGCAGCCCGGTCTGCGCACGGAATGCCGCGACGCGGGCGATCTGCGCGGCATCGACCAGCAGTCCAGTTTTGATCACGCTCGGCTGCAATCGGCTT
>JBPPNE010000167.1:0-3181 GCA_051306415.1 Porticoccaceae bacterium
GGAGAAAGCATCCGATCGGTAGTGGTGTATTGATGCCGGTCAGGCGGCCCCGCGACGACTGTTGCGTGGGCGCCGACGACGATACCGACATGCCGTGGGGCAGCCCAGCACGTCAACGTGCCGGGCTGCCAGCAATCACGGCGCGGCCTTTACGCCTGCGGATTTCAGGTTTTCGAGGCCCGCCAGGTCCAGCGACCCGGCGATCTTCTTGAGCTCGGCCATCTCCACTCTGTCGCCTTCGAGCTTGACCGTAAAGCGCTCGGCGACGATCAGGTCGTACTGGCCGCGCTCGCTCGCCTGGTTCCACTGTTCGTGGACCATGCGGCCGTCCTGGTGGTAAGAGCGCTCATAGCCGGTGTCGGATTCCTGTTCGCTTTCCTGGATCGCCCAGCCCGCCAGCGATGCCAGCCCCTTGGTGCCGCCCATGTCGGTGATTTCAAGCCGGACCGAGGGCTCGCCGTCGCCACGGGTATAGCGCGCCTTCGCGGTGGCGACCTGAATGCCCATCAGGGTGTTGCGCTCGGCGGAATAATCGCCGCGCGCCATGCCGGCCAGGGTTTCCGGCATAAAAGCCTTGAGTTGTTCAGGCTTCAAGGCTTCGACGACATCGCCGCCGCTGAACAGCGCGCCCATCATTTCACTGGCGGCCTGCATCTGGGCTTTCTGGTCGCCGGACTTTTCCGCCTGCTCCATCTTCTTGCCGACGGTTTCCATTTTCTTCGACCAGTCGTCGAGCTTGCCCAGCGTACTGTCGGTATCGATCTTGACGGTGGAGTCGCCGGAGCTGATCTCGATGTCGGCGCCGTGATTGCCGATGCCGGACATGCGCGCGCCGATCGCGGTGACAATCAACCCGAGCACGATCGCGCAAAGCACGATGACGACGGTGTAGGGTGTCTTGCGCTCCGCGGGGCAGCGCATGGTGTGGGGCAGACCGATGGACAGCAGATAAACGGCATAGACGCCGCCGGCCAGCGCCAGCAGCCAGCCCAGCCAGGGCACCAGAATGAGCACGCCGCCGATCCAGCTGGCGGTCGATGCGTAGGCCGTCGTCTTCAATGCCTGCACCGAATCCTTCTGGCCGCCGAACGTGGGTGCCAGGCCGTTGACGATCAGCGCCAGCACATAAACCATGATCAGGCCGGCGACATACTGCACAACCATGGACGACAGCCCGGCGCCGACGCCGACGCGGATGGTTCCCATCATCGGCACGCTGGTGCCGATCAGTACGGATTTGAGGAAGCCCGCAATGGCGGGGGCTGCCGCAACGGGAAGAATGTAGCGGGTGTAGAGGCCGCTGACGCTATCGCTTTCGGCCGCGATCACTGGCCATTCGCTGCGTGGTGTCAGCAGGATATTCTTGACGCGGGATGTCAGATTATTGGTGTTCATTGTGCGGCCCCGTTGCTGTGGTGTCCGTCAGATCAATGCGCCCGCGGATTCTAGACGAGTGCGAGACGGCAATCAAAAGGGACGATCCATCGACGCCGGGATAGCTAAGGAAACGCTGAATAAGTCCTTTGACAGGCTCAGGACGAACGGTAACCTATTGATTCCGTTCGTGGTGAGTCCTGAGCGTGTCGAAGGGTCGAACCATGAATGGAATCGATTTGTTCAGCATTTCCCTAAATTCCCGCGGAATTACGACCCTAGCCGTGGAGGACGCCGTTGGTTTGCCGGCGACGAAAACGTAACGGTTTGGCGTGGCCCGTCGCGCGGGTGCGTCCCTGCACCGAAAGATCATGGTCAACTGTAGTTAATAGCGCCCGCCGGCAGCAGTGGGGAGCTTGGCGCGAATGGCGGCGAGCTCGTCGGCGCTGAAAGTCACTTTCAGTGCGGCCAGGTTTTCCTCCAGCCGGGCGATCTTGCGGGTGCCGGGAATCGGGAAGATATTGGCGTCCTGATGCAGCACCCAGGCGAGCGCCACCTGCGCCGGCGTGATGCCCTTGGCCTTGGCGATGCCGTTGACGAGCTCAATGAACTGGTTGTTCTGCGCCAGCGCGTCTTCCTGAAAGCGTGGCGAATGCAGGCGATAGTCGCTGGGGTCCAGCGCCTCTCGCGACGCAATCGCACCGGTCAGGAAGCCGCGGCCGAGCGGGCTGTAGGCGACAAACGCAATGTTCAGTTCACGGCAGGTGGCAAGGATGGCGCCCTCGGGATCGCGGCTCCACAGCGAGTATTCGGTTTGCAGCGCGGTGACCGGGTGCACCTTGCTGGCGCGGCGCAGGTGGTCCGGCTCCGCCTCGCTGAGACCGATGAAACGCACCTTGCCGGCCTTGACCAGATCCGCCATGGTGCCGACGGTGTCCTCGATCGGCACCTTGGGATCGACGCGGTGGGCGTAGTAGAGGTCGATGATTTCGGTGCCCAGGCGCCGCAGACTGTCGTCGCACGCCTCCTTGATGTGGGCGGGGCTGCAATCGAGCCCGGCAAAGCCGCCCTTGCCGTCGCGCAGAAAGCCGAACTTGGTGGCGAGCACCACCTGAGCCCACTTGCCTTTGAAGGCGCGGCCGATCAATTCCTCGTTCTTGCCGCTGCCGTACATATCGGCGGTATCGAAAAAGTTCACGCCGCGATCGATGGCGCCGTGAAGCGTCTTGATCGATTCGGCTTCGTCCGCGGGACCATAGAATTCCGACATGCCCATGCAGCCAAGGCCAAGACGGGATACCTGTAGATCGCTGCTACCCAGTTTGAAGGTGTTCATGGTGCTGTCCTCGTCGAATTGTTGAAGGGATTACCGATCAGTGATAGGGGCGACGCGCCCTACCATAGCAGACCACCAAAGCGCCGGACAATGGCGCGCCCGCGCGTGGACGACACTGGCTTGCAATGGCCAGTTGATCTCCGGACACTGCTCACTCCTGGGTCAGCGGACATACCATGAAACACTCGGATTTGCGTGAATTCATCGCCTTTCTCGAAGCCCGCGGCGAGCTTAAACGCATCGCCACCGAAGTCGATCCGCGCCTCGAAATTACCGAGATCTGCGATCGCGTGCTGAAGGCCGGCGGCCCCGCGCTGTTGTTTGAAAATCCGAAGGGCTATCGCATCCCGGTGCTCGCCAACCTGTTCGGTAGCACCGAGCGCGTCGCCCTCGGCATGGGTCAGCAAAGCGTCGACTACCTGCGCGACCTGGGCAAACTGCTGGCGTTTCTGCGCGAACCCGAGCCGCCCA
>JBPPNE010000168.1:0-2981 GCA_051306415.1 Porticoccaceae bacterium
GGCCTTTGCTATCGCGTTTGTTTGCCTGTGCGGCGCAGGATTAGTGGTTGACGTTGCTAACACGCGATGCGGCGATACTGGAACTGGGGTTGGATGCGCTGGTGAAAGGATGGTGGAGAAATAGTGGGCTGCCCCAATCCATTCTTTAGTTAATCAACCTGCCGGTTTGTGCCGCGACCTAGTGTATACCGGCGCCGATTACAACCCTGTGAGACGCTCGATACCCGCCGCCTCGAATGCATGCGCCCATGCCGCCCGCTTTGCCGGGTAGCTGAGTGCGGCGTGGGCCGGACTGGTCGATGGCAACCGCTGGTAATGGATCGTGCGGGTTTCAAGGTTGGGCATCACCAGCTGACGAAAGCAGGTTTCGGCCTTGGCGCCGTTAAAGCCGACATGCGTGATCTGTGGATGAGCGGCAAGGAAGGTCGCGAAATCATTGGCGCTGGCATCGGCGATGGCGGTATCCAGGCTGCCGTTGCGGGTGCAGGAAGCGAGCACGTCCCACAGCGCCACTTTCGCCGATGCCAGTCGTTTGCAGCGCATTGCGTAGCTTTCGTTGGATCCCGCGCCCAGCAGATCGCCGAGGATTCGCCAGAGCGCGTTGCGGGGGTGGGCATAGTATTCCCCAATGCGCAGTGATTCCACGCCCGGCATACTGCCGAGAATCAGTAATCGCGCCGACGGATCCGCGATGGGTGGAAAACTGTGGATACGGGACATGGCGGGGTATTGAGCCGGCAGGCGAAATGACAGATGGTGGCAAGTATAGCGATCCCTTCACGCACTCTGGTACTTGTGATCACGGCGATGTCGGCTTCGCCGTCGCGTGCGGCTAGGAACCTGTCCAAAAATCTGCTGCGCCCAGCATTTTGCGATGGAGTCCGGGGCCGCGCTAGGGCGACGCCCACAGGTGGGCCGCGACCAGGGCGCGCCAGGGCGAGAATTCCGCCAACCAGCGCGCGGCGAACTGCTCGGAGATGTGTTCGTCCACACCGAGCAGTGCCTGCATTTTTCGCCGCACTGCTACGTCACCCTGCAGCGAGCCATCCAGATGACCAAATCCGCGCAGCAACGTATAGCTGATCGTCCAGGGGCCGATGCCGCGAATCAGCATCAGCTGGGCGTGAATGTCAGCGGCCATTTCAGCGGTCATTCCAGTGATCAAAGGTGTGTTCATCCACGTATCCAGCGGCAACAGATTTTGCTCGATACGCTGGCTCAGTTCGCTGATCGTGCGTGCCTTGGTGTGCGACAAGCCGGCTTGCCGCAAACCATCTGTTGTCAGTGAAGCAACCCGCCGCGCATCCGGGTAACACCAGAGGTCGCTGGAGTGGCGCAAGCCCGCTGCTTGAATGAATTTTCGGCGCACTGAGATGGCCGCGTTGACGCTGATCTGCTGCCCGGTGATGGCCCAGGTCAGCGCCTCAAACGGCGTTGCCGTCTGCGGTACTCGCAATCCCGGATTGCGGGCGATCAGTGGTCCCAACAGCGGGTGGGTGCGATATTGGTGTTCGAACGCCTCGATCGGTTGCCGCAGGCCGAGCAGGCGCCGCGCCATCTGTTCCAGAGCAGTCTTGCTGCCGGTTGTGGTGCCATCAGTGGTGCCATCAACGGCGAGTTCGACGTTGGCATTTCGATTGGCGAAGCGAATGCTCAGGCGTGCGGCTTGCCCCTCCCAGCTCAGACCTTTTTGGAAACTGCCGCCATCGACTTTCTCGGCCACCGCCTGAGCGTCACGGCTCTGAAAACTGAGGATATCGGCGATCCGAAACCCTGCGGGTAGTGCAAGGGAGCAGGACAGGTGCGATGCGACGGGCTGTTTCAAATGGACGCGGCTCAGATCGCGTCGTGAAAGATGATGCCCAGCGCATGGCGCTCGCCCGAGCGCACGCGACTGACCCCGTGGCGCAGCTTGACGCGGTAATTGCGGCGCACTTCCGCCACGGGCCGGTGATGGACGGCGAACACGACCGCATCGCCCTGGCGTAGCGGCAGCACCTCCGCTCGCGATTGCCTGCGTGGCCGCTGCTCGGTCAGCACGAATTCGCCGCCGCTGAAATCGCGTCCTGGCTCGGCCAGCAGAATCGCCACTTGCAGCGGGAATGCCAATTCGCCGTAGAGATCCTGATGCAGGCAGTTGTAGTCGCTCTCGCCATAGCGCAGCAGCAGTGGCGTCGGCCGGGTTTGGCCAGCGGCGGCACAGCGCGTGACGAACTCCGCGTGCAGCATCGGATACCTAGCGTCAATCCCCATCGCCGCGTTCCACGCATTTGCGGTCGGCGCCAAGTGAGGGTAGAGGCCGCTGCGCAGGGCGGCGACCATATCCGGTAGCGGATAGCTGAAATACTGGTACTCACCGCGACCATAACCGTGGTTCTGCATTAACACGCGGCTGCGAAAGCGGTTGCCCGACGGATACAGCGAAATCAGCGCGGCGCATTGGTCGGCAGTCAGTAGCCGCTCGATTGTCGCGCAGCCGCGGGTGTCGAGTTCGCGCGTTACCTGTGTCCAATCGACGGGATTGAGCCGCTGCTCGATGGCGACAGCAGATGTAACGGGCGTGACCTCGCTCGCTGTGCTCACGCGCTACCTTCGCGGTCGAGCAGTGCGCGCTTGCGCTCCACGCCCCAGCGGTAACCGGACAGGCCGCCATCGAGGCGCACCACCCGGTGGCACGGAATCGCTATCGCCAAGGGGTTGGCGGCGCAAGCGCCGGCGACGGCGCGCACCGCTGTCGGCGCGCCGATGCGGTGGGCGATAGCGGTGTAGGTCGCGGTTTGGCCAACCGGAATGTCCCGCAGTGCCTGCCACACGCGCAGCTGAAAGGCGGTGCCGCGTACATCCAAGGGTAGATCCAGCCCGAGTTTCGGTGTCTCCACCAAGCCGACCACGGCGGCGACCCATTGCTCGAAACCGTCATCGCCGCCCACCAGGAGGGCACGGGGAAAGCGATCCTGCAGATCGCGGACCAACGCATCGGC
>JBPPNE010000169.1:0-22738 GCA_051306415.1 Porticoccaceae bacterium
ATGGGGGCTTGCCTTCCATCCGAGCGTCAGGCTGATGGTCGGGTTCGACAATGCCTCGCCTGCACCGGAGCAGCAGAAGCAGGCGGCGGATGGATCACAGCGCTTACGCTTATGACCGCGGCGCGAACCAACCCGCGCAACGGCGAGCCGGTCCCTCAGCTTTCGGCGCCAGATTCCCTGTGGCCTACAGGGAAACGCCGGAAAAGAAATCCCTGAAACCGTAGCGCGCATAGGGGCCAAGGCACAGATGCTCGAGCACGCCCATGCCCTTTTGCCTGCCGTCGCTGACGCGAACCACCTGCTGCATATGCATGTTGGGGCCTTCGCCGAGGTCCAGTTTCAGCGGATCGAACACCTCGCCGCCGATTTCCATCTCGCCCTGCCATACACCCTGACACCAGGTGGGGTGAAAGTAGCCGAGGCCCTTCATGTGGAATCTGAGTATCGGCTCGAAAGCGATGGTGCGGACGTTGCCTTGCAGGTCGATCAGATCGACCTCGGCCGCAGCGATCCTCCGCGTGTTGGGCTCATAGCTGAGCCGATGGGCGACGGATGCCATGTGGACGATGCCGGGGTCGTCGCCATCGGGCACTTCGGCGGTGGTTTTATACAGCGGTGCGGTCAGCGCCTCGCGAGCCAGTGCCTCTCCGTTGGCCCCTTCGAAGGACAGCGCGTGCGAAACATGGTCCTCCCAGAACAGCGGCGCCCAGATGAAAAAGAACGATGCCGGTGGCCGAGGCGCGCCGACCGGGCCGGATTTGCCGAAGTTGCGCACGCCCCACGAGCGGTCCTTGGTGCCGTGGCACAGCTCCGGCTTGACCTGGATGCTGCCGTCCGGATAGCGGACTTCGCCGGACCAGGCGCCGAACTGGTCGAAACGGGTGGCGTCCATGACCCGGCGGGTACCGCTCCAGATGGTCTGGCGGGCTTCCTCAATGCCGGCGGTCCGGGTCGAAAAGGTGAGGTCGCAGGTGATGCCGGTCTTGTTGTCCTCCAGCACCACCCGGTTGATGCGCATGGGTTCGACCACCTCGATGCGAAACGGCCCGCAGCGCATCTCCGTTCGCTCTGCCGGTGCCCGGCAGGAGCCGAAAAAGCAGTGCTGCCTGCCGCCCTTTTCCACCACGCTGAAGGCACAGTCGAGAATGCCCAGGTGGGGATAGACCGCCATGCCGATGCCGAAGTACCAGCTGCCGTCCTTGGCGTAGCCGTTGAACCAGGTACGGTCGTAGAAATTGGTGTCGCTGGTGGCCGGGTGGGCGAGGGGTTCAGCAGTCTGGTGAATCGGGTAGTCGTCGAATTTGTTCAGCATGGCGTGGTCCCCTGTGGATTTCGTTGTGATTGTTCAGGCTGGTAAGCTCCCGTGGGAGCAGCGAATCATAGCAAAGCGCGCAACCAGAGGATCGCCCCAGGGCGCCAGGGCCGAGCCAGTCAAATTCACCCAGTGGAAGTTCCAGTTAACGGGATCGGAGCGCCTTTGAGGCTATCAGAGCGCGCACATTTTGGTCGACAGCTATAAAACAGGAGGAATCACCATGCGTATCGCCATCATCGGAGCCGGCGGCATCGGCAGCTTCTACGCGGCCAAACTGGCCCAGGCCGGCGCCGACGTGGTGCTGGTCGCCCGCGGCGCGCACCTCGCCGCGATCCGCGCGCACGGGCTGAGGGTCGACGGGCTGGATCCGCCGCTGCCGCCGCTGCGACTGCCAGTCACCGACCGGCCGGCGGAGCTGGCGCCGGTCGACGCCGCGCTGCTGTGCACCAAGATGTACGACATCGAGGACGCGGCGCACGCCCTCCTGCCGTTGCTGCGCGACGACAGCTTCGTGATCACCCAGCAGAATGGCGTCGAGGCCGGCGCGCTGATCCGCCCCATCCTCGGCGCGGAGCGGGTGCTCGATGGCGTGTCCTATGTGTCCGGCCACGTCCAAACACCGGGCGTGGTCCGCGTCCACGGCGCGGTGCGCAACGCCATCGAGTTCGGCGAGGCCGACAACCGCCGCAGCGCCCGCGCCAAGGCCTTTGCCGAACTCTGTGGTCGGGCCGGCTTCACCGCCCGCCTGGTCGATGACATCCAAGCGGTGCTGTGGCACAAGTTCATCATCGCCGCCTCCTTCGCCGGGGTGATGACGCTGACCCGGATGCCGGTGGGTCCTGTGCGCGCGGATCCGGACACCCGCCGCGTGCTGGGCGCGGCGGTGAACGAGGCTGCAACCGTGGCGCGGGCGCGCGGCGTGGCGGTGGCGGATGGTCTCGCGGACGAGCTGTTCCGCTTCGCCGACAGTCTGCCCAACGGGCTCACCGCCTCCATGCTGGAAGACATGCAGCACGGCCGGCGCCTGGAGGTGGCCTGGCTGTCCGGCGCGGTGGAGCGCCTGGGCCGCGAAGTCGGAGTAGCGACGCCGGTCCACTCCACCATCTACGCCGGCCTGAAATTCCACGCCGGCGGCGCTGCGGCCCACTAGCTGCGGCCCACTACCAGCCCTGAGCCTGATACCGACGTCCGCAGGTATCGCCTGCGCTGGGTCAGCAGTCGGCGCGCTTGTGCCGACTTCGCGCACGTCTTTGCTCCGGTTACATCCTGTCCGTGATCTGTGGTTACACCAACGGCGTGCCGGGATCGAGGCCGAGCTGGGTGCGGCCGTACATCTCCGCAGTGCTGTCGAGATCGGAGGCCGCGTGGTGGCAGGCAGTGTTGATGTCGCGATAGCGGCCCTGCAACAGGCTGTCGTCATAGATGGCATGCGCGCCGGCGCTCGCGAACAGGCGGTCGGTGGCGCGTCGGCACAGTTCGACGACATAGGCGGCGTGCCATTTCAGCTGGGCGCGTTCGTCCGTGGTCAGACGCTCACCGGTGGCCGCCACTTGATCGCAGCGGTCCGCCGCCGCGCGGATCATCAGGGTCGCGGCAGACAGTTCGGCAGCGGCCTCCGCCACCCGCATCTGGGTGCCAACGTTGTCCCGCTTCACGCGACCGGTGTAGATCTCCCGGCGCTGCCGCGTTCTTTGCACGTACAGGTCGAAGGCGCCCTGGGCGATGCCGGTCACAGCGCCGGCGAGCTGTACCGACAGGCAGACCAGCACCGGCAGGCGGTTGATGTGGGTGGCATGGCGCTCGCCGTGGGGGCTGAGGCCGTCGAAGAGCATCCGCGTTGGCATCGCGCGTTGGGCGGGAACAAAGACATCTTCCGCCACCAGGTCCTTGGAACCGGTGCCGCGCAGGCCGAGGGTAAACCAGGTGTCATCGACGACGATGTCGCGCTTGGGAACGATGACATGCAGGGCGCGATCCGGGCTTTCGGGCAACTGGTCGGCTATCGCCCCGATCATCAACCAGTCGCCGTGGTCGACGCCGCTGGCGAACTGCCAGCGGCCCTGCAATCGCCAGCCGTCGTCCACCCGGGTGGCGCGGCCTTGGGATGCGAGCGTGCCGGGAATGCGCGTACCGGAACCGTCGGCAAACACTTCGTCCTGGCACCGGACCGGGAAGTTGCCAACCATCCAGGCATGGGCATTGCTGACCATCTGCACCCAGCCGGCCGCGGGGTCGGCGGCTGCCACCACCAGCAACGTGTCGATCTGGGCGCGCAGACCGGCTTCCGAACCGCCGTAGATCTGCGGCGTCAGAATGTCCCACATCCCGGCGGCGGTCATGGCCTGGACCGACGGGCCAGCGAGCTGGCGCAGCCGCTCCGATTCGCCGGCGTGGGCAGCGAGTGTATCGACGATGGCCTCGGCGGCTGCGACGAGGCGGGAAGACGAAGTAACAGGGGTCATGTGCTAACCCTGCTGGTGCGACTGTGACGTCAGGCTTTTCATCGTAACACCCGCTCACAACAATCGAGAAGGTCACGGTTGGGCTGCCGCCGTCCGCCGCCACGCAGTCAAACGACGCCACGCGTTATGCTTGCGCCCAGCATCCAGGGCGTCAAAATGCGACGTCGATTTACGCGGCGTGTAACCCTGAAAGGGTCCACTCCCAGCATCGCAGTCAGTAGCTGATTGAATCGGCGGGCAACCGGAAGTGGAGGGTGACGTCCGTGTCCAGCGGCAATGATCCAGATCAGGACAATAGGGCGACAATAGGGGACAGATTTATTTTCACGCCATGTCCTGTGTGAAGCATGCACCGAACCCCCGCCGCTCATATCGCCAGGCCAGCACTCGCTTTTAATGATATTGCATTACAAGAACACCGTAGCCTCGTATTGACCATCCACACAGGATTTTGGGATAGAGCAACCGCAGCACACGCAATCGAAGTGGCCGTTTAGTATTCTGCGGAGGCATCAAAAATGGCGCAGCAAAAGGAACCGGCAACAGTGCAGGTCTACCCGGTTTGGGATCGCACGACGCGCTGGTTTCACTGGATCAATGTGCTGTGTGTGCTGGGACTGGCCGGCGTCGGTACGGTGATCTTGAACGACGCTGCGTTAGGCATAAGCGGCGACGGAAAATCTAACCTGAAAATACTTCATGCATGGATCGGATATGCATTTTCGCTCAATCTGCTGTGGCGAATCGTCTGGGGATTCTGTGGCCACTATGCGCGCTGGCCGGCGATACTGCCGGGCGGCAAGGGCTATGTCAGCGCGCTGAAAGGGTATATACGCAGTGTGACAGCTGGATATCCCCCCGCCTACAAGGGGCACAATCCACTCGGCCGCCTGATGGTGGCTTTGCTGTTCATCCTCTTATCGACCCAGATGGTTACGGGGCTGGTATTGGCTGGTATTGGCTGGCACTGACTTGTACTACCCGCCCTTCGGCCACGAATTCGCGGAATGGGCCACTGCCGCCGGTGAGGATCACAGCAAACTGGCGGGACTTAAACCCGGCCAGAAGGAGCTGCTTGACCCCGAAGGGTATGCCGCCATGCGCAAGTTCCGCGCGCCCTTTATCGAAATCCATGAACTAACTTTCTTTGCACTGATTGGAGCCATTTTTTTGCACATTCATTAAGGACACAGCGTCAGTTGTCGAATCGCAGCATCCGCTGAACAAACCTCGGGGGGAGGACTGGCATCGGAGGGTCCCGTCAACGAGAAAGCGCGGCCCGCCCCCGTTACTCACTTGAACGCAGTCCCTTAGCGGCTTGGTCTGGGAAAAAAGGATGGAGATAAAACACATGAGCAATTACGAAAAATTTGAAGGCCTGGTTGCCGGCGACGGCAACCCGTTCTGGAACCAGAGCTACTACTGGAACTGCTACGATCCGGAGACGCGCTCCGACGTGCTTATACGGCTGGGCTTCATGGAGAACCGGCAGCAGGCCAATACCTGGCTGATCGCGTTCAAGGATGGGCAGCCGCTGTTTACCCGCACCAACCAGAATCTGCCCTACACCACGGACCGGCCCGACCCGGGCGTCACCATCGCCGGCATGACCATCAAGGCGGAGGTGCCGCTCAAGAAAACCCGCATCCGCTTCGATGCGCCGGATTTCTCGCTGGACTTGGTATGGGACGAGCGCAACCCCATGGCCGATGTCATGGCGATATCGAGCGGGGATACCGGCACCTTTGCCGAACCGCTCGCGCATGTGCATCTGGAAGGGACGTGCAATGTAACGGGGCACTTTGTGCATCGCGGTGTGACAACCCGGATAGCGGGCAACGGCTTCCGGGATGTGGCCGCGGGCCACCGCGACTGGGATGCCCTGAAGCATTACCGCCTGATGTGGCCAGTCTTCAACGACGGCACCGCGTTCGTCGCTATTCACGGTATGTCCACCAGCGGCCAGTCCGCCTATATGCGCATGTATCACGACGGAGAAAAGTGGTGCCGCGTAACCGACATCGAAGACAACACGGTTTACGGGAACGATGGCTTTTCGGTAGCCAGCGCGGACTGGCGCTTCACCGATGAAAAGGGTCGTAAATCCCGCTTCGAGGCCAAACCCCTGTTCGGTTGGTTATTCCCCCTCGACACCTTCGTGCTGCGCGAGCAGATCATGGAATTCCGGGTGGATGGCAAAGTGGCCGGCTACGGAATGTGTGAGCAGGGCTATCGGCTGCCCTGGAATGGCATAGACGGATAACGGCCCGCGAGCGCCCCCGCGGGGGATACCGCCCCTTGGCGCCAACGCAGCCAAGGGGCGCTACCATCGAACTTCCAGGGTGACGGACGCCCTGAAGCCCGTTAGAATTGTCCTCCGCGGCGGTGTGGCCTATGGGGTCGGTAACAGGGTTTTCCCGGCTCGCTCGAACCTTAGATGCTGCCCCGGCGCCTTGATCTTGCACCGTTTTCTCCGACATTCGCAGAAATTACTGAGCCATCCAAAATGGAAGATAGGCCGGGCGATCAATGACGGTAATACTTCGTTTTGCCTATAACCTTGAAATAGCGAGAGCAACAATATGTCCGTCCGAATAGACCCAGCTACTGGTTTGAAAATCTTCAACACCCGCGCCGCCAAGGCGAATGACAAAATTACCGGGAAGGGCTACGCCGTCGTCAATGACGAGGCGCTGAAGGTGCTTCCAGAGGCGCCAGCCGGGGCCGTGTTCAACGCGCAGGAGCAAGCCAAATACCGCGAATTCAAGGAGTCACGCGCGGGTGCCGCCGACTATATCGCGCTGGAAGGCACCTTCAGCAAATACCTTGAGGATGTGCATTCGGTGGCTCCGGTGCCCAGAGAAGCCCTGACCGATGAGTGCGAAATTCTGGTGGTGGGCGCCGGTTTTGCCGGCCTGATGCTGTGGTACAAGCTGAGCCAGGCGGGCTTCAAGGACGTGCGCTTCTGCGAGAAAGGCGGCGACGTGGGCGGCACCTGGTACTGGAACCGGTATCCGGGCATTGCCTGCGATGTCGAGGCCTACAGTTATCTGCCCCTGCTCGAAGAGACCGGCTACATCCCGACCATGAAGTTCGCCAGCGGCTTCGAGATCATGGAGCACTGCCAGAACATCGCGGAAAAATTCCATTTCTACGACCACTGCCTGTTTCATACCACCGTTGAAGAAACCCGGTGGGACGCTGCGACGGGACGCTGGATCGTCGGCACGGATCGCGGCGACAAGATGAAGGCGAAGTTCCTGATCATCGCCAACGGCATCCTGACGACGCCGAAGCTGGCCAGAGTCGACGGCATGGAAACCTTCAAGGGCAAGGCCTTCCACACCTCGCGCTGGGATTACAACGTCGATCTGAAAGACAAACGGGTGGGCATCATCGGCACCGGCGCCACCGCCGTGCAGGCCATCCCGGAACTCGCCAAAATCGTGAAGGAGCTGTACATCTTTCAACGCACGCCCTCTTCCATCGATGTGCGCGACCAGCGCGCGACGACTCCGGAAGAGATCGAAACCTGGAAGAACGAACCGGGCTGGGCGCGCGCCCGGCGCGCACGCTTCGCGAAAATCTCCTCGGGCCGCAGCGCCCTCTCGGCGAACGACGACTATCTGTCCGGCAAGGTCACGGAGTCCAAGGAGAAAAAAGTACACGCGACGCCTTTGTCACCGGAAGAGCGGCAACAAAAACAACTGGACACCAATTTCCGCATCATGGAGCAGATTCGCGCCCGGGTCGACGCCATCGTGAAAGACCCCAAAACGGCAGCGGCGCTGAAGCCCTATTACGCCTACGGCTGCAAGCGGCCGACGTTTCACGACGAATATCTGCCCACGTTCAACAAGCCGAATGTCCATCTCGTGGACACCGCGCCGCGCGGCGTCTGCAAAATCAATGAACGTGGCGTCGTCCATGACGGCGTGGAATACCCTCTCGATGTGCTGGTCTACGCGACCGGATTCCAGTGGATGGCGACCGCAACCTTCGGCATGATCATCGGCCGCGAAGGGTTGTCCCTGAAGCAGAAGTGGGAGCAAGGTGGCACCCGGACTTTCCTCGGCTTGCAGAGCCGGGGCTTCCCGAATCTGTTCATCATTTCCGGGCCCCAGGGCGGCGGCGGCAGCTTCAATTTCACCGATACGATCGAGGATCACGGCGATTACATTCTGTGGATGCTGAAAACCCTGCGCGAACAAGGCGCCGACATCGTCGACATCAAGGAAGAGAAGGAAAATGAATACGCGGCGCACTGTCGCGAGGTCGATCTGGCCACGCTGCCGCTGCGTGACTGCATTTCCTACTACAACCACGAGGGCCATGCGGAGCCAGGCGCCCTCGCCTACTACGGCGGTGGCAGATGGCACAAATACCGCGTCCAGGCGCAGGAAACACTGGAGCCCTACCTGTTTGGCACCGCATCCGGCAGCTGATGGCTCATAGCTGAGAGAGCGAGTCGAGATTGAGGCCTGCGGCCCCAATCTCAGACCCCTTACACATTACGGGGTCAGATACCGTCCTGAATTTCAACTCCTGCCAAGGCGATGTTGATGTCGAATTGCCGGCCTGATTTGACGACGGCATAGATCAAAGAAAGTGACGGGCTCACGTTAACACATTCTTTTTTGACATATTCAGCGCATGGCGCGCTCACTAGGCATTGAACTGGGCATGCCACTCCTGGTGCCAGATGACCAATCACTACCATCTTCTAGATCGAACCACCGGAGGGCAACTGTGGCGCATTTAGGGGTTTCTTTTTTATAGCTGGTTATAGCTGGGAGTCAGACAGCAACTGAGGCATTCTTTTCTCATGGTTGATGCAGCCCTGATCTCACAGGTAAAGACCCTGAGTCCGGCGGAACGGCTTGAACTCATCGGCGCCGTTTGGGAAACACTGTCTCCTGCGGACATGCCGGTCACGGAAGAGGAAAGAGTTCTTCTTGATACTCGTCTGGCTGATCTCGAGAACAACCCGGACGACCAAACTCCTTGGTCGGAGGTGCAGGCACGGCTGCGGCGCCAGTTGTCTTGAGCTATAGCGTTTCTGTTCGCCGATTCCCCTACTTGGCCTGGTATAGGGTCCAGAACTCGCATGTCACGGTTCTCGCCTGTACGCATGGCAAGGTTGGGCTAGACAAGTTATCCGCACGTTTACGCGGTAGGTGATCCCCAACACGTTGGAATGTGCGGCGCCGATGCCACCGGCGCCGGCGATAAGAATTATTTTTCCTTCAAGTCTTGCGGCTCTTCCGGCGCTTTTGTTTTCCGAAGTAGCTGCAGGGGTTTTTCACCATCAAGGTATTGATTTTATCTTCCGTGACCCCGGCCTTGCGCATGGCCGGCAAAATATTGCGCGAAATATGCGATATGTTCCAGTTCGGCGACGCCGCAGCCATGCCGTCCAGCACACCGGTATCGCGGCCGCGCCAGCACTGGAGCGTGTCATGGGATAGCATGATGCGGTCATACCCGACAGCCAGCAGCCCGAGTAGCGACGCCAGCCGTAGCTTGTCCGACGCAATGGACTCAATGCCAAAACGGTCAAAGCCCAGCCACGCGCCCCGCTCGAGAATATCGAAATAGTAGCGCATGTCGCCAACGCCACAGGCGTGACCGATCAGCACCTTGTTGAAATCGACCTTTTCCTCATCAAAGATGTCCAGCGTTTCGCGGCCATAGGGATCCATCTCGTCGTTGTGGCAGAGGATCGGCGTACCCGTTGCGTTACTGGCGCGCGCTGCGGCCCGCAAACATTTTATCTCGGTCTCCTTGATGCCCTGTCCCGGCGGGGTGACGCCATAAATGCCGCCGCTGGCAGTCTTGATGATGCCGGCCTTGATGCCGGTTTTGCCGATCCCGTCTTGTATCTCACTGACGTACTGCTCAGCGATACCATCAATGTCCATCAGCCGGAAATGCACCGGAATACCTAGTGCGTCATTGTACAAACCCGTGGCAATGACGATCTGTATCCCGGATCTATCCGACATTTCGGCGGAAAATTCGGGATCGCGTCCCAGCTCCATCGGGCAGGGATCGACGAAGCTGGTAATTCCCAGATCCCGAATTTCGTTCAGTTTGTCGACAATTCGGGCGCCTTCCTTCTTGCGGTCAAAATCTACGTGGTCAAGCTCCCAACCGGGCCACCCAATCCCCAAATGTTCATGAATCAACGTGGTCCCCAGATCTTCGACATTGATTGGGCCTAAGACGGAATTTATCTTCATGGTAGCTCCCCTGTTTTTCAAAGTTATTGTGCGGATGGTTAGCTTCGCGAAGGAATATTGCACGAGATATCGGCCAAGTTCCAGTTCGGATTACCCGCCGCCTTCGATATCAACCCGCCGGCGAGACGACTGAAGCGGGCGACGGCGGCGGTGGGCGTGCCACGGTGAATTCCCGGAACGCCATATTGGCGATTGGCGCTCAACCGGCTGCACGCCGCAGTATCAGTAGTGTTGCCCACGACGCCCGCGCACTAAAGCGCGAATCACAAAGTCTTCTCAGCCGGCGAATTCGCTATAGTCCGAAAAGCGGCGGCTTGTCTGTGCAGGTATCAGGCGCCGTCATACAGGGCATTTCATTCCCACCGGTTGGTGCGAATATTGGCGATAATGGCCTGAGCCATTTCGGAAACCCAAGGAGCTTTCAAGATGCGTAACACTACCTGGTACACCTGGTTCGCAAAGGCGGCGGCGCGCTTCTGTGGGCGACCGGTGATTTTCGTCCTCGCCGGCGGGTTGATTCTGGTATGGCTTATCTCGGGGCCTCTCTTCCATTTCAGCGACACCTGGCAGCTGGTCATTAACACCAGCACCACCATCATCACCTTTCTGATGGTGTTTTTGATCCAGAGCACGCAAAACCAGGACACCGAAGCCATGCAGCTAAAGTTGGATGAAATCATTCGCGCGACGCAAGGCGCCCATAATGCGCTTCTCGATTTGGAGGAGCTGGACGGCAAAGCACTCGATGCCTTTCGCAAGCGCTATCAAGCCCTCGCGGACGCGGCGCGGGGAGAGATGAGCCGTGGCGAGCTGGATACGGACTCCCCTGAGGCCTAGCGAGCCAGGGGCAATACCGCCGATTCCGCAGCCGCACCACATTAGCACGGGATCGCCACCGTTCCACGGGAGATCATTTCATGACCACGCCCAGCTACTACCGCGATCATTGGATCGACATTGACGAGCAGCGTCTGGCAAGTTACCAGCAGTTGTTTCAGTGGCACCCGGCGATGGAACCCTTGCTCGCCGCCGCGGACATTGGTCCCGGCCACAGCGTCATTGATTATGGTTGCGGACCCGGCGGACTCGCCGTTGAGATTGCGCGCAGAGTGGGGGCCGACGGTCATGTGCATGGGGCCGATCTGAACCCGCAGTTCGTGGCCCTCGCCCGCGACAACCTCGCCGCTGCGGGTTTTGCCGCTCGCTCGACCATCCACCACATCAGCGATGACCGGATTCCGCTGGGTAATGACTCGGCAGATCGGCTGGTCTGTAAAAACGTGCTCGAATACGTCACTGACTACGCTGCGGTCATCGCCGAATTTCACCGGGTCGTTAAACCCGGAGGTATTTGCCACCTGGTTGATAGCGACTGGGGAATGCTGGCACTGGAACCCCTGGGCCAGGCCAAGCTGGGCGAACTCCTGTCAGCGGCACAGTGCGCTTATCGAACACCGCTAATAGGCCGGCTGCTGTACAGCGCGATGAAAAAGGCGGGCTTCCGCCAGGTTCAGGTGAAAATTCTCGCCTCGGCGGACACTCGGGGGCGCTCAGCGTCTATCCTGAACAACATGGTGAACTATGCCAAAGTCGGCGGTATGGGTGCGGCGCGTGCCGGTGCGCTGTTAAGCGAGATTGAGGCCTCCGTTGCGGACGGCACGTTCATGATGGTGCTGCCCCAATTTTTGGTCACGGCCACCAAATAGTCGCCAGCAACGGCTTCGGTAACAACTCAACAATCGATCGAGGACGGCGCCACGTAAGCGGCAATAAAAAACCAGCTGCCGCAGGAAAACGCTATCATCCGGCGCGCGTGTCACGGCGGGTGTTCCGAGCATCACGTACAGTCAAGTCTACCTAGAGGCGCGCTGAAACTTCTAACACCATGAAAGATCGCAAGATTTGCAGGGCACTCTTGGAGGAAGAGCGTATGAGACAGCTGAGTGGGTTTTTTCAAGCAATAGTGACCGATAACGCTGATCCCGATGATGGCGGACGCGTCAAGGTTCGGCTTCCGGCGACAATTTCACGAGGTCGCAAAGGTCAGGAACTATGGGCACGGATAGCAACGCTGATGGCTGGCGATAACCGCGGCACCTGGTTTATCCCCGACATCGGCGACGAGGTCTTGCTCGGGTTCGACGGTGGCGAGGCTGGGCAGGCTTATGTCGTCGGTGCACTGTGGGGTGGCGGACATTCGCCACCGGAAACAATGGCTGCGGGCAATAACAAGAAACTGGTGCGTTCACGCAATGGTGTAAAAATCACCCTGGACGATCAGAGTGACAGGGAGAGCATCATTATCGAGACGCCCGCTGGCCAAAAAATTACGCTCAAGGACGGCCCCGGCGCGGTCGAACTCAATGACAGCAACGGCAACTCGATCGAACTCCGGCCCGATGGTGTCGTGATCACTGCGTCCGCGAAGGTAACAGTCAATGCCAGCCAGGTTGAAATCAGCGCGGGCATGGTCAAAATCGACGCCGGCATCGCCAAATTCAGTGGCGTGGTGCAATGCGACACACTTATCAGTAACAGCGTTGTCAGCGCTTCCTATACTCCCGGCGCGGGCAATATCGCGTAAACACGAAGCCGTTATGGCTGTAAGAGGGTACTAATTGGACATTCAGCATCACCCCGTTGGCGAACCCGTAATTGCGATCTCCCATCTCTCGAAGACTTATGCCTCAGGCTTTCAGGCGCTGAAAAATGTGAGCCTCGACATTCGCCGCGGCGAGATCTTTGCGCTGCTCGGCCCCAATGGCGCGGGCAAAACGACCTTGATCGGTATCGTCTGCGGGTTGGTGAAGCCGACCACGGGCCAGGTGATGGCTGATGGCCACGATATTGTCCGCGAGTATCGCGCGGCGCGGGCGAAAATTGGCCTGGTGCCGCAGGAATTGACCACGGATGCCTTCGAGACGGTATTGGCGACGGTGCGTTTTAGCCGCGGGCTTTTCGGCAAGCCGCCAAACCCGAGTCACATCGAAAAGGTTCTCAAGGACCTGTCGCTGTGGGATAAGAGGAACGACAAAATCCTGACTTTGTCCGGTGGCATGAAGCGGCGGGTGATGATCGCCAAGGCCCTGTCCCACGAGCCCGATATCTTGTTCCTGGACGAGCCCAGCGCGGGTGTCGATGTGGAGCTACGCCGGGACATGTGGCAAATGGTGCGCGGGCTGCGCGAGACCGGCGTCACCATTATTTTGACCACTCACTATATCGAGGAGGCGGAAGAGATCGCCGATCGCATCGGCGTCATCAACCGTGGCGAAATCGTGCTGGTGCAAGACAAGACCGAGCTCATGCGGAAGCTGGGCAGAAAAATAATGACGCTGCATCTACCCCAGCCACTGGCCAGCATCCCGACGCAACTCGCCCACCACCGGCTGGAGCTGGGAATCGGCGGGCGCGATTTGATCTACACCTATGATCCGCAGAACGAGCGCGCGGGCGTTACCGCGCTGTTCACCGAACTCAACGCCGCTGGCATCCGCTTCGACGACCTCAAGACCGAACAGAGTTCACTGGAAGATATCTTCGTCAATCTCGTCAGCAAACGGCAGTGAGGCAAACTCCAGTGAGACAAGCCCCAGTGAGGAAGGCGCCATGATGAACCTGCGCGGCGTGCGCACGCTCTATTTGTTCGAAATGGCGCGCACCTGGCGCACCCTGTTGCAAAGCATCGTGTCGCCGGTGGTTTCGACATCGCTCTATTTCGTGGTGTTCGGCTCCGCCATCGGCTCGCTCATCACCGAAATCGACGGTATCAGCTACGGCGCTTTCATCGTCCCCGGCCTCGTCATGTTGACGGTGCTAACGGAAAGTATTTCCAACGCCTCGTTCGGCATCTACTTTCCCCGCTTCACCGGCACCATCTATGAGCCGCTATCGGCGCCGATTTCTTCGCTCGAAATCGCCGCGGCCTATGTCGGCGCCGCCGCGACCAAGTCGATCATTCTGGGTTTACTGATTCTGGTAACCGCGGGCTTCTTCGTGCCACTGACCATCGCGCATCCACTGTGGATGGTGCTGTTTCTGGTGTTGACGGCGGTAACCTTCAGCCTGCTCGGCTTTATCATCGGTATCTGGGCCGACAATTTCGAGAAGCTGCAACTGGTGCCGCTGCTGATTGTCACGCCCCTCACGTTTCTCGGCGGCAGCTTTTATTCCATCCACATGCTGCCCCCATTCTGGGAAAAGGTGACCCTGTTCAATCCCGCGGTGTATCTGATCAGCGGTTTTCGCTGGAGTTTTTACGACAGCGCCGATGTCGGCATCGGCGTCAGCCTGGGCATGACCCTGGTGTTCCTGGTGGTCTGCGGGCTGATTCTTAGCTGGATGTTCAAGACCGGCTATCGGCTCAAGCCGTAAGGAGCGGATGAAACTTGCCCGCACAACTTCTTGCGTCCGCGTAACGTCTGACGTCGCTGGCTGGGAGACATTATCGATGCGATGAGGACAACTTAAATCTCTCTCAAATAATTCACGCGCAACGGGTATAGCACCGAACATCGCATTTTATTGATACCGGTACTTAATCGATATCCGCGATTTGCTGAGGCCCATGGTTGTAGCGCCTGCTGCATTCGGCTTCCGACAGACGCACCTCATTCGGCTTCCGACAGACGCACCTCAATTGTGTTGCCCGGTTGAAACTTTCTCTGTTCCGCATGTTCGAAACCCTTACCAACAATTCCGTTTGGAGGTTAATACCCATGAGTAAAGACGTGAAAAACCAAGGCGAAGGCGACCGCGAATCCGCTCGTCGTTACAATGAAGCAGTAAAAAAAACAGCGGATAATCTCTCACCGGACGATTTCACAAAAAAGCAGCAGCTCTCAGAAAAGGAACAGCAAGAGTTGCGTGATGCGGAACAAAAAGGCAAGGCTCGCGCCAAGGGCGAAGATCCGCAAGTGGCACATGGCACCAAAACTGGAGGCGGCGGGAAAGCAAAAACTGACTGACGGGCGAAGTAGGGCTTAAACGGGACGCGAGCTTCGCGTTCCGGCGCAGTGGAGTATGGCCGGCTTCATCTAACAAAGGCCTACGTTCGTTACGTTACCGATTTTAAATAGCCAGAGGGATATCAATATGTTGCTTACATTTCTTCGAACTCGCGCTGCAATCGCACGTCTGTTGGTTGTTGGACTACTGGGCAGCGCGGCTAGCTTGACTTCTTATTCCGTAAACGCTGCCGAGGAACGCGTGGGTGCGAAGATTGACGACGCCGCTATCACCGCGGAAGTTAAAACCCGTGTCTTAGCCGATGAGGTCAGTCGGAGCATCAACATCAATGTCGATACCGCTCAAGGCCATGTCACTCTTCGTGGGACCGCCCCCACGGAGGCGGCGAAAAGTCGGGCCGAGGAGATAGCGGAAGGCGTCAAGGGAGTGAAAACGGTAGCTAACGCATTGATCCTTGGTGACGCGTCGGTTAATCCGCAAACCGCTACCGCCAAGGCGAAAGGGGCTACCAACGCCAGTGCAAATGTTGCCGGGGATACCTGGATCACCACAAAGGTCAAAGCTCAATTGCTGGCCGACGACATGGTGAAGGGGCTTGATATTGACGTCTCTACCCAAGCGGGTGTTACAGCGCTCTCCGGTGTCGTGCCCACCGAAGCCGTGCGCGAGCGGGCGATTGCGATTGCCACCAAAGTGGAGGGTGTTAAGAGTGTCGATGCCCGAAACTTGAAGCCGGCGTCCTGATCTCGTGCCAGCAATGAAAACGCCCGGGAAAGCGGCGCGGAGTTAGCCGTCTTCCCGGGCGCGACTCAGCGCGCCCAGTAGCGGCGCGCGCTCGTCCAAGCAAATGCTGATCGGAACCTGGGCAAGTAGCGCGCGAAAGCGGCCTTTGGCCAAAAAATTCTCGATGAACACACCATCGCCGAAGGCCGGTAGAATTTTGGGGGCGACGCCACCGGCAATGATCGCACCCCCGGTGGCCATGGCCTTGAGGGCGAGATTGCCCACCTCCGCGCCCAGCAACGCCAGATACATTTTCAGCGCCTGTTCGCATAGCGGATCGCTGTGCGCTAGTGCCCGTGCGCTGATCGCTGCGGTGACGGCCGCCCCCGGCGGTGGCGTCCAACCCGCCCCAACCGGATCGCGGCTACGCAGGAAGTCGTGAATCAGCGCGATACCTGGTCCGGACAACATTCGC
The DNA here is from genome assembly GCA_051306415.1 of Porticoccaceae bacterium. Taxonomy (GTDB): domain Bacteria; phylum Pseudomonadota; class Gammaproteobacteria; order Pseudomonadales; family Porticoccaceae; genus CBDDRG01. The sequence continues at coordinate 16,186 of JBPPNE010000169.1, forward strand.
TCCACACTCACATGATCGCGAAAGCGGCGCGCGGCGTAGCGCAACAGCGCCATTTCCTGTTCGTCGCGCGGCGCAAAATCGCAGTGCCCGCCCTCTGTCGCAAGCGCGTGGTAACGGCTGCCGTCCCAGTACAGTATTGCCTCACCGAGGCCGGTGCCGGGAGCAATCAACACCCGGTTGCCGACTGCGCCCGGGGCTCCCGCTTGCAGCACATGGAACCGTTCCGCCGGCATGGCAAGGGTCGCCAGCGCGGCCGCTTCGAGATCGTTCAACAGGGTAACGCCACCCGCGGCAAGCCCCAGAGCCTGCGCGACGTCCGCGGCATCAAGGTGCCAAGGCAAATTGGTGGTGTAGCAGCGGTTCGCGACGACGGGGCCGGCCACGGCCAAGACGCAGCGGTTGATCGCGAGCGCCGGGTAGCGGGCACGGAATTGGTCGAGGATCCCGATAAAACTTGGATACGAGGCACTGGCAAAGTGCGCTCCCAGCAGGCTCTGGTCGCCGACGCCTGGCAGGCGTGGGTGCACGGCAAGGCGAGTATGGGTCCCGCCGAGATCACCGACCAGGATCATGAATGCACCTCCGATTTGAACCGTCGCCGGGGCCGACACGCCTGCTTAGAAGGGGTATCAAGCGAGTGTCAGTCGCAGTAATTTTGCCGCCCGCAGGGTATCATGGGCAGCGTCGGTAGAGCACGTGCGGCGCCGGCATAGACCCGTCAACCGCTTACGATGAAGACCCGCGCCCATGCCAGGCACTCGTTTTTCGCTCGAAGTCCAGCCTCGGATTCCCCCTGAACTCCAGGGCTTGGAGCAGCTTGCCGAAAACCTGATCTACAGTTGGGATCGCGGCGTGCGCGGACTGTTTTTCCGCCTCGATGCCGAGCTTTGGGAGCGCTGCGGCCACAACCCCAAGCTGTTCCTGCGCCGCGTCGGCCAGGACAAGCTGGCGGAGGCCGCCGCCGATGTGGTGTTTCTCCAGCACTTCCGCGGGGTGATGTCGGCCCACGCCAGTTATTTCGAGTTTAGCAACCGGCACGTCACCACCGCCTGGATCGATGGCGACCACGACCTGGTGTCCTACGCCTGCGCCGAATTTGGCCTGCACGAGAGCCTGCCGATTTACTCCGGCGGGCTCGGCATTCTCGCCGGCGATTACTGCAAGGCAATGAGCGACATGGATGTACCCTTTGTCGCCGTCGGCATTCTCTATCGGCGCGGCTATTTCAATCAGACTATCGACGCCGACGGCAATCAGATCGCGACCTATGCCATCTCCGATTTCGAAGACCTGCCGGTACAGTGCGCGCTCTGCAAGGAGGGCAACCCGCTGGTCGTCTCGGTGCGTATCGCCAACCGCGAAGTCATGTTGCGGGTCTGGGTGGCTCACGTGGGCCTCATCAGGCTGTATCTGCTCGACTCCGACATCGAACAGAACTCGATAGAAGATCGCGGCATCACCTACCAGCTTTACGGTGGTGGCGACGGCAATCGGATACGCCAGGAGATCGTTCTCGGGATCGGTGGCGTGCGCGCGCAGCGGGCGCTCGGGCTCGCGCCCACGGTGTGGCACATCAACGAGGGCCATGCGGCCTTTCAGGTGGTCGAGCGCTGCCGTGAGCTGGTGGCCGCGGGACTGGATTTCGCCAGTGCGCTGGAAGCGGTGGCGGCCAATACCGTATTCACCACCCACACCCCGGTCGCGGCGGGCCATGACGTCTTTGATCACAGTCTGTTGCGCGATTATCTGGCGGATCATGTCGCCGGGCTGAAGATCTCCATGGACGAATTTCTGGCGCTGGGCGCGAGTCCGGGCGCCGAGCACCGCTTCAACATGACGGCACTGGCACTGCGCGGCTCGCGTTTCCACAACGGGGTGAGTCAGATTCACGGAAATGTCGCCTCAAGTATGGAAGGCTATATCTGGCCGCAGATCGACGCCGCCGAAAACCCCATCCGCCATGTCACCAACGGCGTACATGTGCCGACTTTTCTCGCGCGGGAATGGGTGAACTACTTCAACCAGCAATTTGGCGGCAGCTGGCGCAACGAGTTGCTGAACCCAGATTACTGGCATCGGATCGACGATATTCCCGACCACGTTTTCTGGAGTCAGCGGGAGAATTTCAAGGCGACGATGGTCGAGACCCTGATCGACCGCATCGATCGACAGCTCACACGCAATGGCTACAGCAAGTCGCAGATCGACCGCTCGACCCGCTACCTGCGCCGCGGGGATCGCAGTGTCATGATGGTGGGTTTTGCACGCCGCTTTGCCACCTACAAGCGCGCCACCCTGATTTTTTCCGACGAGGCACGCTTGGCGCGCCTGCTCAACAACCCTGAGCGACCGGTGATCTTCATCTTTGCCGGCAAGGCACACCCCAATGACCAACCCGGGCAGGATCTTATCCGCGCCATCCATCATTATTCCCGCAAGCCGGAGTTCGAGGGCAAGATCCTGCTGGTGGAGAATTACGATGTCGCGATGGCGCGCAAACTCGTCAGCGGCGTCGATGTCTGGCTCAACACGCCGCAGTATCCCCTGGAGGCGAGCGGCACCTCGGGACAAAAGGCCGCCATCAATGGCGTGCTCAATCTCAGCGTTCTCGATGGTTGGTGGGCGGAGGGTTACGACGGCGTCAATGGCTGGGGCATCACGCCCCACGGACCGCGCTACAGCCAGGAGTTTCGCGACCGCGAAGAGGCCGGCGAATTGCTCGATCTCCTCGAACGACAGGTAGTGCCGCTGTATTTTGAGCGCAACAACCACGGCTACTCGCGGGGCTGGGTGGCGCGCGCCAAGGCGGCGATGAAAACCATCATTCCGCGCTTCAACTCCCAGCGCATGGTGGCCGACTACCTTCGCGACCACTATGCGCCGGCCATTCGCCAGGGCAGGCGACTCCAGGCCGACAACTGGAACGGCGCCAAGGCCCTCGCCGCCTGGAAACAAAAAATCACCGCTGGCTGGCCGGCAGTGAAGGTCCATCGCGAAGACGTGCCCCAAACCAGCATCTATTCCGACACCTCAATGCCGATCCAGGTGGCGGTGGCGCTGGGGTCTCTGGCCCCTGCCGACATCGTCGTAGACTGCATGCTGGGAGTGGAATCCGCCGACGGCGAATTCAGCCCCTACTCGCACCACGCTCTGTCCCACCGTGGCAACACGGCGGACGCTCGCACCCTCTTTGCCATTGATCTGAAACCGGAAATGCCCGGCTTGTTATCCTACATGGTGCGCGTGTACCCGCACCACGAACTTCTCTCCCACCCCTTCGAGATGGGCCGCATGCTCTGGGTGTGAGCGCACCGGTAGCAGCGCCATTCAGAGTTGTCATGGCGTGGCGCGCTGGTGGTGGCAGTTGAGTTCGCGCAGATAGATGGCCAGCTCTGGCGGAATTTCCTCCCAGGCGAAGCGAAAGCGCCAGTTGTTGCCGCCGCTGGTGCCCGGCGTGTTCATCCGCCGCTCGCTACCGAGCGCCAGCAGATCCGGCATCGGGATAATGGCCAGCCTGGAGGCCGACGCGAGGGCAGCGCGGATCAGCGGCCAGGGCATGGCGTCCGGGGGATGACCCAGGTAGTCGAGCACGCGCTGCCGCTGCGCAATGGCGAGCCCACGGAACCAGCCGAGCGTGGTGTCGTTGTCGTGGGTGCCGGTGTAGACCACCGCGTTGGCCGGGTGGTTGTGGGGCAGGTAGGGGTTGCTGGCATCACTGTCGAAAGCGAACTGGAGAATCTTCATGCCCGGCAGGCCGTAGCGGTCGCGCAGTTGTTCCACCGCCGGGGTGATCACGCCCAGATCCTCGGCGATCAGGGGCAGCGGTGAGCGGTCCTGCGCGAGGATATCCAGCAGTTGGGAACCGGGGCCGGGCGCCCAGCGGCCCGCGGCGGGATTTCCCAATAGGCCTCCAGGCCGCGAAAGTGGTCGAAACGCACCAGATCGAACTGGCGGCACAGATGGTCGAGACGCTGGCGCCACCAGCGAAAGCCGTCCCGCGCCATCGCCTCCCAGCGGTAGTGGGGGTTGCCCCACCACTGACCGGTGGTGGAGAAATAATCCGGCGGCACCCCGGCCACTGCCAGCAGCTGGCCGGCGGCGTCCAGCAGGAATTGCTCGGGATGGCTCCAGACATCGGCGCTGTCGTGGGCGACGAACAGCGGCAGGTCGCCGATCAGGCGCACCCCGCGAGCCGCGGCATAGCGCCGCAAGATCCGCCACTGGCGGTCGAACCGGAATTGCTCGATCTGCACCGCACGATACGCTTCGGACCGCTCCCGCCGCACCGCGGCCAAGGCTGCGGGGTGGCGGCGGCGCAGTGGTTCCGGCCACTGGTGCCAACCAGCGTCGGGATGATGGCTCCGGATCACCCGGTAGAGCGCGTAGTCGTCCAGCCAGTACCGTGCGGCAGCGAGGAAATCCGCGAATTCCGGTCCTGCGGCCGACTCTTCGGCACCGGCGCGCGCCAGCGATTCAAGGTTTGGCGCCAGCAGCGCCGGGTTGCCGGCGAAGGCGGACGCGGCCTGGTAGGGCGAGCCGTAGCTGTCGGTGGGTCCCAGCGGCAGCATCTGCCAGTAACCGAACCCGGCCGCGGCAAGAAAGTCGACAAACCGATAAGCGGCCTCGTCCAGGGTACCGCTGGACCCCAGTCCCGGCAGCGAACTGGGGTGGAGCAATACGCCGCTGGCGCGGCCCGTCAGCGGACCCGGTGAAACGGCGGCATTCGTCACCGCCGGCGGCCGGTCAGCCGTCCTGGCCGCGGCGCATCACGCCGCCCAGCTCGGGCGCGCCGCGACCCACGAACTGGATGCTGGCGAGCTCGGCCGGCAGCGGCCGGCCGAGCAGTTGATAAAGCTGCCCCAGATGGCTGCGAAACAGGGCGTCGAATTCGGCTACGGTGGCGGCCGGATTGTAGTCGCCGAACCACCAGAACCAGTCGGACGCTTCGCACAGCGCCAGTTGCCGCTGCGCCAGTTCCCGGCGCCCGGCGTCCAGCTTGCCCGCCGCCAGCACCTCGTCATAGACCCCTTTGGCCGCACAGAGCATTTCCCAGGCGCGATTCTTGTCGGGGTCGCCAATCCAGGTGGTGAGTGTGCCGTAGACCCAACTGCCGGTCACCAGCCGCGCCAGGGGCAGGGGTGCGCCGGCGTCCGCGCTGGCGCCGGAAAAAGTCGTCAGCCGCAAGCGCGGATGGCGGCCCAGAGTCTGGTGGAGCGCGTGCAGGAAGAACTCCCCGTTGTGCGGGTAGTGTTCCCAGCAGTTCTCGCCGTCGAGGATGATGGCGACCACCCGATGCTGGCGGTCGTGGCAGGCGCGGTCGATGTTCTCCAGATGGTGAACCAGATCGGCCACCGCGTCCTCGGCATGCCAGGTCGCGTAGGTGAAGCCGATCTTGTCGGAGAGGCCGTCGTCGCGAAAAAAACAGTCTGGCGTCAGGCCCTTGAGCCGATAGACGTGGTGAATGCAGGGCACTTCCCGGTCGATCGGGCCGCGGCTGTTGTGCAGCACGGCCTGACCGCTCGCGGTCCAGCGGAAACCCGCCGCCCCGATCAGCTTCACCGCGGCTTCGCTGAGCGCTCCCTCGGAGGGCCAGCAGCCGGCCGGCGCGATGCCCAAAAATCGCGCGAACACGGCTCGGGCGCGCATTAGCTGGTCGTGCGTGCGCGCTTCGCCGCCCGGATAGTAGCAGTGCGGCAGCGGCAGATCGGGAACCGCCTCGCGGGCGCTGTCGAGATCGAGCAGCAGCGGCAGGATAGGGTGGCTGTAGGGTGTGACGGAGAGCTCGATGCGGCCCTGTTCGGCCAATGCACGGTAGCGCGGGATGATGCCTGCGAGGGCATCGGCGATCACGGCGAGCAGCAGGCGGCGGTGGTCGCGGCCGAAGCCTGTTTCCTGCGCCATCAACAGCCGTACCCGGTCATCTTCGGTGCGCAGCGACTCCCCGCACCAGGCCAGGTGATGCCACACCAGCAAGTCGAAAAAGAACTGCTCGGACAGGTAGGGCAGTATCCTGGCGTCGCCCCCGACAAGGCGCGCGATGGCGGCGAGGCGCGCATAGGGCGGGAAGCGCGCGATCAGCCGCTGCTCGTTGGCGCGCAGTCCCTGCGCGGCGATCCACGCCCGCGCCTCGGGGTCGGCGGGCAGTTGCTCGGCGACCAGCCACGCCAGCACCGGGTCGGGCAACTCCTCCCCACGATCGAGGTACGCCCGCAATCGCCGGGCGTAGTCGTCGATCTGCTCCAGCAGGGTGGGACTGAAATTGACCACCGCGCGCGCTTCCGGCACCGCTTCGATGGCGGCCGCCATGTCGGTGTAGTCCTTGATCCCGTGCAGGTAGGTACAGGGCTGCTGGTAGCGGCCGCTGGCGGATTCCCGGTATTCGGGCTGGTGCATGTGCTAGCACAGCACCACATCGGTGCGTACGGGTGGCGTGCGCTCAGGCGACATAGCTTTCGATGGTGCGTCGGGCCAGCATCTCCGCCGACACCAGCACGACGCCCTGCGGCGACACATGAAAACGCCGCGCGTCCGCCCGCGGATCCACGCCGATCAC
>JBPPNE010000170.1:0-2613 GCA_051306415.1 Porticoccaceae bacterium
GGAAGAAGCCTCAACAAGCGGAATCGCCACTCGCTTTAAAAAAGGCTTTCACGGACGTAAAGGATATCATCCGGGCGAACCAGATCCTCCAGCTTAACTGCCGCTTCCGTGGTGCCGCCAGTCGCATCCCGACGTTTGAGGCGTATACCTCGGGAAGTACCCCTTGGGGTCAAACCTCCGCCAACCGAGAGCACCTGAAGCACCGTCATGTCGCGCTCAAGGCGATAGGCACCGGGTTTATTTACCTCGCCATAGATGTAGACTTTTAAGAACCGGTCTACGAAAACCATATCACCAGTAACAAGCACCTTGTTTTTCTCTGTATCCCCAAAATGGGCCATCCCCGTAATGTCGATGATATCTTTTGTCGTTTTGCCATCAACCGTACGAACCAGTGTTGCAGTATCTCCACCCTCGACAGTGACTCCCCCGGCCATTGCCAAAACGTCAGTAATTGTCAATTTCCCATCAACGGGGTAGAGCCCTGGATTTTTAACCTCACCCAGCACTGAAGCCATCTGGCTATGAGATGTGAGGACAGTGATGCTGACTTGGGGGTCGCGGACGAATTGACCGTCTTTTAACAGCTTGGCTAATTTTGATGATGCGGCAGCAGGTGTCAGCCCACCTACACCGACCTCGCCTAATAGGGGAAAATTGATAATCCCGGCTTCATTGAGCTTAACCTCAAGGGAAAGATCCGGATTATCATATACCGCGATCTTGATTATATCCCTTGACCCCAATAGAACATCGGCAGCGTTTAAGTATAGAGCTGACGCTATTAGAAACGCTCCAAGCATCCTGGCAAATGACTTAGCCATCTTCATCCCTCCTATAATATTTACGCTCGTTGACTCTATCTAGCAGCCAGCAAATACCACGACCCTGCCGACCTTAAATAAGGTGGGTTATATATCCAAGGGATGTACACCCCAAAAACCCCTCGAGTAGTCTCATAATTAGGATTAGCAAGCGGGTTATCGGCTACGGTGCCTGACACTTTAATTCCTTCTAATGAACAATAATATCATACCACCTCGTCGATATATTGTGGCCTTCGCCGACCGGCACCCCGCCACGGGTTACTGTCTAATCTGGTGTTCAGCGCCTGACTCAAACAGCGACCTGATCGGACTGTGTTGTCACGATGCCATCTTTGAATTTTACTCCCCGGCGCGCGTCACGGTAGTTGTCGCCTCGCTCATGCAGCCAACGACTGAATACTGTTACCCGTCAAATGCGCTTTGATGATGGAGTCGCGTTCGGGGTTAAGCGTCACGGCGCCGCTGGGCGTCCAGTTTCGGGTATTGCCTGACCAGTGATCCTGCCCCACTTTCCCGGACGCCCGGTTAAGAGAATAAACTCTTGACCAGAGGTGGAGCAATGACAGCGAAGCAAGTAGTGAAGAAGACGCAGAAGCAATACAGCCCGGAATTCAAGAAACAGGTGCTGGATAGGGTAGAGAAGGATGGTATAGCGGTCACGGCGCCGGATTTGAATCTGAAGGAAAGCCAGCTCTACGGCTGGCGGCAGAAGCGACGGTTGGAGGGGCTGGCGACGGAAGAGCAGACGCTCCAGCAATCGGAACTGGCGCGACTCAAACGTGATGTGGCGCGGCTGGAGGAGGAAAACGCCTTCCTAAAAAAAGCGGCGGCGTATTTATGCCCTCTGGGTACTTCGCGAAGCAGCCGAAGTGAGGTACGTCATGATCCAACGCCATGAAGGTCGGCATGTAGTGGCGCTGACGTGCAGCGTGTCTTTACCGAACACAAGGGCCGTGCCGGCGCGCCGCGCGTCACGCGACACCTGCGCGAGGAAGGTCGGGCGGTAGGCAAGAACCGGGTGACCAGAGTGATGCAAACCGAGCGGCTGCGCGCCACGGCGGCGCGCAGGTACAAGGCGACGACGAACGCTAACCACAAGCTGCCGGTCGCACCGAATCTGCTGGAACAGGACTTCACCGCGACGGCACCGAACCTATGTCGCGACTGACAAAGACTGGCTGTATGTGGCGGTGGTGTTGGACCTGTACTCGCGGTTGGTGGTGGGTTGGGCGATGTCAGAGCGCATGACGGCGCAGCTGGTGTGCGACGCGCATGGCACTGTGGCAACGCAAGATGCCGACTGGCGTCATCGTCCATTCCGACCCGGGGCAGTCAGTACTGCTCAGCCGACCATCAGCGCCTGCTGCGGGATAACCGCCTGCTGTGCAGTATGAGCAAGCAGGGCGACTGCTACGACAATGCGGCGATGGAGAGCTGGAACCATAGCCTCAAGGTCGAGGCCATTCACGGTGAACGCTTCGTCACGCGGGAGCTGGCCAAAGCGCAGGTGTTCGAGTACATCGAAGTCTATTACAATCGGCGGCGCCTGCACTCGCGGCTCGGGTATCTATCTCCCGAGACGTTTGAAGCGCGCCAAGCGGCTTAATCGAGTGTCCGTGAATTCGGGCAAGATCACACAAAATGGCATAACTTGCCGCTAGTGGACCGTAACAGTTGAAGTGGAAGTAATTCGACGCGAAGGATCGAAGTACTTCCACTTCACGGGCTTGGGTTGCTTGTTGTATTGACGGATGTAGCGCATGAGTTTTCGCTTGAGGTCCGGCAC
>JBPPNE010000171.1:0-6823 GCA_051306415.1 Porticoccaceae bacterium
ATGCCGGTGTTGTAGAAAAGCTGGTCGGGCAGCGCGACGATGGCGTCGAGCCAGTCGTTCTCGATGATCCAGCGGCGGATGTTCGACGGCCCCGACCCGGCATCGCCGGAGAACAGCGGCGAGCCGTTGAAGACGATAGCGATCTTGGAGCCGACGGCGTCGTCATCCCCTTCCTTGTAAGCGTGCATCTTGGAAATCATGTGCTGGAGGAACAGCAGCGAGCCGTCATTGATAGCGGGCAGCCCGGCGCCGAAACGGCCGGAAAAGCCCATTTCGTTGTGCTCCTTCTCGACAACCGTCTTCTGGTCCTTCCACTCCACGCCAAAGGGCGGGTTGGCGAGCAGGTAGTGGAATTGCCTGCCCTCGAAGCCGTCGCGCGTCTTGCCGTCGCCCAGCGTGTCGCCCAGCACGATGCTGCTGGTGTCCTCGTCCTTGATGAGCATGTCCGCGCAGCAGATGGCCCAGGACTCGTCGTTGTACTCCTGCCCGAACAGGGCGAGGTTGGCCTGGCGGTTCTGGTCGAGAATGAATTTCTCGGATTCCGACAGCATCCCGCCCGTGCCGCAGGCGGGGTCGTAGATCGTGCGGTAGATGCCCGGCGTGTAGACGTCCTGCTCGCCCGTGTAGACGAGGTTCGCCATCAGGCGGATGACCTCGCGCGGGGTGAAGTGGTCGCCGGCCTCTTCGTTGGCCTGCTCGTTGAAGCGCATCACCAGATGCTCGAACAGGTAGCCCATCTGCAAGTTATCGATGCGGTTGGGGTGCAGGTCCACATCGGCCATCGCCTTGACGAGGGTGAACAGCCGATTGCTGGCATCGAGCTTTTCGATCTGGTCGGTGAACTTGAAACGCTCGAAGATGGCGCGCGCGGTGGGCGAAAAGCCGTTGATGTAGGCGATCAGGTTCGGCGCGATGTTCTCGGCATCGCCCAGCAGGCGCTCGAAGGTGAACGGGCTGGTGTTGTAGAGCCTAGTTTTCTTGCGCTTCGAGTCCGCCGCCTTGCTGAGGAGCTTCTCCATCGCGTTTTCCGGCATGTTCTGCACGGTGAGCTTGGCGTATGCCTTGAGTACGGCGCCCTTGGTCGGCTCCAGCACGCAATCGAGCCGACGCAGCACGACAATCGGCAACATCACCAGACGGTATTGCGGCGGGCGATAGGGACCGCGCAGCCGGTTGGCGATTTCCCAGATGTGCGCCTTGAGCTGATCGTGCACTTGCAAATTCATTCGGGGAACGCCCTCGTAATTGTTCTGGTAATTGGCTTCTTTCGGGCACGGGAAGGCCGCGTAAAAAAGGTGCGCGCTGATTCTGGGACGTCAAACGGTAGGCGAGTTGAGCGTAACCCCCGCCGGGGTGGAGTCCGCGACAGCGGGTGATGCCGCGCAGCGGCTTCCGCTCGAATGAGGGGTTCGAAGGAGCGACGCAACCAAGAATCGGCTGAACGGCACGCCCCACCATTTTTTTATCGCGCTACCACGCCACGCCCACGAAACTCCTCACACCGTCCCCGCCAACTGCTGCTCACGAAAATCGAGCATGCGTTGCAGCGATACCATCGCGCGCCGACCGGTTGCCGGATCGACGAGAATCTCGTCGTCGGCTCGCTCCAGCGATTGCAGCAGATTCTGCAGGTGGTTCATCGCCATCCAGGGGCAGTTGGCGCAGCTGCGGCAGGTGGCGCCGTGGCCGGCGGTGGGCGCGATGATCAGCTCCTTGTCCGGCGCCTGCTGCTGCATCTTGTAAAAAATGCCTTCGTCGGTGGCGACGATGATGCGTTGGTTGGGCAGGTCGCGGGCCGCCGCTATCAGTTGCGAGGTCGAACCCACGGCATCGGCCAACGCAATGACGCTCGCCGGCGACTCCGGATGTACCAGAATCGCCGCATCGGGATAAACGGCTTTCAGATCGAGCAGCCCGCGCGCCTTGAACTCCTCGTGGACGATGCAGCTGCCACCCCACAGCAGCATGTCGGCGCCGGTTTTTTGCTGGACATAGCTGCCCAGGTACTTGTCCGGCGCCCACAGGATTTTCTCGCCGCGGCTGTCGAGATAGTCGATGACATCGACGGCGATGCTGGAGGTCACCACCCAGTCGGCACGGGCTTTCACCGCCGCCGAGGTGTTGGCGTACACCACCACGGTGCGGTCGGGATGCTGATCGCAGAAGGCGGTGAAGGCATCTGCTGGGCAGCCGATGTCGAGGGAGCAGGTGGCCTCCCGGGTTGGCATCAGCACGGTCTTGCTCGGCGTCAGGATCTTCGCGGTCTCGGCCATGAAGCGCACGCCGGCCACCATCAGCGTCGATGCCGGATGCTGCTTGCCGAAGCGCGCCATCTCCAGAGAGTCGGAGACGATGCCGCCGGTTTCTTCCGCAAGGCTTTGAATTTCTGGGGCCGTGTAGTAGTGGGCGACGATGACGGCGTCGCGTTCCGCCAGCAGTGCCTTGATGCGCTCGCGGTAGAACGCCTGCTGCTCCGGGGTTTCCACCGGCTCCTCGCCGATGCGGTCGAGGTGGCGCTCAACCATCGCGCGAAAACGCTCCGCATCGGCGATCTGGATCCTGGGTTCAGTCATGGCTGTTTCACCTGAACGGTTGACTCCAAAGTCTAGCACGGCGGCGCCGCGCGGGCCGCGCGAAGCCACTCGCCCGTGAACAGGCTAGCCGCGCGCCAACACCCAGCGATGCACCTCGGACGGGCCATCGTAGAGGCGGAAGGCGCGGATATCGCGGTAGATGCGCTCGATCACGGTATCGCCGGAAATGCCCTTGGCGCCGAGAATCTGCATCGAGCGATCGACGACCCGGCCGAGCGCCTCGGAGCTCAGCACCTTGCACATGCTGGTCTCGGCGCGGGCGTGATCGCCCTGATCCAGCAGCCAGCAGGCATGCCAGGTGGTGAGCCGGCAGCAGTGCAGGTCGATGCGGTTGTCGGCAAGCATGAAGCCGACGCCCTCGTGATCGATGATCGGCTTGCCGAACGCGATGCGGGTCTTGGCGTATGCGCTGGCGATGTCGTGGCAGCGCTGGGCGGCGCCGAGCCAGCGCATGCAGTGGGTCATGCGCGCCGGCCCCAGCCGTACCTGCGCATAGCGAAAGCCCTTGCCCACTTCGCCAAGAATCTGGTCCCTGGACACGCGCAGATTGCGGTAATCGACTTCGCAGTGGCCGCCGGGAGAGTTGCTGTCGATGGTGTCGAGCATGCGCACCATCTCGATGCCGGGCGCATCGGACGGCGTGATGAACATGGTCGCGCCGAGATCGTTGCCGGCATGGTCCTGGGTGCGCGCCATGATGATTTGAAACGCCGAGCCCGGCAGGCCGGTGATGAACCATTTGCAGCCATTGATGATGTAGTCGTCGCCGTCGGGCACGGCGGTGGTCTTCAGCAGGCTGGGGTCGGAACCGGCACCATTGTCCGGCTCGGTCATCGAGAACACCGAGCGAATCTCGCCCCGATAGAGCGGCTCTAGCCAGCGCTGCTTCTGCGCAGGGGTCGCGACTTTCAGCAACAGCGTGGTGTTGCCCTCGTCCGGTGCCTGGATGTTGAGCGCGAGCGGGCCCAGGGTCGAATAGCCGGCGGCCTCGAAGATGACCGCAATGCCGCGGTGATCCAGACCGAGACCGCCGTATTCCTTGGGCGCGTGGGGCGACAGCAAGCCGGCTTCGCGCGCGAGCGCTACCAGCTCAAGACGCAGCGCTTCGGTCGGCCCGTGAAATTCCTGGCGGGCATCCTTCTCGTAGGGCATCACCCGGTCGCGGATAAAAGCTTCGGTCCTGTCCTTGAGTGCCGACAGTTCGCTGGAGAGTGCAAAGTCCACCATGGTGTTACCCCTTGTAGCTGTTGTTGGATAGCCCACCTGGTGGGCTGGACGGAAGATGGACGGCCCCGCTCAAGCGAGCTATTAAAGAATTTAAAATTTTTAAATCATGTAGTTAACGATTTTTTATAAAGCACGCTAATAGCGGCATCAACCAGCGGGAAAAAGTTAGTCTTCCCTCAACTGATCAGCCTCACGGCCGCAGTAAAAAAGCGCGGCACCGTCTGGGCGAACTCCTCCCACATGGGGTCGATGCGCTGCTGCTTGCGGTGCAGGCGAACATTCAGGCAGGCGATGCTGCCAAGCTGGTAGGCCGCGAGCGCCTGGTACCAGCGCAAATGGGCGAAAGAGCGGCCCATACCCGCCTGATAGATATCGGCGAGCTCCTCCGGCTCTACCGGCGCCGCAGGTGTGATGTTGTCGGTCCAGAAATTCTTGTCGGCGCTGAACATCAGCCAGCCGATGTCCACCAGGAAGGAGCCGATGCGCACCAGCTCCCAGTCGATGATGCCGGTGAGTTTGCCGTCCGCGAACAACCCGTTGCCGGGCTGGTAGTCGCCGTGAACTATCCCGAGTTCAACCCTGTCGGGCATCGTTTTCAATAATCTCAAACGCAATACATCGGCGAGTTCGATCCACTCTGGCTCCAGGGCCTTGCCGTAGATCTTCTCCCAGCGCGTGATCTCTTCCACCAGTGGACGCGGCGTCTCCCAGTTTGGCAGATACCTTTGCCAATCGACCTTGTGAACACCGGGTAGGACCTCCGCCATCTGTCGCCATAGCGGCGCGACCTTGGCGTCGGCGAGATCGAAGGAAGGGTCGGGATCCCAAATGAAAAATTCCCGGCCGGGCAGACGGCTCATGACCACATAGGGCACGCCAAATTCGTCTTCGTCCGGTGAGGCGAAGGGCACATCGGGAACCGGCAGGCGCTCCCGATAGAGCGTGCGCAGCAGAGGCGCAGTGCGGTAGACGTCAGTATTGCCCTCACGGCGGACACCCTTGGGAGCCAGCTTGATGATGTACTCGCCGAGGGTTTCACCGCCATCGACGACGGCGAAGCCAAAGGTCAGGCCAGCGTGGCCGCCAAGCATCGGTTGGACATCGGCCGGGGCCGCCGTGGCACCAAAATGGCGGTGGACAAAGCGGATCAGATCCTGGCGCAGCGCGTCATCGACGCCGGGCCGCTGATCGTGTCCCATGCTGCAAACTTCACTCATGCAGTCACCTTTTGCGAATATTATATATTTAAAAAACAATATGTTAAAATCTAATGTTAACTCTAATAAGCGGGTTACTCGCCGACATCAACCGCGTTCGCCCCCATGGAGCAGTTGCGCTGGGGTGCTGCTAATGACCATCGCATAGCGCCTGCGCTGCGGCCACATCAAGGGTCCCCTCGTAGATCGCGCGACCGGTGATGGCGCCGAGAATACCGGCCCCGACGTTCGCCACCGCCTTCAGCGCGCGGATGTCATCGAGATTGGTGATGCCACCGGAGGCGATGACCGGGATGCTGGAGGCTTGTGCCATCGCCAGCGTAGCCGCCACGTTGACGCCCTGCATCATGCCATCGCGCTCGATATCGGTGTAGACGATAGCGCTGACGCCAGCAACGGCGAATTGCCGGGCGAGATCCGTCGCCTCCACGCTGCTGACCTCGGCCCAGCCATCGGTGGCCACCAGACCCGCCCTGGCATCGATACCGACGATGATACGACCTGGAAACTCACGGCACATGGCGGCGACAAAATCGGGTTCCTTCACCGCCCGGGTGCCGATGATCACATAGCTGACACCGGCGCGCAGATAGGCATCGATGGCCTCGCCGGTGCGGATGCCGCCACCGATTTGGATCGGCATCTCGGGAAAGCGCGCCGCAATCGCCTTGACCACATCGCCATTGACCGGCTGGCCGGCAAAGGCGCCGTTCAGATCCACCAGATGCAGGCGGCGGGCGCCCGCCTGCTGCCAGCGCGCCGCGACCGCCACCGGATCATCGGAGAACACCGTGGCGTCGTCCATGCGGCCCTGGCGCAGACGCACGCACTGGCCATCCTTGAGGTCGATCGCGGGAATGATCAGCATCGGCAATTTTCCATTTTGGGCAGCATTTCTCGGATCAATTTTTCGAAACAATTGTGTACGCGGCGATCGTTGAGATTTGATCCGGCGGCTTGTCAGCGAGGTTTCAAGTTTTACTTGCTGCCGTCCCAGGCGACAAAATTGGCGAGCAACTGCAGACCGGCGAGGTGGCTCTTCTCCGGGTGAAACTGCACGGCGAACAGGTTGCCGTCGGCGAGCGCGGCGGCGAAGGGCCGGCCGTAGGTACAGGTCGCCGCCGTCAGCGCTTCAGCCGCCTCGACATAGTAGCTGTGCACAAAATAGAAGCGCGCATCCTGTTCGATACCGCGCCACAGCGGGTGCGCCCTGGTCTGGTGGAGGCGGTTCCAGCCCATGTGCGGAACCTTCAGGCGCTCACCATCTTCGCCGCGCAGATCGGCGCCAAAAAACCGCACCTGGCCGGGCAGCAGGCCCAGGCAATCGACGCCGCCGTTCTCTTCGCTGTGCTGCATCAGTGCCTGCATGCCAACGCAGATCGCCAGCACTGGTTTCTCGGCGATGGCTTTCGCGACCGCGGCATCAAAGTGCGCGCGGCGAATTTCCGCCATGCAGTCGCGAATCGCACCGACGCCGGGAAACACCACACGATCCGCCCGCGCGACCTCGGCGGCATCCTCGGTGACCACCACGCTAGCTCCCGGCGCGACGTGCTCCAGCGCCTTGGCCACCGAATGCAGGTTGCCCATGCCATAATCGAGTACGGCAATACGTTGGGAATCAATCATCGGCGCCGAATCAACGTCGGCGATAAAACGGGCATTGAAGCGAACACTAGAGCACACCCTTAGTGGACGGCATCACGTTGCCAAGCCGGACGTCCACCGCCAGCGCCATGCGCAGCGCGCGGCCAAAGGCCTTGAAGATGGTTTCCGCCTGGTGGT
>JBPPNE010000172.1:0-8514 GCA_051306415.1 Porticoccaceae bacterium
GCCGTCCGGCATGGCTATCGGCCCCTCCGGAAACATCAACCCCGACGCGATTTGTCTTATCTTCGCCATATCAGCCACCCCGAATTTAATTGTTTTGTTTGTGGTCGCCGTAACTGTAGGTCAGGTTCGGCTACTGTGGCAACCCGGCAACGCTGACCGATCACTGGCATCCTGCAGTGATCCTACGCCGAGGCGCTCAGCTCGATGGCAATACGCTCAGCATGACCGGCCGCGCTGATCTCGCGATAGCCCGCCAGGGCAGCGATTAAATCGTCCCGGGCACGACCTCGCTGCCCACGCTTTGCAGCCAGGCGCGCGCGCTGTTCCATGACTTGTGGACGCAGGGCCCCGCCGCCGCTGGCATCGACCAACTGTAACGCCCGCTCCAGCGCCTGGGTGACTAACTCGATATCGACATGACCCGCATCGGCCAGCAATGCCTGGACCAGACTGAGTTGGCCCAGGCACTCGAAATAGGCCACGCCCTGTGCCTGACTGACCGTGATGGCCTGCCGCGCCGATATTCGGGCCTCCACGTGTTTGCCGCAACGCAGCTGGGCATCGGACAGCAGCGCCAGGCAGCGCGCTTCGACTTCAAGGTGGGCACGGTATTGCCGACAGTGGTTCAGACATTCCAGGGCTGCGACTTCGGCGCCGGCGTAGTCGCCCTGCATGAACAGGCTGATGGCCCGACTCCGCTTGGCGACGCCGCGAGTGAAATCGCTGGCGACCTGTTCGGCCAAAGCGTACCCCCGGGCTGAATCCGCGACCACCTCGCTCACCAGCGGATGCTGAGCCGACAGACCGCGCGGAACCGTCTCTTCAGCTTTATTGGCGAGATGCCAGATCAGCTCCTCGGTCAACCCAGCCGCGGTGGCGAGCGCAATGCCCTTGCGATTCATCGCCAGCGCGGCGTCCAGTTGCCCGGCCGCGGACAGCAGTAGCGCGCCATTGTTCATGCAGGTCACCAGCACACTGAAACCCATGGCCTGACCAAAGCCGACGTCGCCCTTGGCCATGTCCTGGGCCATTTGGGCCTGTTCAAGACCCAGTTCGAGTCGCCCGCGCACGTACAGGGAATAGGAGCAATTGCCCAGCAGGGAACCGGCAACTTCGGCGGAAACACCGTCCATGTGCGCGACAATGTCATCGATTGTCAGGCTCCAGTTGCGCACATTACCGGCCATCATGCCCAGAGCTGCGGCGCGCGCCGCGCGGATCATGATCGCTATATCCGCGAGCCCGGCCGCCTCCGCCAGCGCCCGCCCTTCGCTGTAAAGGATCTCCAACTCATCGTCGGACATGGTGAAGCGCCAGGCGCCGCCGGTCACCAGTTCGACCAGCCCCTGCAGACGAATTTGCTGACGCTGATCCGATACCGGCAGATCGGCGGTCAGCGCCAGCATCTTTTGGATGTACTGCATCTGCTGGCTGCGGTTGCTACCGCGTATATGCGCTGCGGCCCGAGCATAGGCCTGCGCAGCGGCGAGCGGCTCGCGGGCGTGCTCGCGATGATAGGCGATCATGGCTGACTGCTCGTCGAGCGTGTCGGCAAACAGCGCCTCCAGACTCGCGGCCACCCGCGAGTGTGCCTGCCGGCGCTTGTCGCGCAACTGCGAATTCAAGGCAACTTCCTGGGTAAGGGCGTGTTTGAAGCTGTAGAGGGTGCGAGCACCAGGATTGGGTTCAAAGATGAATTCACCGTGCTTGAGTCGATTCAGCGCTGGCGACAGCGCGTCCCACTCCTGACCGCTGAGGTGCCGAATCAGCTCAACGGAGAATTCGCGGCCAATCACCGCGGCTAGCTGCAACAGCGCCTTGTCGTCTTCGCCCAGCCGGTCGATACGGGCAGACAGCACCGACTGCACGGAGGCCGGAATCTGCAATTGATGCAGTGGCCGGTTTAGACGGTAATGCGCCGGCGCCAGACTCAGGTCGCCTGACTCGCGCAGTGACTGCACGATTTCTTCGCAAAAAAACGGGTTGCCGCCAGTGCGCCGGAAAATCTCGTCGGCGAGTCCAGCGGTACTGGGGTCAGCACCGAGCAGATCGACCAGCATGTCGCGAATGGCGTCGGACGCCAGCGGCGCCAGGGTCACCCGACAATAGGGCAATTTGCGCATCCAGTCAGCGTCATATTCGGGCCGGAAGCTGACCACCAGCAGATGCCTGCTGCCGGCCAGCGCATCTATCCATCGCTCCAGGAACTGGGCGCTGGTCGGGTCCAGCCAATGCAAGTCCTCGATACAGGTGACGATGGTTTCGTTACCGCTGCCAGCGCCACCAATGATGAGCTGGGGCAAGGTCAGCAACTGGCGCTGTCTGGCGTCCGGATCAATGCGCTGCGCAGAAGCGCCCGGGTCGGCCACACCCAGCAACTCAAACACCAGCGGTGCCACTTCGCCGCCACTGTTGCCCAGGGCAAGCAATCTGCCGCTGATCTTTTTTCTGGCGCCGGCGCTGTGATCGCGCTCGTCGATGCCGAAGAACGTCCGAAAGATCTGCAACATCGGCAGGTAGGGGACAGCGATGCCGTGCGATACCGCCTGCCCGCTCAGCACGGTCATACCACCGCCGCGACAGCGTTCCAGGAATTCGTGACACAGCCGGCTCTTGCCGGTGCCGGCCTCGGCGACGACGCCCACTACCTGGCCATTTCCCGCGCGCGCCTGCATCAGCGCATTGTCGAGCGTCGCCAGATCGTCCTCCCGTCCGACGAATCGTGTCAGCCCGCGCTGGCGGGACGCTTCGAAGCGGTTGGCATCGATCGCAACGGAGTGCAGCTGGAACACTTCCAGCGGTTTCGTCACCCCCTTGATCCTTCGCCGCCCCAGCGACGCGACTTCGCACAGACCGATGACCTGGCGCTGGCAGAACTCCGACATCAGGATGTCGTTGGCGTCGGCCATGGCCTCTAGCCGCGCGGCAATGCCCACCACTTGACCCTGCGCCGTATAATCCATGCGCAGGTCGTCGCCGATGCTGCCAACCACCACTTCACCCGAATTCAAGCCGATGCGCACGGCGAAGGTCAGCCCGTACTCACGCTGCACGCGCGCGTTCAGGGGCACAATGCTGTCGTGGATTTTCAGTGCCGCGAGACAGGCGCGCCGAGCATGGTCCTCGGCCGCAATGGGCGCGCCGAACAGCGCCATGACGCCGTCCCCGGTGTACTGGTTGACGGTGCCCTCAAGGGCGTGGACGGCGCCGGTCAGCACGACAAAGAAATCGTTGAGCACTTCGTGCCAGTCCTCGGCGCCAAGACGCTCCGCCAGGACCATGGACTCGACGACATCGCAAAACAGCACCGTGACCTGCTTGTTCTCGCCCTCGATCGCGGAACGTGCCGACAGAATCTTTTCTGCCAGATGGCGCGGCGTGTAGGCAGCGGCTGGCGCTTTGACCGACGCTGCCGGAGCAACCTGGCTGCGCCAGACCAGGACCTTGTTGTCCTCGTCGACAGCGAGCTGGCGCGCATGTATCAGCTCGTCCTTGATGTCCTCGATATCCTCATCGCTCAGTTGGAAGCGACGCTTCAGGCCGCGATAGGAAATCCGCTGCTCGCTTTGCAGCGCTGCGGTGAGCCGTTCCAGCAGGGCGTCAAAATCGCCGGTTGTCGGGAACAAGGTCTAGAAACTCACTTTTTATATTTCGGTATGTTTGCGATCGACACCGACGACGGTAACGCCGAGGATCGCCCATTTGTCGGGAGTACGCCAGGAATGCCTGCCACGGTCACGGTGCGCAAGTCTCAATACTGAATGCTGCTGGCCAGTTCATCAACCCGCGCGTATCGCCTGATATCCACCCCGTCCTTGATCAGCCGCTGCTCGGTCGCGGCCAGGTCCGCGATGAATTGCCCGGCTGCCGCGCGCAGGGTTTCGCTATCGAAGTCATAAGTGACGTCCTTGAGCAGCGCGACATTGTGCGGCTTGAAGAACATCTCGAACGCCAGCGTGCTCTTGAACATGTCCCAGCCGCTGAGAATTTGCCGACGACTGTAGGCTGGTGCCTGCCGGGAATCCGGCGGCGGCACGCGTACGCGAAAACCGGTCCGATGCGGCCCCAGCTTGCCGAACGTGCAATGTTCCGCACCATGGGCGATCGCCACATCCCAGATAAAGGTCGTCACCGCCGTGACCAGGCGTGGATCGCCGCTTTCGTCCATCGCCAGGATTTCATCGTCGTCGGGAAAGCCCGGCAGCCAACCGGCGATATAGTGCGCCCAGCGGCGGATGTAATAGATTTCCTCACGGCCCCGATCCGAGTCCTGCATGGCCAGAATGTGCGCAACGACCTTGCGCACAAACCTCTTCACCGTGTCGTGGTAGGCGGTGAGATAAAGCCCGTAGTCGGACGGAATATCGCGCACGGCAGTGGCATAGCTCCAGCGCGGATGCGCCGGTCCCGGTGCGTCGGCGGGCGCGTATTTGGACAGTGGATTGGGATAGCCGAGATAGCCGGCCGCCACCATCTGACGCACCTCCGTGCTGGTACCCACGAACGGCGCGTAGAACTCCCCTCGGGTTTCGCTGACCACGGAATTGCCGCCTTCCAGCACGGCGTTGTCCACCGGCAGTTGCAACCGCAAATGCGGCTTGAGCAGCTTGAACAGCGTGTGCTTCATCGGCACGCTGCTCTGGGTGATGGCATTGACAGTATCGTAGGGGAAATGCGTGGCCGGGTGGCCGCACAGCGTCACCATGTGAGCGCCGCCCTGAATGGCGAAATACTTGGCCAGCACCCAGGCCTTGACATCCGCGGGCGTCAGCACCACATGCTGCCAGCCATCGCCTTCCAGATGGCCGATGGAGATGGCGAGGACACCGGCACTGCCGCGCTCGCCGTCGCGCGCCAGCAGCACGATGGTGGGTGCCACATACATGCCGGGATAGGGCTGCACGTCCTGGATCGGCGTGAAGTCGGCAGTCAGGTACTGCCGTGCAGGATCCAGCGGCCCCAAGCGGCGACCAAACTCCGTTGCCGCCAGTTCATCGGCGCTGCGCCGGCGCAGGAACTTGCTGTAATTGGTGGTCGCCAGTATCGCGGCGAACTCGGCGTCCGGCAGGTGATCAATCCTGCTGTGCACGAACCAGTTGTAGAACGCCAAGGGCAGCTTGGTAACCAGCGCCTTGATGTAATTCCAGCGCACGGTGCGGTTCCAGTCCTCCTGGTCCGCTGGCGAGGGATGCAGCACCTCCGCCGCCATGGCCATCGGATGATCCGGCGCCGGCTGTGGCCACGGCCCCTTCCGGTCGCAGAGGAAATCGGTGCGCGGAAGTGGGTAGATCTGACTGTGTGCCGACGTTACCGCTGTCATTGGTCCCCCAGAAGGTGCCAGTCGGCACCGGACTTTGTCATGGTATGCCTGCGGTCTGTGCGCGAATAAAACCCTACTCACCACCGCCACGTATCTGTAGCTCCCGCGCCTCCTTGGCAAGACGCCGCGCCAGATCCGGCGCCAGGCGCAGCAACAGCTTGGTCTGCAGGGACTGGTCGATATCGGCAAATTGCACCTCGTAGCAGCGCGTGGCGACGATTGCGCGGGCCTCCGCCGAGCGGACACCTTCAGTCACCAAAGCGAACTCACCCAGGGACATACCCGCGCGCAGCGTGTTCAGGCGCCGCTCGCGCTGGGCATCTGACTTGACCACGATATCGACTGCGCCCGCCAGCACCATGAACAGAGAGCGGCCTTCGTCGCCGGCACGAAACAGAGATTCGCCAGGCTGGAATTCACAGTAATGGCAAATCTCGCGCAGGCACTCGATTTCGGCGGGCTCTAGCCCTGTGCACAGCGCCTGCCGCTCCAGCGGCACTGTCTCCTCGGCACCCTGCGTCGGTGCATATTGCCGCACGAGCTGGTCTTCGCACCATTCGAGCGCGCGGTCGTCGTCGGAAAAACGCAGCAGGGCGGTGACGTCGAGACCTTGGGCCTCGCGCGCAAGGTCGCGCCGGAAGCCGTACTTGTTGCCGGTGCCGGTGAAGTACAGGGTCTTGCCGGCCTTCGCAAACGCCAGCGCCAGATCGGCGAACAACCGTGTCGAGGCGCGATCAACTTCGACCACACGACGAAAATCGACAATCACGAACTGGGTATCGGCGAGTTGCTCGACCAGGGTCTTGGCGACCGAGTCGGTGGAGGCAAATTTCAGCTCGCCCTGCAGCTCAAAGACCCGGATGCGTGCGCCGTGATCGCGCAATACGGCGCGCTCGTACTCATAGTGGACCCGCCGCGAACTGACTTTGGCGGCATCGTAAGCCAGCCGCAGCACTGACGAGGAGCTGGCCCTGGCAACCTGAAACAGGTGCACGCCGTAATCCCGCGAGAGTTCTTCGCAGACCCGGATGCCGCGCACGCTGTTGCCTTTCTTGTCCAGCGGCGGTGAGAAGATACCCAGGCCGAACTGCCCGGGCAGCACCGCCATGATGCCGCCGCCGACACCGCTCTTGGCCGGCATGCCGACCTCGAACAGCCACTGACCGGAATAGTCGTACATCCCACAGGTGCTCATCACGCTGAGCACTTTTTCCACGTAAGGCTGTTCCAGCGCAACCACACCGGTGATCGGGTTGACGCCATTGTTGGCCAGGCAGGCGCCAATGATCGCAAGATCGCGCGCTGTCACCTGGATGGCACACTGTCTGAAGTAGGTGTCCAGCACTTCTTCGGGAACGCCACCCAGAATCTCGGCATTGCGCAACAGATGAGAAATGGCGCGGTTGCGATGCCCGGTGTCGCGCTCCGAGCGATAAACCGCGTCATCAACACTGACCGCATGTCCGGTGTATTTTTCAAAGCGTTTGAGGATGCAGGCCAGGCGGTCGTCGGCCGACTCTGCGTTGATCAGCCCGGTGGTGGCGATGGCGCCGGCGTTGATCATGGGGTTCAGTGGCCGGCCGGTTTCCGGTTCCAGGCTGATGGAGTTGAAGGCCTCGCCGCTGGGCTCGACGCCGACCTTGGCGAACACGCCATCAATGCCGCGATCCTCCAGCGCCATGCCGTAAACCAGCGCCTTGGAAATCGACTGTACCGTGAACTGTTCGCGCGAATCACCCACTTGGTAGACGTGGCCGTCCACCGTGACCAGCGCAATGCCGAACCAGTCGGCGTTGGCCAAGGCCAACTCTGGAATGTAGCTGGCGACGGCGCCGTCGTTGACGGCCGTCAGCCGCGCGTGAAGTTGCTCGAGATAGGCTTGAAACGGAACGAATTCTGAACCCTTGCACTGCACGTCTGGCCCCCTCCTCCTGCCGTGTCTGGGCGACGACCACTCGCAATCTACATTGCATGGCAGTCGAACTGAGCATTAGCGACCACACACTGCATCGTCAAAGTGCCGATGCAGGCACCCTATTTCAGAAAATAAGGCGGGTCGCTGCGCGGGAAGCATTAAAGCCTCACTCCAGTCAGTCTATCCCGGATTTGTTCCAAACTCATTATTTGCATCAACGCGAGCCAACTCCAAGCTTCCCTCAGATCCTGCCGATTTCCTTGCTGAGTTGCACCGCCTTTAAGTACATCTTCAACGCGACGTCTAGCTGTGGTAATAAGATTACTTTTGTGGTCGGTGGACTGCAGGATCCCGTTGCGGGGTACCCGGATCACAAAACGGCTGATCACGCTTATTGAGTAGCGCCAACTGGGTTCCGAACAGAGATTTGCGATCGCGCTTCTTCCACGCAACCGGAGATTGCCCATGCCTGCTTCTCTGCTGCACATTGATGATCGGACGTCGATGGGGGCGATCTGGTGGCGGGTGCGCGACCTTTCGCGTCTGGGCGCCGAAGGCGCGCTCCGTCCATGTCATCGGCGAGTTCAATAATCGCCAGCGCAACGATGACGGTCTGCTCAATCCCGATGGACGCGGGCATTGGCGGGGGTTCATTCCCGGCATCAGAGACCGCCAGCGATAAAGCAACCAAGGGGCGGCGCACGTCAAGGTAGTTGCCGCCTCGCTCATGCAGACAACGGCTGAATATTGTTACCCGTCAAATGCGCTTTGATGATGGAGTCGCGTTCGGGGTTAAACGTCACGGCGCCGATGGGCGTCCAGTTTCGGGTATTGCCTGACCAGCGTGTCGGGTTGCGTTCGCGAGCCGTCACGTACAGGGTATGCCGGGCAGCCAGAATGGCGTGATCATCCCCTGCATGGCGCTGGGTCGGGCTGACGTAACGAATGCCGCTGTGGCGATGCTCAACGTTGTACCACTGCACGAATCCAGCCGCCCAGGCGCGGGCATCTTCGAGATCGGCGAAGCCCTTGGCCGGGAACTCGGGCCGGTACCCCCCGCGTCAGACACCCTTCAGAGCTGGTCCCAGGAATTCGGACAGCCGTATCAGTGAGCAGGTGCCCTTGGCCGCTTTGCGGGAAAACAAGATCCGAGCCAGCTTGCACTATAGGGATCGATGTCGGCAACCCCATGCTGACCGATCACGGGGCAATGCCAGTCACGCCACTGTCAAATTCACCCGCTATCGTTGCGCCCATCGAGATCTGCGCGAAATAGTCT
>JBPPNE010000173.1:0-24452 GCA_051306415.1 Porticoccaceae bacterium
CAATAACCTCACGACTCCAGCTGATATCAACGGGCATCAAATCTTTCTTGGTCCAGGTTTGGGTGCCGAACTTCAGCCGCGTGGTTACGATCCCCGCTTTCGAGTAGCCGAACCAGTCATGGACTGCGCGGGGTATTGCGTAGTCGGGCTGGAGCGCTGAGCCCGTCGGGATGAATTTGGGTTGGCCGCCCCGAGCCGTGTCGTAAACAATTTCGAACTCGTACGGCACCGCCGCTCCGGTTTGCCCGAAGATCAATCCGCTGCTATCGGGAAACAGGCAGCCTGGCGAAGGAACTGCGGGGGACCCAAAAGGTAACCCGGGATACAGAGGGTGCCAGCAAATGTCAGCTTCACAATCGCCGCATTCGCCGGGCTCGCGGAGGAAAACCCCAGCAACAACGCTGTCATTGCGAGGGCGTAAGAAACTCGGGTGAACTGGCGCGCTGAGGTGATGCCTGCGCACTGATTTTCGGACATGGCCTATCTCTTGGTTAATAGGTGGACTGACGTTAGTCTGCTCTCGTTCCAGACACAATCCAGCTACCAGAATATCGATATATTTTGATATAAATTAGCCTGCCACTCAACCCGCCCAGCATCAATGCCGTTAGTCTAGATTAAGACAGAAAATGCGGAACGGATTCCAGACGTTACAGCCTTCTCGTCCGCCGAGACCGCAGCCAACTCCCCGTAGGCAAGAGATCCACAGCCATGACTCACTCATCGTCACCATTGCCGATTTTCAGTGTTCCGTGCGCTACCACTTGCGCCGTCCACCCAGTATGATTCGGCCGCGCTTTCGCCACCGCCAACTTTGACATTGACCACGCAGAATTTGCTGTCAGGAGTGAAATCATGAGTTTTCCGCACCTGCTTCAGCCGCTCGACCTCGGTTTCACGACATTGAAGAACCGGGTCATGATGGGCTCCATGCACTCGGGTCTGGAACTCCTTGATCGCCCATTCGAGCGCCTCGCCGCTTTCTACGGCGAGCGCGCCAAGGGTGGCGTAGCGCTGATTGTCACCGGCGGTTACGCGCCGAACGAGACCGGTCGCATTGAAGAAGGCGGCCCGATGTTCAACTCGGCAGACGATATACCCGACCATCGGATCATCACTCGCCGGATCCATCAGGAAGGTAGCAAGGTTCTGCTGCAGCTTCTGCATACCGGTCGCTATGCCAAGGACGCCAGTATCGTCGGCTTCTCCGATGTGCGTTCACCGATCAACAAGCGGGTGCCACGCGTTCTCGCCAGCGAGGAAATCGAGCGCTATATCGATGACTACGCCAATGCCGCCGCGCTTGCCCGCGAGGCCGGTTACGACGGCGTCGAGGTAATGGGCTCAGAAGGCTATCTGATCAATCAGGCGTTGGCGCGGCGCACCAACAATCGCACCGATGAGTGGGGCGGCAGCTACGCCAACCGCATGCGCTTTGCGCTGGAAATCGTGCGCCGTATCCGCGCGCGGGTGGGCCGTGACTTCATTCTGATGTTTCGGATTTCGGCGATTGATTTGGTGGAAGGAGGATCAACCGGCGCTGAAGTGGTCGAGCTTGCCCAGGCGCTCGAACAAGCCGGCGTCAACCTGCTTAATACCGGCATTGGCTGGCATGAGGCGCGTATCCCCACCATCGCCTACATGGTGCCGCGAGGTGCCTGGCGCTTTGCGATTCGCAACATCGCCCGCAACGTAGGCATTCCAGTGATTGCCTCGAATCGCATCAATATGCCGGATGTGGGCGAGGACATTGTCGCCAGTGGCGATGCACAGATGATTTCGATGGCGCGGCAAATGCTCGCCGACCCCCACTTCGTCAACAAGCTGGCAACGGATCGCCCGCAGGAAATCAACACCTGCATCGGCTGCAATCAGGCCTGCCTCGATTTCATTTTTACCGACCGCGCCACCAGCTGCCTGGTCAATCCATTGGCGGGTCGCGAGTTCGACACTATCGCGCCGGCAAAGGCGGTCATTGCGAAAAACATTGCCGTGGTTGGCTCCGGGCCGGCGGGCATGACTGCGGCGTGCGCGGCTGCCGAACGCGGTCACCGGGTT
Organism: Porticoccaceae bacterium; assembly: GCA_051306415.1. Classification (GTDB taxonomy): domain Bacteria; phylum Pseudomonadota; class Gammaproteobacteria; order Pseudomonadales; family Porticoccaceae; genus CBDDRG01. The sequence continues at coordinate 2,059 of JBPPNE010000173.1, forward strand.
ACGCTGTATGAAGCCGACAGCGAAGTCGGTGGGCAGCTCAATCTCGCCAAGACGATACCGGATAAAACCGAATTTTATGAAATGCTGCGCTACTATCGCAGCCAGCTAGAAAAACATCGGGTAGACGTGCGCCTGAACACTCACGTCAGTAGCGATGATCTTAAGCAAGCAGGCTACGACGAAGTTATCGTCGCCACTGGCATCCGCCCGCGCGTACCGGAAATCCCGGGCGTGAATCATTCCTCGGTAATTTCTTACATCGATGTACTGAAAAACCGCGCGCCCGTCGGCAAGCGAGTGGCGATTCTCGGCGCCGGTGGCATCGGTTTCGATGTCGCGGTGCTGCTGATCCACGGCCATGGCGACCGCGCCCCGGATACCACCGACTTTCTGCGCAAGTGGGGCGTTGACACCAGCATGAGCACCGCCGGGGCGCTGGCGCCGGGCGGCCCGCAGTTTCCAGCGGCCGCCCACGACATCCACATGTTCCAGCGCAAACCCACTGCCATGGGCAAGACCCTGGGCCTCACCACAGGCTGGGCGATTCGCGCGGAACTCGAATACGGCGGCGTCCATTTCGTTGCCGGTGTCACTTATCGCAAGATTGACGGCGCCGGGCTGCACTACAGCGTCAATGACGAAGATCACGTTCTGCAGGCGGACAGCATTATCCTATGCACGGGTCAGGAACCGCTGAACACACTGTACGACGAGCTGCAAGCAGTGGGGATCAAGGCGCAACTGATTGGCGGCGCGCGCGAAGCGCGGGAGCTGGATGCACTCAGTGCGATTGATCAAGGCTTGCAGGTCGCGGTAAATCTGTAGCCGTTCCGTTCGAGCCAATTGCAAGAGTCCAAAATAGATAAAGGCGGGGTATCCCGCCTTTATCGCTGAACTGTGAGCAGGGCTTTCGCGAGCTATTTCCAGCCCGTGATTTCCTGTAGAGCCGCACCGATATCGGCGAGACTGCGGACGGTTCTGACGCCAGCGTCCTCGAGCGCGGCAAATTTTTCGTCAGCCGTACCTTTGCCACCGGAAATGATCGCGCCGGCATGGCCCATGCGCTTGCCCGGCGGCGCGGTGACGCCAGCGATATAGGACACCACGGGTTTGGTGACATTGGCCTTGATGAACGCGGCGGCCTCTTCCTCCGCACTGCCACCGATTTCGCCGATCATCACGATGGCTTCGGTTTTGGGATCTTGCTGGAACAGCGCCAAGATGTCGATGAAACTGGAGCCGGCGATGGGATCGCCGCCGATGCCGACACAGGTGGACTGACCAAAACCGTAATCCGTGGTCTGCTTGACCGCCTCATAGGTCAGGGTACCCGACCGAGACACCACACCGACCCTGCCGGGCAGATGGATATGGCCGGGCATGATGCCAATCTTGCATTCGCCGGGCGTAATCACACCGGGACAGTTCGGGCCAATCAAACGCACGCCGAGTTCATCGCACTTCACTTTGCACTCGAGCATATCGAGCGTCGGGATGCCCTCGGTGATACAGACGATGAGCTTGATACCGCTGTTGGCGGCTTCGAGAATGGAATCCTTGCAAAACGCGGCCGGTACATAGATCACCGAGGCATCGGCGCCGGTGGCCGCCACCGCGTCTTCGACGGTGTTGAAAACCGGCAAATTGAGGTGGGTTTTGCCGCCCTTGCCGGGGGTGACGCCACCGACCAGCTTGGTGCCATAGGCGAGTGCCTGCTCGGAGTGCATGGTGCCCTGGGCGCCGGTAAAACCCTGGCAGATGACCTTGGTGTTCTTGTCGATCAAAATGCTCATCGGTTGCTCTCCGCCGCTTTAACCACACTCTGGGCCGCATCGGTCAAACTGGTCGCGGCGATAATGTTGAGCCCGCTGTCCGCCAGCAGTTTGGCGCCCAGCTCGGCGTTGTTGCCTTCGAGACGGACGACGACGGGAATCTTGACGCCGACCTCGGCGACCGCACCGATAATACCTTCGGCAATCAGATCGCAGCGCACAATGCCGCCAAAAATGTTGACCAGCACGGCGCTCACATTGGCGTCCGAGAGGATGATCTTGAAGGCCTCGGTGACTCTGTCCTTGGTCGCGCCACCGCCAACATCAAGGAAGTTGGCGGGCCTCCCGCCGTGATGCTTGATGATATCCATGGTACCCATGGCGAGACCGGCGCCATTGACCATGCAGCCGATGTTGCCGTCGAGGGCGACGTAATTCAGATCCCACTGGGCGGCGTGGGCCTCGCGGGCATCGTCCTGCGAGGGGTCGTGCATGGCCTTCAACTCGGGATGGCGATAAATCGCGTTGCCATCGATATTGATTTTGGCGTCGAGGCAATGGAGGTTGCCCTCGCTGGTGATCACCAGGGGATTGACCTCCAGCAGCGCCAGATCCTTTTCCTTGAACAGTTTGGCAAGGCCGAGAAAAATCTGGGTGAACTGGCCGATCTGATTGCCGATGAGGCCGAGCTTGAACGCCAGCTCGCGGGCCTGGTAGGGCTGCGCGCCGACGAGGGGGTCGATGGTCGCCTTGAGAATTTTCTCCGGCGTTTCATGGGCGACCTTTTCAATTTCGACGCCACCTTCGGTGGATGCCATGAAGACAATACGGCGACTGGCGCGATCCACCACGGCACCGAGATAGAGTTCATTGGCGATATCCGTGCACGATTCCACCAGGATTCGGCTGACTGGCTGGCCGTTGGCGTCGGTCTGGTAGGTCACCAGGCGCTTGCCGAGCCACTGCTTGGCGAAGATTTTTATCTCATCCTTCGAGCTCACCAGCTTGACGCCACCGGCCTTGCCACGGCCACCGGCGTGAACCTGAGCCTTCACCACCCAGCGGTTGCCACCGATTTTGTCCGCTGCGGCAACGGCCTCGTCGGCGGTCGCGGCGGCGACTCCCACCGACACCGGCAGGCCATATTCAGCGAACAGTTGTTTGCCCTGATACTCGTGTAAATTCATAGTGTGGTTCCAGATCGATGGGAAAAAATTAAGTTTCGTCGCTGTCCTTGGCTTTTTTGTCTTTGCGTTTACGCCGATTAACGATGTGGATGGCGTGGCCATTGGCTGCCAGCGCCGCCTCGTGAACCGCTTCCGACAGCGTTGGGTGAGCGAACACAATCATGCCGAGATCCTCCGCACTGCCACCGAACTCCATGGCGATAGCCACCTGCTGGACCAGATCCGCCGCCGCTGGGCCGACAATGTGACAGCCCAAAATACGGTCGGTGTCGGCGTGGGCGAGCAGCTTCACCATGCCCTCTGCATCACCGGCTGCGAGTGCCCGGCCGCTGGCAGCAAAGGGGAACACACCGACGTTGTAGGGCTCCCCCAGTTGCTTCAATTGTTCCTCGGTCTTGCCGACGCTGGCGATCTCGGGGTGGGTGTAGATCACGTTGGTGATAACGTCGTAATTCATCTGGGTTTTCTGGCCAGCGATACGTTCCGCCACCATCACCCCCTCCTCCGATCCCTTGTGGGCAAGCATCGGGCCGCGCACCAGATCACCAATCGCCCAGACCCCCGGCGCGTTGGTCGAGCAGTAATCGTTGACGAAAACGGAGCCGCGTTCATCCAAGTTGACGCCGCTATCTGCTGCGAGCAAATTTTCCGTGTGAGGGCGACGGCCGACGCAGACGACAAGTTTGTCAAAAGTCTCCTGCTGTTCGTCACCGGCCGAAGTCTGAACGCTGACGGTGACTTTGCCTCTCTTCACTTCGGTCGCGGTCACGCGGCAGCCGAGACGGATGTCGAGACCCTGTTTGCGGAAGATTTTTTCTGCCTCGGCACCAATCTGGTGATCCATCGTGGGTAAAAAAACGTCAAGCGCCTCGAACAGAACGACTTCTGCCCCCAGTCGATTCCAGACGCTACCCAGTTCCAGGCCAATTACGCCAGCGCCGATCAAACCAAGGCGCTTGGGCGTTTTGTCGAGCTCCAGTGCGCCGGTCGAATCGATGATGTGCTTGCCATCAATCGGCGCTACCGGAATATCTATCGCCTGTGATCCCGATGCCAGCACCACATTGTCAGCCTCAAGTAGCTGGATAACGCCACCCGCATCGGTATATTCGACTTTACGGCCCGCCAGCAGTTTGCCGGAGCCATAAAGCGCAGCAACGCCATTCCCCTTCAGCAAGCCCGCAATGCCGCCGGATAGTTGTCTGACAATGCCATCCTTGCGCGCAATCATCGCATTGACATCAATCACAACACCGGTGGTCGTGATGCCATGACTGGCCAGCGATGATTTCGCCTCAATGTATTTGAGCGAGCTGTCCAACAGGGCTTTGGAGGGGATACAACCGGTATTCAGACAGGTGCCCCCGTTGGTGCCCTTGCCCTCTCGATTGCGATATTTCTCGATACAAACAACCTTCAAACCCAACTGGGCGGCCCGCAGCGCACAGACATAGCCGGCCGGCCCAGAGCCAATCACGATGACATCGTATTTGTCGGACATGGCGTTAACAACCTTTATAAATTCAATAGGTTAATTGCTATATCTCAAGCAATATTTTAGCTGGGTACTCGATCATATCCTTGATTGCAACGAGAAATAACACGGCGTCGCGACCATCGATCAGGCGGTGGTCGTAGGAGAGCGCCAGATACATCATGGGGCGAATCACGATCTCGCCGTTTTCAACGACCGGGCGCTCCTTGATCGCATGCATACCGAGAATCGCCGACTGCGGGGGATTTAAAATTGGCGTCGACAGCATCGACCCGAATACGCCGCCATTGGTGATGGTAAAGGTGCCCCCGTTCATTTCTTCTATCGTCAACTTGCCGTCACGGGCGCGGGTGCCGAATTCAGCCACCTTGCTTTCGATTTCCGCGATACTCATCTGATCCGCGTTGCGCAATACCGGCACCACCAGCCCGCGATCTGTCGATACTGCCACGCCGACATCCTGGTAGCCATGGTAGACGACGTCGGTTCCATCAATGGAGGCGTTTACCAGGGGAAAGCGTTTTAGTGCCTCCACCGCCGCGCGAACAAAAAACCCCATGAATCCCAGGCGTGTGCCATTGTGGCGCTGGCTGAATTGATCCTTGAACTGCGCACGCAGATCCATGATCCGGTGCAGATCCACCTCGTTGAACGTGGTCAGCATCGCCGTGGTGTGGGTGACCTGGAGCAGCCGCTCAGCAATGCGCGCCCGCATGCGCGTCATCGGCACTCGCTTTTCGGTGCGCTCGTCCGCCAACGCACTGATGGACGGCAGCATCGAACCACGCCCGGCTTCACCAGATGGGACTTTTGGCGAAACAGGGGCAGGCCGTGGCGGCTGGTAGCCGACAGCGTCCTCCTTGGTGATGCGGCCATCGCGGCCACTGCCGCTGATGTGGGCCAAATCGATACCTCGCTCTTCGGCGATCTTCCGTGCCGCGGGGCTCGCGATCACCATGGCCGCGGCCCCAGCCACGGGCGCTGTTGTGGTGGCGTGCGGTGATGCGGGAGAAGCACGCCCGGAGCCGGCCTCGAAGACCGCCAGCAACTCACCGCTGGCAATGATTTCGCCATCGACTTTGAGCAACTTGGTCAGGGCGCCATCGGCGGGCGCAACCACCTCCAGGACGACCTTGTCGGTTTCAATATCCACCAGCAGTTCATCGCGGGCGACAAATTCACCCGGTTGCTTGCGCCAGTTGATCAAGGTGCCTTCCTGCACCGATTCGGGGAAGGTCGGTGCTTTTATGTCGATGGCCATCGAAGCGGTTCCTTGCACTCGAAAATATGTTAGGAATTTATATCAAGACATTGATTTATAAAATTTTCTTGCTCTTTTAAATGTAGCGCCATATACCCACCAGCGGGTGCCGCTGAGGAATCGCGGCCCATGTAGCGTAGATAGAGCTTGTCATCCCGGGTATTGAGCACGCGGCGGATGCGGTGCTGGCTGTTGTACCAGACGCCCTGATTCAGGGGCTCCTCCTGGCACCAAACCAGATCTTTCAATTTGCGATAGGGGGCGAGAGCGGCAATCAGCGCAGCGTCGTCAAAGGGGTAAAGCTGTTCTATACGGATCAGCGCGACATCGTCCTGCTTGCTCGCCGCGCGCGCCTCGTACAGATGGTAGTAAACCTTGCCGGAACACAGCACGACGCGCCTCACCTTGGCCGGACTCAGTTCGGTATCCGCGATCACCGTCTCGAAATGGCCACTGGCAAGCTCTTCGAGTGTCGATGTGGCCAGCTTGTGGCGCAGGATCCATTTCGGACTCATCACAATGAGCGGCCGCCGCATCGGTCTGATTGCCTGGCGGCGCAACATGTGAAACAACTGCGCGGGCGTGGTCGGATTGCAAATCTGCATATTGTGTTCAGCACAAAGCTGAAGATACCTTTCCAGGCGCGCCGAGGAGTGCTCCGGCCCCTGCCCCTCATAGCCGTGAGGCAGCAACAGCACCAAGCCACAGAGACGCGCCCACTTGTGCTCACCACTGGCGATGAACTGATCAATCACCACCTGAGCGCCGTTGGCGAAATCGCCGAACTGGGCTTCCCATATCACCAGGCTATTCGGTGATGTAGTGGCGTAACCGTATTCGAAAGCCAGCACAGCTTCTTCGGACAGGAAGGTGTCATAGAGGTCAAAGCCCGGCTGGCCGTCGTGCAGCCGCTGCAAGGGGATACAGGCCTCACCGTCTTTTTGGCTCAGGAGCACCGCATGGCGGTGTGAGAAGGTGCCACGCCCGGAATCCTGGCCGGCCAAGCGAATGTGGTAACCCTGTTCAAGCAGGGTTCCGTAAGCGAGCAACTCCGCCATGCCCCAATTCAGCGGCAGCGCACCACCGGCCATCTTGCGGCGGTCGTCATAAATTTTTTCGACCTGGCGCTGAAGCACGATGCCGTCGGGGATATGGCAAATTCTCTGCGCAACGTCGCGAAGTTTGCGCGGGTCATACGTGGTATCCCCCGGGGCAGTCCAGTCGTGTCCCAGGTAGGGGCGCCAATCGACAAACAGTCGGTGGTCGGGCTCCGACACCAGATTGCTGATCACGTGCTCACCGCGATCCAGCGAGCGCCGATAGTCATCGAGCATCGCGGTGGCTGCCGCTTCGCCAAGAACGCCCTCACCTATCAGTTTTTCCGCAAAGAGTGCGCGCGTGGTCTTGTGATGACGGATTTTCTCGTACATCAGCGGCTGGGTGGCGGAGGGCTCGTCGGTCTCGTTGTGGCCGCGGCGACGATAACAGATCAGGTCGACGACGACGTCCTTCTTGAACTGGTAGCGATAATCCATCGCGACCAAGGAGGCGAACATCACCGCGTCGGGATCGTCACCGTTGACATGAAAAATGGGCGCTTGCACCATTTTAGCGATGTCAGTGCAGTACTCCGTGGAGCGGGCGTCCTCGCGCCGGCTAGTGGTAAAACCCACCTGATTGTTAAGCACGATATGGACAGTGCCGCCGGTCTTGTAACCGCGGGTCTGCGACATCTGGAACGTTTCCATCACCACGCCCTGCCCGGCAAAGGCGGCATCGCCGTGGATCAGGATCGGTACCACCTGATCGCCGGTGGGATCATTGCGACGATCCTGGCGGGCGCGAGCAGAGCCCTCCACCACCGGCGAGACAATTTCCAGATGGGAGGGATTGAAGCTCAGCGCAAGATGCACTTCGCCGCCCGGCGTCATCACGTTTGACGAGAAGCCTTGGTGGTATTTCACGTCCCCCGAGGTATTGAGCGTTATCTTGCCTTCGAATTCGTTGAACAGCTCAGCGGGACTTTTGCCCAGCACATTGACCAGCACATTGAGACGCCCGCGGTGGGCCATGCCAAGCACAATTTCCTTGACGCCATACTCGCCGCTACGGTGAATCAGGCCATCCAGCATGGGAATCAGGCTCTCACCACCCTCAAGGCCGAAGCGCTTGGTGCCGGGGTATTTTGTATCCAGATGGCGCTCAAGCCCCTCGGCGCGAGTCAAGCGCTCAAGTACCAGGATACGGGTCTCGTTGCCATAGGTAGGGCGGGAACGCACACTTTCAAAACGCTGCTGTAGCCACTGCTTTTCTGCAAAAGAGGTGATATGCATGAACTCGGGGCCGAGGGGCCCGCAATAGGTCGCCTCCAAGTGGTCGATGATCTCGCGTAGGGTGGCTTCTTCCTTGCCGATGAACAGCGACCCGGTCTGGAACGTGGTATCGAGATCGGCCTCGGTGAGGCCGTGAAAACCGAGGTGAAGATCGGGAACGTTCTCGCGCTCCATCAAGCCAAGAGGGTCGAGCTTGGCGTGCTGGTGACCGCGAAACCGGTAGGAACTGATGAGCTGAACGACTTTTACCTGTTTGCGTTCATGCTCGATATTGATGCCACCGGAACCCGGCGCCGGAATCGGCCGCGCACGCCTGCGTCCGAGCAATTCGAAATGTGCCTGGATGGTCTCGTGAGAAGTGTCCGGCGCAACGTTGCCATTTACCCGCGGTAGCCCATCAAAAAATGCACGCCACTGCTCGGAGACGCCGTTGGGATCGTGCAGATAAGTCTCGTAGAGCGATTCGATGTAGGCGGCATTGCCGCCCGAGAGGTGGGAGGTGCGAAGGAATTGCTCCATGCTGTTGCTTTGCATCTTTGTCACCGATTGCCTACAGGTGGTGGCCTGACGGGTTCATTGCATTCATGCGAAACTAAATATCGCTTACTGAATGGCCAACTAAAATCAGTCTCCCTGACATTGTTTATCCAGGATGGCTGCCCCGTGCAACAGATCAAGCGCCACTACTTTTAAGCTTTTAAGTGCCGCCTCTACTCAAGTGCCACTGCGCAGCAGCATACCCCGGATGTGACCAATCGCCCGGGTAGGATTCAACCCCTTCGGACAGACAGCAACGCAGTTCTGAATACCGTGACAGCGGAACACGCTAAAGGGATCGTCCAATTTGGCGAGACGCTCCTCGGTCGCGGTATCGCGGCTGTCGGCGAGAAACCGGTAGGCCTGAAGCAGGCCGGCGGGACCGATGAACTTGTCGGGGTTCCACCAGAACGAAGGACAGGCCGTTGAACAGCAGGCGCACAGGATGCACTCATATAGGCCGTCGAGCTTTTCCCGCTCCGCTGGCGACTGCAAACGCTCGATGGCGGGCGCGGGCGTGTCGTTGAGTAGGTAGGGCTGAATTTTTTCGTACTGGGCGTAGAACTGGCTCATGTCGACCACCAGATCGCGGACGACCGGCAGTCCCGGCAGTGGCCGCACGACGAGCTTGTTGTTTTTGACACAGGCGGACAGCGGGGTGATGCAGGCCAAGCCGTTCTTGCCGCTGATGTTGAGGCCATCGGAGCCGCATACGCCCTCGCGACAGGAGCGGCGAAACACCAGAGAGGTGTCAGCGGCCTTCAGCAGCTCGAGCACATCCAGCACCATGAGATCCTTGCCGCCGGTATCGATCTCGTAATCCTGCATGTACGGCGTTTTGTCCGTTTCCGGATTGTAACGGTATACGCTGACCTTGAGCATGATGCGATCAGTCCTGTCAGTAGGTTCTAGCCGTGGGTTCAAAAGCCGCACGGGTTTTCGGCGTGAAGTTCACCGCGCGCTTGCCGACGGTCTTTTGTCCGGGGAAGTAAAGCGAATGGCACAACCAGTTGTCGTCGTCGCGATCGGGGAAGTCTTCACGGGCATGGGCCCCGCGACTCTCCTGGCGAATTTCGGCGGCAATGGCGGTGGCTTCCGCTACTTCGAGCAGGTTCTGCAACTCCAGCGCCTCGATGCGCGCCGTGTTGAACGCCAGGCTCTTGTCTTCGAGCTTCACACCCTCGATGCGGGGGCGCAGATCAGACAGTTTTTTGATGCCTTCACGCATATAGTCGCCGCGCCGGAACACGCCGAAATAGTTCTGCATGACGGTTTGTAATTCCTTGCGCAGGCCGGCCGCCGTTTCGCCATCGGTGCTGGCGTTGATCCGGTTCAACCCGGCCATGGCGACATCGACATCGGTCGCGGAGGGATCGCGCATTTCGATGCCGTCGCGCAAGGCTTTTTCAATAAACAAACCGGAGGCGCGGCCGAACACCACCAGATCCAACAGCGAATTGCCGCCCAGCCGATTGGCGCCGTGAACCGATACGCAGGCGACCTCGCCGCAGGCGAACAAACCGGGGATGATCGATTCGTTGCCGTTCGCATCCACCGTGAGTGCTTGGCCGTGCACATTGGTCGGAATGCCACCCATCATGTAGTGGCAGGTGGGCACCACGGGGATGGGCTCCTTGACCGGATCGGCGTGGGCGAAGGTCTGCGCCAACTCACAAATGCCGGGCAGGCGGCTGTGCAGCACCGCTTCACCCAAATGATCGAGCTTGAGAAAAACGTGGTCGCCATCGGGACCGCAGCCGCGACCTTCGAGAATTTCAAGGATCATCGAGCGCGCAACGACATCGCGGCCGGCGAGATCCTTGGCGTTGGGGGCATAGCGTTCCATGAAGCGCTCGCCGTCCTTGTTCACCAGATAGCCGCCCTCACCGCGACAACCCTCTGTCACCAATACGCCGGCGCCGTGGATGCCGGTCGGGTGGAACTGCCACATCTCGATATCCTGCACCGGATAACCCGCGCGCAGCGCCATGCCGACGCCATCGCCGGTGTTGATGTGGGCATTGGTAGTCGATGCATAGATGCGACCGGCGCCACCGGTCGCGAACACGGTGGCCTTGGCTTTCACATAGACGGTTTCACCGCTCTCGATATTGATCGCGATGACGCCGGCGACCACACCGTCCTGGTTCTTGACGATATCGACGGCAAACCATTCGTTGAGGAATACGGTTTTGCTCTTAAGATTGGTCTGGTAGAGCGTATGCAACAGCGCGTGACCGGTGCGATCCGCCGCCGCGCAGGTGCGCGCCGCTTGGCCGCCGGCGCCAAAATCCTTCGACTGACCACCGAACGGCCGCTGATAGATGCGACCGTTGTCGAAGCGAGAGAACGGCAGGCCCATGTGCTCCAGCTCGAACACCGCCGCCGGGCCAACGGAACACATATATTCGATGGCGTCCTGGTCGCCGATGTAATCGGAACCCTTGACGGTGTCATACATGTGCCACTCCCAATTGTCGTTGGGATCGGCGGCGCCAATGGCGCAGGTGATGCCGCCCTGCGCGGAAACGGTGTGCGAACGGGTCGGGAAGACTTTGGAAATGACGGCGGTCTTGTAACCGGACTGGGCCAACTGAAGAGCCGCGCGCATGCCCGCTCCGCCACCACCCACAATCACGCCGTCGAAAGACAGAGTTGGCACATTCGCCATCAGATCAGACTCCCCACAGTCAGCTTCCCCACAGTCAAATCGCCCACAGTCACCTTACCCAAAGGATGTCGATGGCCCAGATCACATAGGCGAGTGTCACCACAATCATGCCAAGCTGGCAGACGACGCGTAGCAAAGTTGCCTTGGGCCCCAGCAGACGCACTGTGACATAGTCGGTGAGTACTCCCCACAGACCAATCCAGGCGTGGGCGGCAAGCGAAAAGATGGTCAGTACATTGAACAGCCGCACCCAGAAGTTGCGGTGGAGTTCCGCCCACTGGGCGAAGTCCAGCCCCGGATGGGCCAACAGATAGCCGACGATGAAGACGAGATAGATCGCCAGCACCACCGCACTGACCCGCTGCACGAGCCAGTCCGAAAGGCCGCTGCGGCCGAAACTGGTGACATTGGTTACAGCCATAGCCAAGCTCCCGCAAGCACGAACAAAACACCAGCGCACAGCAGTACGATTTTGGCGCCGCGCGCGCCGCCTTCCAGGGTCTCGCCAATGCCGCAGTCCATGATCAAATGACGGATACCAGCGACCAAGTGATACGCCAACGCTGCCAGCATTCCCCAGATCACCAGCTGACAAAGCGGGTGGGTAATAATCGTCTTCAGATTACGGAAACTCTCTTCCGATGCCAGACTGGCGTCGAGCATCCACAGGAACAGGCCGGTGGCAAAGAACAGTACTACACCTGAAATACGGTGGAGAATTGAAACCCAGGCAGCAACGGGAAGCTTGATGGTCCCGATATCCAGATTGACAGGTCTTTTATCGCTCACGTGAATCGCCACCTCCCCAGCGTGGGACATAAAACGGGACACAAAAAAGGCGACTCTTGGCAGCGATGCCCCTTGAGTCACCGGCTTTTTGGACCACCTCTGAACGGACGCCAGTATAGGTTGATCAATGCGCGATTACAATTCATTAGCGCTCTGTCGGCCGCTGGCGTCTATTGGTATCGCGGGTTTTGCGTGAACGGAGATAGCGCCTCAAAACCCCTGGCCCGGCCACAACCCTGCATTTTTAAGCCATTCTGCCGGTAAAATTGACAAGTGCTCGCGCTCGCCTGTAGTCTCGCAAGCCGCTTCGCCCGCATTCTGCTTCGCTCGCCGCACTCGCATTCCAGGAGACGCCAATGACCTCTCGAAAAGCCCTTCTCAAGATTGACGGATACGCGACTCCGATTGAATTGCCGCTGCTGTCGGGCACCCTCGGCCAGGATGTGATTGATGTGGGCTCGCTGACCAATCACGACTACTTCACGTTTGACCCTGGGTTTACCTCCACCGCCTCCTGTGAGTCCAAGATCACCTTTATCGACGGCGACAAGGGCATTCTCCTCCACCGCGGCTATCCTATTGAAGAGCTCGCCGAAAAATCGGATTACCTGGAAACCTGTTATCTCCTCCTCAACGGGGAGTTGCCGGATGCGGCGCAAAAATCCGAATTCGAGAGCATCATCCGCGCCCACACCATGGTCAATCGATCCATTGAGCAGTTTATGTCAGGCTTCCGCTACGACGCCCACCCGATGGCCATCATGTGCGGTGTAGTGGGCGCGATGTCATCCTTCTACCACGACTCCCTGGACATCACTAACCCGACCCACCGGATGATTACCGCGCATCGGCTGATCGCCAAAATGCCGACCTTGGCGGCGATGTGTCACAAGCATTACATCGGACAACCCTACATGTACCCGGACAACACGCTGGGTTACGCTGAAAACTTTCTGCACATGATGTTCGGTACGCCCTGTGATGAATCGCGAATCAGCCCGGTGGTCGCCAAGGCGATGGATTTGCTGTTTCTGCTGCACGCCGATCACGAGCAAAACGCTTCGACGTCCACCGTCCGTCTCGCGGGCTCCTCGGGCGCCAACCCGTTTTCCTGCATCGCCGCCGGCATCGCCGCCCTGTGGGGCCCGTCCCACGGCGGGGCGAACCAGGCGGTGCTGGAAATGCTCAACGAGATCGGTAATGAAAAGCACATTGCCAAATTCATCAAACGGGCGAAGGACAAGAACGATCCCTTCCGCCTCATGGGTTTCGGGCACCGGGTGTACAAGAATTTTGATCCTCGCGCCACCGTGATGAAAAAGGCGTGCGACGCGGTACTTGCCGAACTCGGCGTCGACAACGATCCGTTGCTGAAAATCGCCAAGAAGCTCGAAAAAATCGCGCTGGAAGACGATTATTTTGTCAGCAAAAAACTCTATCCCAACGTTGACTTTTACTCCGGCATCATCATGAAAGCCATCGGTATCCCCACCGAGATGTTTACCGTCATCTTCGCCACCGGGCGCACCGTGGGCTGGGTCGCCCACTGGAGCGAGATGATCAACAACCCCTATCGTATCGGCCGTCCCCGTCAGCTGTACACCGGCCATCCAGCGCGCGCTATTCCACCGCTTTCCAAACGCTAAGGTGCCATAACAACACAAAAATGCCGCCGTTCTCGTCGGTTGACAGGCATTGTCATGCCCGAGCTCAGCGGAGCCACCAATCCGAATCGCCGGAGACAGCGTTGCGGACTGGCGTGAGCCCGTGACTTGGGGCGGCGGCAGAAACACCGCTTTGACCGCCAGGCTTTGCATCGACCCAGAATGGCCCATCATTCGCTATAACACTGCTCGCGCGCACCACCCGCGTGCGCGATGATGCCGCAAAAACTACTTCGCCATAAAATTTACCGCAGTATGAAATTTGTGGCACTATCGCATAAGTGGCACTATCGCATAAGTACAGCAGGCAACCCGATATTGGATGCTTCGGGTCAACTGCCGGTTCGCGACGTCGCCATCCCCGATATACCTACTACCTTGATATAACGCGACAACGGATATAACGCGACAACGCCGTGGCGGACATCGGTTTGGCGATGCCAAAGCCTTGTGCCTTGACACATCCGAGCGCTATTAGCCGCTCTCCCTGGGCGGTATTTTCCACCCCCTCGGCGACTACCCCGATACCGAGCACCTTTGCCATCGCAAGAATCGCCTCCACGATAGCCAGGTCGCCGGGACTCTCCAGCATGTCGCCAATGAAGGAACGATCGATTTTCACTACATCCACGGGTAGACGCTTCAGATAAGTCAGTGAGGCGTAGCCCGTGCCAAAGTCGTCCAGCGCAAAGCGCAGACCCAGCTCCTTGCTAGCCAACATCAGCTCCCTGGCCTGCTCAATGTCCTCGAGCAGAGATGACTCGGTGATCTCCAGGGTGAGGTTCTGTGGCGCTATATCGGGGAAGCGACTCAGTTCATCGCGCAGCTCCGGCAGAAAGGCATCACCGCGAAAATGGTGTGCGGAAACATTGATGGCGATAGGCAACCACAGGCCGTCGTTGCCCCACTCCCGCATCTGCGTCAGCGCCGCGTGCAACACCCATTTGCCGATTTCGCGCATCAGGCGAGGGCTGTGGTGTTCGACAGTGGCGATGAACTCACCGGCGCTGCTTAACCTTCGCCCCGGCCGTTGCCAACGCAGCAATGCTTCGGCGCCGCGCACCGCGCCAGTCAGGAGGTCAACTATTGGCTGGTAGTGAAGGACAAATTCACCGTTGCTCAACGCGCGCTCCACATCGGCAAGTAGCGATTCCTTCTGGCGAACCAGCTTCTCCAGACCGGCATCAAAAAAGCAGTACTGGCCGCCGCCCCGTTGTTGCTTGGCGTCGTACATCGCCATGTCGGCTTGGCGCAAGAGTAGTTCCGGGTCGATACTGTCGCGGCCATAGCAGGCAACGCCAATGCTCGCAGCTACCAGGAGGGGCGCGCCGTCGACTGGAATCCGAATCGTCAAGGCCTGCAGGATTCGTTGCGCCAACACGCTGATTTCCTCCGGCCACTTAAGGAACTCGGCGACCACAACGAATTCGTCGCCACCGATTCTGGCCAGTAAATCGCCGGCCCGTACAACCTGGCGGAAACGGACCGCCACATCGCGTAGCAGTGCATCGCCCGCCGCATGGCCGAGGCGGTCGTTGACACTCTTGAAACCATCCAGATCGATCAGTAATACGGCAAAGCCGCTGCCATTGCGTTCCGCGCTACGGGTGATCCCGTGCAGGCGCTCCATGAAATGGCCGCGGTTGGTGAGTCCGGTGAGGGCGTCGTGATTAGCGCGGTAGGCGAGCTGGCGCTCCAGCACAGTACGGTGGTTAGCAACGCTGATTTGCGCGGCAATGGTTTCTACCAGGCGAATGCGCTCGGGGTCCGGTGATACTACTGCTCGCTCAAACCATGCCACCACCAGCACACCGACGACATCGCCATGCATAAAGAGGGGCACCAGCAAATCGGCCTTCAGGCCAGCGGCGATGAAATTGGCCATCGCGTTGGGGTGAGCGGAATAATCGCTGACAAAAATACTCTGGCGCAGTCGTAGCGCCTGACCCGATAGCCCTTGATCGGCAGCGAAGGTATAGCCGCGCGCCAGATGCTGAAACGGCTCGGGCAGGCCGAGAAAAAACTGGTACTCAAGGGCACCGCTGTCGTTCAGCAGAATCAGCGCTGCATCATCCGCGCCGACAACGTCCGCGGCTGATCGCGCGGCTTTCTGAAAGAAACGCTCGAAGTCATATTCGAGGGACAACGCATCGATGACCTGTCGCAGAACACCGACAACGGCTTCAAGATCGTGGCGGTTATCGACGGCGGAGGTATCGCCTCCCGTGGAACCCAGCAATGCCACCATACTTCATCTCCCCGCCAGATTGCTTTATACATCTGGCGGATATATGCAAGGAGCGTACCATGACTTGCTTTGGGTCTTGGGATACCGCTAGCGAAGCCGCCGCCATGCGATCGCCCCTACCAGCATAAGAGCGAACCCAAGTCCGATCGCAAGGGTCCGCACGCGGGTATCGAGGTAACTGTCGGGCCGAAATCGCGCGCTGACACCGGGAATGCTGGTCAGATCGCCGCTGCCTCGTCCCGCTTTCAACTGCCCTTTCATGCCCTTTTCCATGTGCTGGGCGATATCGCAATGGACCAGATAGGTCTTGTTGTCACTGGGCAGAATCAAGGTGCCAATCTTGGTCGCGCCGCCAGCCGCTTCGATGTGAAACATACCTTGCGGATAGAGATAGCGCGGCAGATTGTGGATCATGAACTGGTGGCGAATCGCATCCTCGTTGATAAACGTAAATTTGATACGGCTACAGGGCTCGACCTCGAACTCGTGCTGACTCATGCCGAAGATGGTACCCGTGAAAGGCTCGGCATACTGGGTACCGGCGCGAACCTCGAACGCATAGTCCCGGCGGATGGCTTCGCAGTCCTCCGGCAGCTTGGTGTCATTGGTATTCATCACCATGCCCTCGGCATCGAAGGTCATCGCGTGGTCGCCGTGACCCATCGCACTGTGATCCATGGTCGAGTGATCCATAGTCGATTGATCCACCGCGGCGGGATCGCTCGCCGTCTTCACGCGATCTTCCGCCAGCACCGTCATTGTCTCGACCACTGTCAGCAGTAACAACAGGCAAGCGCTCAGGATCCGGCTCAAGGTCGCTGCCTCCGGCGTCGCAACGGCATCAACAGCAGGAGCAGCAAGCCTGCCAACGCGACGCCGAAGACCACCAGCCGCACCACCGCGGCAACGGGCGTGGAGACAGCGGAGAACAACTGCCTCGGGTCGTAATCCAGCCAGATCGGAACTTCCTTGCGGTAATATTCAGCGGTGAAAAATTTGCGCCAATCCGTGCCATGCACCTTGGGAAAGCCATCCGCTCCCAAGTAGGACTCGAAGGCAATGGCGCTAATGCTCCCGCCGGGATAGATGCCATCGGTGGTTTGTGCGACCTCGCGATGATCGTGGAACAGCCAGACGCCCTCGCCGTAATTGTGCAGGCCGTCATTGGTCGTGTTCAGCACCAAGTCCAGGCGCTGCGCCGGCGCCAGCGCGACCACATCGCGGATGTATTCGTTGCCGGGCTTCAGTGGGATACCATCGAGGTGAGTCACCTCAAGCCGAAAGCCGTGGGGATGCATGGCGACTTCCTCCGAGCCGCCATTCAATACCCGCAGCTTGACCTTCTCATTCGGCCTCACCACCACCAGGGATTCCTGCAGGGTGTAGGGAAAGGAGCGGCCATTGAGCAGAAAATAATTCGCCCGATCCTGAGTGATGTTCCAGCGCCGGTGCTGATCCGCCAAGGTCAGGCGGGGATCGGTGTGGTTCTGGATGGTGTCGGCCAGCTTTTTGTAGACATCCTGATAATGCAGATCGTATTCGCGGTCGTATTTCTCGCGCACCGCGACCGACGAGTGGCGAACCTGGCCGGCGCCGATATTGAGGGTTTGCAACCAGTTGTTGGGTCGGTTCTCCTCGATCACGAACATACCCTGCATCCCCATCAGGATGTGCACGTTGGCCTGCACGTGGCAGTGGTAGAACATGGTGCCGGCAACCCGCGGTGAAAATTTGTAGGTCAGCGGCCGGCCGGGCATCGCGGGCATTTCACTGGTCTCGGCAACGCCGTCGGTACCCAATTCCAACGGGTTGTCCGCGTGCGCCTCGTCATGCTTCATGGTCTCATCGTGGGGCATGCCGTGATCGATGGCAAAAGGATGGTCAACGCCGTGGAAGTGGATCGTGTGAGGCAGATAATGACTGTTCTCCAGCACGACAGTGACCTTATCGCCCTGCTCGACGCGGATCACCGGCGCTGGCGCCCGTAGCAACGGATTGGCTTTGCGAGTATCAAAGTTTTCGGTAGACATACCGACGGACTTGGGCGCAAATACCCACAGCCCCGGCTGGATCCCCGGCGCGATGTCAAAGGTGGTAATGGGTACCGGCACATCGGGGGAATTGCCGTTCAATTCGGCGATTTCGAGGTGGATCTCAATCTCGTCCGGATCACCATCGCCATCGAGGTCGCGCCCGAGGACCACCGCATCCGGCGTCAATCCGGATTTGAGCAGCGTGGACTGGCTGACATGGTTGGTGCCCTGGGTCGCCGCCGCAATCAAGTAAGGGTTGTCGGCGACGCATCCAGCGGCGGCGGCAATGTCCACTCCCTCGATGGTCTGCGCTTTGCGCCAACCCAGAGTGTCCGGTGGGCAGAGCGCCTCGGTCTCCGGCAGCGGGTAATCCACCGACGTCGGCGCCGGCTGGTAACCTGCTGCGCCAAAGGTGTTATAGACCCCGACGCGCCAGTTGTGCGGAATCCAGTCCGCCGGCGCGGTGACATAGACGACGATCAACAACACGACCAACGCCGCCAGCCACATTCCGATCTTCCCGATGCGTAAGCCTGTCACTGCCACCTCTTTATTATGTCACTTCATCGCTGCGGCGAATCACGGCCGCAACGCATTGCGGCAGGTACTGTACAATCGGTGTCAGAGTCAGACAAGGACAATGCGCCTACCATCCGATGCCTCCCCACTCCGTCGAACATCTGCGCCACAACCACGATTTCGCGACGATTCACGATCAGGGCGAGCGACGAACCTGGCAGGTTCTCGCGCTCACCGCGGTCACCATGGCGCTGGAAATCGTCGCCGGCACCCTGTACGGATCCATGGCACTGCTCGCCGACGGCTGGCACATGGCGACTCACGTTGCCGCGTTCGCGATCGCGATCTTCGCCTATCGCTACGCCCGCCGACACAGCGACAGCGCCGCCTTCACCTTTGGCGTCGGCAAGGTCAGTCTCCTCGGCGGTTTCACCAGCGCCATCGTCCTGGCGATAGTCGCACTGATCATGCTGGGCGAATCCGTGCAACGCGTGTGGCATCCCGAGCTTATCCACTTTGACGAGGCCATCGTGATCGCCGCGGTGGGGCTGCTGGTCAATCTGATTTGCGCGCTCCTCCTCCAAGCCAGGCACGATCACAATGCGGCCCCTGCGCACGCTAATGACCACAATTTGAAAGCGGCCTACGTCCATGTGCTGGCCGATGCGCTCACCTCGGTGCTGGCGATCATTGCGCTGGTGTGTGGCAAATATCTGGGCTGGAATTGGCTCGACCCGGTCATGGGCCTGGTCGGCGCCCTGGTGATCCTGCGCTGGTCGATTGGCCTTGTCATCGAAAGCGCCCCCGTTCTCCTTGACGCCGGCATTGAAGAGACACGCGAACGCGCGGTCCGCGCACGCCTGGAAGCCGACACCGACACCCATATCACCGACCTGCACATCTGGCGGGTCAGTAGCCATCACTATGTCGCGGTGATTTCCCTGCTCAGTCATTCGTCGCGAACATCCGGTTACTACAAGGATCAATTGCGGGATTTTCCAGAACTCGCCCACGTTACTATCGAGATCGGCGAATGTCCGGAGAACAACGCCAAGGACCTCGTCTAGTGACTGCGCGCAAGCGCGAAGTAGAGAATGACCTCAAAGACAATGGGTTGGAAACCCGTGCTCGGCCAATGGCAAGCCAGTGGATAGCTCCGACGCTCACCGATAAACTCGCAGCCACCGCAACAACCCAGGGGGAGTTATCCATGACACAAGGTCTCCAACATTGTCGCCAAGGCTTTGTTCAAGCGCTCTGCCTAGTCGCGTTGCTCAGCCTGTTCACTACCGGCTGCGCCACCGTCGGCGAGGATTTCCCCACCGAGAAGGTCGGTTTGATCCGCATCGGCGCGACCACCATGCAGGAGATCAAGACCACTTTTGGCACACCCTGGCGAACCGGCATTGAAGACGGCCGCCGCGCCTGGACCTACGGCCGCTACAGTTATGGGGTGTTCGCCGAGCGCCGCGCGCGGGATCTGGTCGTCCGCTTTGATCAGGATGGCGTCGTCGCCTCGTACTCCTACAGCACTACCGAGAACAGCCCCTAGACAACCTGCCTAGAGCCACGCCGAAGTCCAGCATTACTGAACGTCGGCGTGGCGGTCTGCCCAGACTTCTTCGTTAATTTAGTACGCCGCAGCGCGGGCAATGATCCGCTTGGCCTGGGTGTAGTGCGGTTTGTCGAGCATGATGCCGTCGAGACCAACGACGCCGACATCGGGGCTCGCCTCGAATGCCTCCACCACCCGCCGCGACCAAATGAGTTCTTTTTCACCCACCGAGAACACCCGGTTGATGGTATCGACCTGGTTGGGGTGGATCGCCATCATGCAGGTGAATCCGGCCTTGCGGGCATTGCGGGCAGCCAGTTCCAGGCCGGCGTCATCCTTGAAATCGGTAAACACGGTATTGCAGGGTTCGATGCGCGCCGACGCCGCGGCGGCAAGACAGAGCGAGCGCGCGGTGCGGAACAGATCGTCCCAGGAGCCGTCGGCGAGCAGGTGGGTTTCGGCGCCGACATCGGCGGACAGATCGAACTCGCCCCAACTGACGTAGGCCAGGCGCTCGCTGCTGTTGGTAAGGCCGGCGAGATTCAACATGCCCTGCCCGGTTTCGGTGCCAATGACCAGGAATTTGACATGGCCGGCGGGCACGCCTTCGCGAATTTCGAGTGCGCTGACGTAGTGATCGAGGCGGATCACGTCCTCGCGGGTACGGTATTTGGGCAGCAGCAGATAGTCAGGCGCGCCGCCAATCACCGCTGCCAGATCATCCAGCGTCATGGTGCCCTCGAGCGGATTCACCCGCACCATCAACTTCTTGGTGCGCTTATCGAGGGGGTGGGCATCCAGGTATTCCCGCGCCAGGCTACGGCCGATTTCCTTGCGGGTGATCGCGATGGAATCTTCCAGGTCGAGGATCAGCGCATCGGCCGCGGTGTCCATGCCCTTGGCGAGCTTTTTCTCGCTATCAGCCGGTAAGAACAGCATTGAGCGCATGGCATCGTCCCCTCAGGTTTTGGGTTTCACCGCCATCAGGGCGGTGCGCTTGACGGTGGCCACCAGCTCGTCGCGCTGGTTGAAACCCTCGTGCAGGAAATTGACGATGCCGGAGTCCGTGCGCTTCTGGCTGAGGCGTTTCGACAGCACCGTAGTGCGGGCGCGAATGGTATCGCCGTGGAATACCGGGCGCGGAAAGGCGACGTCGGTCATGCCCAGATTGCCGAGTGTGGTGCCCAGCGTCAGCTCGGTGACCTGCACACCAACGACCAGTGCCAGCGTGAACATGCTGTTGACGATGCGCTGGCCGTAGATGCTGTTTTTTGAAAACTCGGCATCAAGATGCAGCGGCTGGGTGTTCATCGTCAGACAACTGAACAGCGTATTGTCGTATTCGCTGACAGTGCGACGCACCTCGTGATCGTAGATTTTGCCTTCCTCGAAGTCCTCGAAATACAAACCCGCCATGTTTTTCTCCTCGTTATGTGCCTGAAAACCGGGCCGCGATTGTAGCACCATCAATCCGACCCGCTGCACCCTACCCGCCAGACGGGTTGTTTGCGGCGGCGAGACCGTTACAATCGGTTCACCAAAGATAGCTCCCTTCACCACAGACCAAGAAACAGGATGGCAACCATGTCGTCACATTCACCCGCACCGCCACAAGCACTCACACAGCCACAAGCGGCGCCCATGTCAAATTGCAGTCTCGAGAACGCGGTGCTCGCGCGGCGCTCGGTGCGCGGCTTTTTGCCTGAGCCAGTGCCGCAGGAGATTCTCAACCGCGTGTTCGGCCTGGCCCAGCAGGCGCCCTCGAACTGCAACATCCAGCCCTGGCACGTCGTGGTCGCGACCGGCGCGCCACTGCGCGCACTGGAAGAAAAACTCGTCGCCGAGGTCAGCTCCGGGCGCCGGACCGAACCCGATTTCGCCCGCGTCGATCAGTTCGAGGGTGTCTACCGCCGCCGCCAGGTAGACACCGCCGCCGAGCTCTACGGCAACATGGGCATCGCTCGCGACGACAAGGCCGGCCGCCGCTGGGCCATGCTGCGCAACTTCGAATTCTTCGACGCGCCCCACGGCGCCTTTGTATTCATGCCGCGGCAGTTCGGCTCCACCGTGGCACTGGATGTCGGCATGTACGCGCAGACACTCATGCTGGCGATGACCGCCCACGGCATCAGCTCCTGTGCCCAGGCCAGCATCGGCCGCTATCCCGCCATCGTCCGCGAACACCTGGGAGTGGATGAAAATATGGGTCTGCTGATGGCATTGTCGTTCGGCTACGAAGACCCGGCGGTGGCGGCCAACCGTACCCGGGTGCCGCGCGCGCCGCTGGAGCAGGAAGTGCGGTTTGTGGACTGAGCAGTTGTGGACTGCGG
>JBPPNE010000174.1:0-14806 GCA_051306415.1 Porticoccaceae bacterium
AGGTAAATCTGCCCTTGCAACTGCGCCCATACGCTCGGTAAGCGCGCACCTTCATGGACGAACTGGACGTATTTGCGGATCGCGCTGGCGCGTTGCCGCCCGAAGTGCGCCAGTATCCAGTCGGTCTGTAACCATTCGGGCGCCGGCGTTTGGCCACACGTCGCCAGGTAACTGCTCCAGGGCCAGGACTCAAGCCGTTTTACCATGCCGGCTCTCAACGGATTCAGCACCACGTAACGCGCGAGCTCCAGCAGATAGCTGTCGCGCTCAACCAGGATGGCTTTGTATCGCCCCTGAAACACATGCCCCACCTGCCCGTGCAGGCGGTTGAAGCGTTGGGTATACACACCATTGAGTTGCCGCATCCCCTTTGCCAGGTTGGCCTCCGGTGTTTCAATCAGCAGGTGGTAATGATTGCTCATCTGACACCAGGCATGACATACCCAGTTGAAACGCTGGCAGACTTGGCCCAATGCCGCTCTTCTTCATGTCCGTCATTCTCCATGGTTTGACGGACTTCGCTAACTATCGGATGGTACGGACTATGGGGAGCAGGTCACAGCGCCAAGTTGGTGCTTCTCCCGCAAACGTCGGAACTTGCAGATCGTCGATCCCGGCGAGGCGGGTTTATCATGGTGCGGGTGGCCCATCCGCCTGAGGGCGGAAGATGCTGTTTCCAACTAAAGGGCACTTCTATAAATTCCTGGAAGCCCTTCGACAGGCTCAGGGCGAACGGCTAAATGGTTGATTCCGTTCGTGGTGAGCCCTGAGCCTGCCGAAGGGTCGAACCATGAACAGAAGCGAATTAATAGAAGTGCCCTAAACTTGATGCCGGACGAACCCATCATGCCGACCAATGTCGATCGCAACGAACGCCCGGATTACGACCGGGAGATCCAGGACATTGCCGATTACGTGCTGAATTACAGCATCGATTCGGAGGAGGCCTACGACACCGCGCGCCACTGCCTGATGGACACCCTGGGCTGCGGTCTGCTGGCGCTGCGCTTTCCCGAGTGCACCAAACATTTGGGCCCGATCGTAGAGGGCACCCTGGTGCCGCACGGCGCGCGCGTGCCCGGCACCTCTTTTCGCCTCGATCCGGTGAAGGCGGCCTGGGATATCGGCTGTACCATTCGCTGGCTCGATTACAACGACACCTGGCTGGCGGCCGAGTGGGGACATCCGTCGGACAACCTGGGGGGCATCCTTGCGGTCGCGGACTACCTGTCTCAACGCAATGTGGCAGTGGGCAAGCCCGCCCTGACCATGAAGACCGTGCTCGATGCCATGATCAAGGCTCATGAAATCCAGGGTGTGATCGCGCTGGAGAACAGCTTCAACCGGGTCGGTCTCGATCATGTGCTGCTGGTGCGGGTGGCTTCGACAGCAGTGGTCACCCAGCTGATGGGCGGCAACCGGGAGCAGATCATGGCGTCGCTGTCGCAGGCCTGGGTCGATGGTTCCAGTCTGCGCACCTATCGCCATGCGCCCAACGGGGGGTCGCGCAAGTCCTGGGCGGCGGGGGATGCGACGTCGCGCGCCGTGCGTCTTGCGAATATGTCTCTGCGCGGGGAGATGGGTATACCCGGCGCGCTGACCGCGCCGCAGTGGGGTTTCTACGATGTCAGCTTCAGCAAGACCAATGCCGATCAGAAAATCAAAACGCCGGAGGATCGCCAGTTCAAATTTCAGCGCGATTACGGCTCCTACGTGATGGAGAATGTGCTGTTCAAAATCTCCTTCCCGGCGGAATTTCATGCGCAGACCGCCTGTGAGTCGGCGGTTGCGCTGCATCCCCAGGTCAAGGACCGCCTCGCTGATATCGACAAGATTGTCATCACTACCCACGAATCGGCCATTCGGATCATTTCGAAAGTCGGCCCCTTGGCCAACCCGGCGGATCGCGATCACTGCATCCAGTACATGACGGCGGTGCCGCTGGCGTTTGGCGATCTGGTGGCGGAACAGTATGAAGACGACTTTCATTACCGCCACCCGATCATTGACGAATTGCGCGGCAAGATGGAAATCGTCGAGGACAACCGCTATTCGACGGACTATCACGATCCCGACAAGCGCTCCATCGCCAATGCGGTTCAGGTGTTCTTTAAAGACGGCACTAGCACGGCCAAGGTCGAGGTCGAGTACCCCATTGGCCATCGCCGCCGCCGGCAGGAGGGCATTCCGCTACTGGAGCAGAAATTCCGCCGCCATCTGGCGACGCGATTTCCACCGGGACGCTGTGAACAGATCGTCAGCCTGTGCGCGGATCAGGCAAAACTGGAGAGTACCGCGGTCAGTACGTTCATGGACCTGTTCGTGATCTGACGGCGAAGCGGGCACCACTTCCGGTGACTCAGTGAGTCTCTGGAGGTTTAGAGTCACCACGTGCTTAAATAGAAGCTGTGGGGCCAAAACGACCGCCCCGCGTGGCCGTCAATTAAAACAATCGATGAATTAGGAGAAGATAGGCAATGAAGCTCAAAAGGATTGCTCTTGCAGTATCACTGGGATTACTGGCCGGCTGTGAGGGAACCATGCCGACCATTGGCAGCCCCAAAGCAAGTACGGTGGCGACGGGTTCAACGGGAGGGGCGACCGCAACCAACGCCAACTCCCAGCTTGAGCACTGCAATGAAACCCTGGGCACGTTGGCCGTCGAGGAAAACCAGAGCGATCCCTGGTATTCCTGGTTTCGCCAGAACTATCAACTGGAATCGACGGTGCCAATCATCCGCTTGATGATTCAGCAATCCAATTGCTTTGTTGTCGTCGAGCGCGGCAAATCCTTCAACAACATGATGCAGGAACGTGCGCTGGCGGACTCCGGGGAAATGCGCAAGGGCAGCAACTTTGGCAAGGGCCAGATGGTCGCCGCGGATTACACGATGTCGCCGTCGGTCACCATCAGTGAGCAGGGTACGGGGGGGTTAGGTGCCGTAGTGGGGGCGTTCAGTCCGCTTGGCGGTGCGCTGGCGGGCGGCATGAAATTCAATGATGCGGCAACGGTGCTGACCATGATCGACAACCGCTCCGGCGTGCAATTGGCGGCGGCCCAGGGTAGCTCCCGCAATACTGACTTCGCCGGTTTTGGCGCGATTTTCGGTGGCTTTGGTGGCGGTGCCGGTGGCGCTTACACGAAAACTCCGCAGGGTAAGGTGCTGGTCGCCGCGTTCATGGACGCCTACAACCAACTGGTGCAGTCGGTGCGCAACTATAAGGCGCAAACGGTCAAAGGCGGTTTGGGTACCGGCGGGCGCCTCGGTGTCGATGGTGGCAGTACGCCCGCATCAAGAGGGCAATAGTTACCCGGAAGATCCGGGTCTGAATCGCACCGCTGCCGAGCGTAAATTTGCAGCGTGCTGTCCGGGTCGCATAGCCCCAGACATAGACTCAGCTGGATCCCTTCCACAAAAAACCCCGACCAACAGGCCGGGGTTTTTTGTGGTGTCGTTTTGGCAGCTTTTATCGCAGGAGCTTGCGATCCCTGCCGATCAGCGACTAAAGCACTGCTTCGGCAGCGCATCGGCCAGCGTCAATAAAGAATAATCCCGCGGATGTTGCGGCCTTCGTTCATGTCGGCAAAGCCCTGGTGGACTTCGTCGATGGTATAGGTGCGCGACATCATCCGATCCAGATCGAGCTGGCCGCTTTCGTAAAAGCTGAGCAATTTGGCAAAGTCCACCTTGGCATTGGTGCTGCCGTAGATGCAGCCGCAGACTTTTTTCGACGATAGCGGCATTTCCAGCGCGCTGAACTTGTATTCCGCAGTCGGGCTACCGGCGCCGACCATGCAGGTGGTACCGCCGCGGCGGGTTGCCGCATAGGCCTGCGCCGCTACCGCCGGCACACCGATCACTTCAAAGGCGTAGTCGACGCCGATACCGCCGGTGATTTCCATGATCTTGGCAACCACATCACCACTGGCGTTGATGGTGTGAGTAGCGCCGAACTGCTTGGCGGCTTCCAGTTTGGCATCGTTGAGATCGATGGCGATGATCGGGTTGCCACCGGCGATTCTGGCACCCTGCAGCGCGGACAGGCCGACTCCGCCACAACCGAAGATCGCGACACTGCTACCGGGTTGGACTTTGGCGGTGTTCAGTGCCGCGCCAGCACCGGTCATGACGCCGCAGCCGACCAGTGCGGCCGCTTTCAGATCATATTTCTTGTCGATGGGAACCACGCACATGGCCGGACAGACGACCTGCTCGGCCATATTGCCCAGCGCCGCGAAAGCGCCGATGTATTTGCCATTCAACTTGACCCGGCTGGTGCCGTCAGGCTGCATGCCGGTGAACAAATCGGTTGCGGTACACAGCCATGGCTCCTGATGCTGACAGAAATAACAGATGCCGCACATCGGGATGAAGGAGGTGATGACGTGGTCGCCGACTTTGACATTGGTGACATTGGGACCGATTTCCTCCACCACGCCGGCACCTTCGTGGCCGAGGATGATGGGTACCGGCATCGGCAGTTTGCCGGTGACCACGGCGTTGTCGGACTGGCAAATCCCGGTCGCCACCATGCGTATGCGCACTTCGCCAGCCTTGGGTGCATCGAGCTCGATTTCCTCGACGGAAAATTTGTTTTGGTCGGTCAATACTACGGCTCTCGCTTTCATGTCCTACCCCTTGTGTAACATGGATTGTTGGTTGCCCACGCTTTAACGGCGGACGAATCTACCATGACCGCGGCACCTTGTCAGTAGCCACCACTACGGCGGCAGCCATGTGTTCGCGGATTTCATGGGGTGAATTGCCCGCGCCAAAAACATCACACAATGCACGTCAGCATCAAGGTCGACATAAAGAAGCGGGTAGAGGAGCCGGGCCAAATCCGCTAAAATCGCGCGTTTTGCGGAAGGGCGCCGCCATGTTAGAGATCAACCCGCTGCGCAACATCTTGGCCGACCTCCAACAGCGCACCGATGTGCTCAGGGGGTACCTTTGACTACGATCAGAAGAACGAGCGCCTCGCCGAAGTAGAGCTCGAACTCGCCGACCCGGGTATCTGGAACGATCAGGCCCGCGCTCAGGCGCTCGGCCGCGAGCGCGTCTCCCTGGCTGCGGTGGTCGATACCATTGCCACCCTCGACAAGGGCATTGGCGATGGCCGCGAGCTGCTCGAACTCGCGGCCGCCGAGGACGACGCCGCGACGGTAGCCGAAATTGAAACCGATATCGCGGCGCTCACTCGCAAACTCGAAACTCTCGAATTCCGTCGCATGTTTGCCGGCGAGATGGACCCCAACAATGCCTATCTGGACGTGCAGGCCGGCTCCGGCGGCACCGAGGCGCAGGACTGGGCGGAGATGCTGCTGCGCATGTACCTGCGCTGGGGCGCTGCCCGCGGCTTCAAGACCGAGCTGATCGAGGTCTCCCCCGGTGATGTCGCCGGCATCAAGAGCGCTACCGTGCATTTCGAGGGCGAATACGCCTACGGCTGGCTGCGCACCGAAACCGGCGTCCACCGCCTGGTGCGCAAATCGCCATTCGACTCCGGCAACCGCCGCCACACCTCGTTTTCGGCGGTGTTCGTGTCACCGGAAGTGGACGACGACATCGACATCGAGATCAACATGGCCGAGGTGCGGGTCGATACCTATCGGGCGAGTGGTGCCGGCGGCCAGCATATCAACAAGACCGACTCGGCGATGCGTATGACCCACCTGCCATCAGGTATCGTGGTGCAGAGCCAGACCGAGCGCTCGCAGCACCAGAACCGCGACCGCTGCATGAAAATGCTGCGCGCCAAGCTCTACGAGCTGGAGATGATGAAGCGACGGCAGGCCATGCAGGCCATCGAGGACAGCAAGTCGGACATCGGCTGGGGCAGTCAGATTCGTTCCTACGTGCTCGACGATGCCCGTATCAAGGATCTGCGCACCGGCGTCGAGACCCGCAATACCCAGGGGGTGCTCGATGGCGATCTCGATCGCTTTATCGAGGCGAGCTTGAAGGCGGGGTTGTAGCCCTGTGTGTCCGCTGATACCCACGATCCAGTAGCCTGCTCCCCGACTGACAGGATAATTCGCAATGACCGACCAACCTTCATCCGCGGCCGATGAGAACAAACTGATCGCGGAGCGGCGCGCCAAACTCGCGGCGATTCGGGCCCGTGGCAACGCCTTCCCGAACGGCTTTCGCCGCGAGCAACTCGCGAGTGAACTGGAACGCGATTTTGGCGCCAACAGCAAGGAAGAATTGGCGGCATTGCAGTTTCGCGCCAGCGTCGCTGGGCGGATCATGGCCAAGCGCGGACCCTTCATGGTGTTGCAGGACGGCTCTGGTCGCATTCAACTGTATGCCGACAAGGACGCTCAATCGGCACTGCGCGAACGCTGGGGTCAGTGGGACATCGGCGATCTGGTCGGTGTGCGTGGCACCCTGCACCGCTCCGGGCGCGGTGATCTCTATGTCAATCTGGAGGATTACCAGCTGCTGACAAAAGCGCTGCGCCCGCTGCCGGAGAAATTTCACGGCCTCGCCGATCAGGAGCAGCGCTACCGTCAGCGCTATGTGGACTTGATCGTCAACGCGGAATCCCGCGCTGTTTTCCAATTGCGGTCGAAAATCATCCAGTTTCTGCGCGAGTATCTGAATGCGCGCGATTTCATGGAAGTGGAAACGCCGATGATGCAGGCGATTCCGGGCGGCGCCATCGCGCGACCCTTCGTCACCCACCACAATGCGCTTGACCAGCGCATGTTTCTGCGCATCGCGCCCGAGCTCTACCTAAAGCGCCTGGTCGTCGGCGGTTTCGAGCGGGTCTACGAAATCAATCGCAGCTTTCGCAACGAGGGCTTGTCCACGCGCCATAATCCGGAGTTCACGATGCTGGAGTTCTACCAGGCCTACGCGGATTACCGCGACCTGATGGACCTCAGCGAAGACATGCTGCGCAGTCTCTGCCAGCAGGTGCTGGGATCGACCCAGGTGGGCTACCAGGGTGCCGAGTACGACTTTGCGCTGCCGTTCACGCGCATGACGGTGTTCGAGTCCATCCTGCGTTTTAACCCGAACCTTGTGGCAGGCGACATCGACAATCTTGAAGGCGCCCGCAGGGTGGCTGTGGGCCTTGGTCTTCCACTCAAAGACGGTTGGGGCCTCGGCAAGGTGCAGATCGAGATTTTCGAGAAGACGGTCGAGCACCGCCTCGACCAGCCGACCTTTATCACCGCCTACCCGATCGAGGTGTCGCCGTTGGCCCGGCGCAACGATGATGCCCCCTTCGTCAGCGACCGCTTTGAACTCTTTGTCGGCGGCCGTGAGATCGCCAATGGCTTTTCGGAGCTGAACGACGCCGAAGATCAGGCCGAGCGCTTTCTGGCCCAGGCCAAAGCCAGGGACGCCGGCGACGAGGAGGCCATGCACTATGACGCCGACTACATTCGCGCGCTCGAATACGGGCTGCCGCCGACGGCGGGCGAGGGCATCGGCATCGACCGGCTGGTGATGCTGCTGACCGATTCGCCATCCATTCGCGATGTGCTGCTGTTTCCGCACCTGCGGCCGGAATAGTCCGCCCGCGGATCGAGGCAGGCCATGAGCACATGAGCACCGACCAACCCGCAAGTGGCGCTATCCGACCCATCGCGCTGCACCCGTCCTGGCTCGAAGTGCTCGGCGCCGAGTTCGATCAGATCTACATGCAAGAGCTGCGCGCCTTTCTGGCGGCGGAGAAACGTGCCGGCAAGCTGATCTATCCGCCCAGCGCCCAGTGGTTTGCCGCCTTTAACACGACGCCCTTCGACAGCGTGAAAGTGGTGATTCTCGGCCAGGATCCCTACCACGGCCCCGGCCAGGCGGAGGGACTCTGCTTCTCGGTGCCAGCGGGAATGGCGATCCCGCCGTCGCTGGTCAACATCTACCAGGAATTGCAGGCCGATCTCGGCATCGCACCCGCCCGCCACGGCTGTTTGACGCACTGGGCGGAGCAGGGTGTATTGCTGCTGAACGCCACGCTCACCGTCGAACGCGGGCAGGCGGCGTCCCACCAGGGCAAGGGCTGGGAGGCCTTCACCGACCGTGCGATCCAGGCGCTGAACGACCGCCGCGACGGCTTGGTATTCATCCTCTGGGGCAGCTATGCCCAGCGCAAGGCGAGTTTTGTCGATAGCCAACGGCATCTGGTACTGAAGGCGCCGCACCCGTCGCCCCTGTCGGCGCATCGGGGATTTTTTGGCAGCCGGCCATTTTCCAAGGCCAATGCCTGGCTCGTTGGCCGAGGTCTTGCGCCGGTGGATTGGCAACTGCCGCCAGCCTGAGTGCCACGCGCCCGCTGTCGTGGGCAAGGACGACTTTTTGGCTCTCAAGGGGTAAAGTGAGCGCCGGCAAAAATCAATCAACGAATGGGGGAAGCGCCATGGATTTCCAGTATTCCGACAAGGTCAGAGAGCTGCAACTCAGAGTTCAGAAGTTCATGGATCGGGTCATCGCGCCCAACCAGGTTGTGTACAACGAGCAGCTAGAGGCGGGCGGGCGCTGGTGCACGCCGCCGGTTCTCGATGAGATGAAAGCGAAGGCGAAAGCGGAAGGGCTGTGGAACCTGTTTCTGCCCGAAAGCAGGCACGGTGCGGGGCTCACCAACCTGGAGTACGCGCCCCTGTGCGAGATCATGGGCAAGATCAAGTTCGCGCCGGAGGTGTTCAATTGCTCCGCTCCGGACACCGGCAATATGGAGACGATCGAACGCTACGGCAGTGAGGAGCACAAGGCCAAATGGCTGGAGCCGCTGCTCGATGGCACCATCCGCTCGGCGTTCTGCATGACCGAGCCATTGGTGGCTTCTTCCGATGCCACCAATATCGAAACCAGTATTCGCCGCGACGGCGACGACTACGTCATCAACGGCCGCAAATGGTTCTCCTCCGGCGTTCACGACCCTCGCTGCAAGATCTGGATCGTCATGGGCAAGACCGATCCGGAGGCGGCGCTGCACGCGCAGCAGTCGATGATACTGGTCGAGTCCGGTACGCCCGGCATCACCGTCGAGCGCTGGTTGCCGGTGTTCGGCTACGACGACGCACCCCACGGCCACGCCGAGGTGGTGTTCAAGGATGTGCGCGTGCCCGCGAGCAACATCCTGCTCGGCGAGGGCCGTGGCTTCGAGATCGCGCAGGGGCGGCTGGGGCCGGGCCGCATTCACCACTGCATGCGCGTCATCGGCGTCGCCGAGCACGTCCTCGAATTGATGTGCACCCGCGCCCTCGGTCGGGTCGCCTTCGGCAAAACGCTGGCGGAACAGGGCGTGTGGCTGGAGCGCATCGCCGACGCCCGTATCAATATTGAAATGGCGCGGCTGTTGACGTTGAAAGCGGCCTACATGATGGACACTGTCGGCAACAAGGTGGCGAAGATGGAGATCGCGATGATCAAGGTTGCCGCCCCCGTGCTCGCATGCAAGATCATCGACGACGCCATCCAGATCTACGGCGGCTGCGGCGTCACCGAGGACGTCGGTCTCGCCCGCGCCTACGCCCATATGCGCGTGCTGCGTATCGCCGATGGCCCCGACGAAGTGCATCGCAACCAGATCGCGCGGCTCGAACTCAAAAAACACATGAAAAAATAACCGCGCTCCGATTCGCGTTGTCCACTGGGCAGCGCAAGCCTTATCGTGCAGAAGCCCGCCTCACGCGGGCTTCTGCACGATAAGGCTTGGCGTGTGGCGACTAGGACGGCTGCCACGGGACTCCAGATAGCCGTCATACCGGCGTAGGCGGGCATCGAGCGCTCGTTGAAAGGCATGGGTTCCCGGTTTACGTCGGGAGCGACGATCAGGTGGTGACTCATAGCCTCCCCAGCGTGAGGCTCAGTGAAAAGAAGGCTGCTTCCCGTTACGGCTTGTCGTCAACGGGCTCTGATTTGGCTTGATCGGCCAGGATGGTTTCAATCTCGTCCATGATGTCCTCGGCGCGACGGATCACCGCTTCATAGACTTCGGGTTTTGCCATGTCGGCGCCCGCGCGCTTGAGAATGTCATAGGGGTAATCGGAACCGCCGGCCTTGAGGATACTCAAGTATTGCTCGCGCTCCTGGTCACCGCCATTGAGCACTTTTTCCATCAGGTAGTAGGCCGCCGCAATGGATGTGGCGTACTGGTAAACGTAATAGTTGCTATAAAAATGCGGGACATAGGCCCATTCAACGCTATACCGATGGTCGATCGTGATGACACCCTCCTCGTCGCCGTAATAGCGCCGCAGAATATCGCCGTACAGCGCATTCAGCTTCTTGCCTGACAAGCCACTGCCATGCTCCACCTGTTCGTGGATCGCCAACTCGAATTCGGCGAACTGGGTTTGTCGGAAGAAGGTACCGCGCAGGCCGTCGAGTTCCTGAAACAGATAGTAGAGGCGCTCCGTGTCGGTATGGGCAATCGAGCGCAGATAGTTGTAGAGCAACACCTCGTTGGCGGTCGAGGCGACTTCCGCCAAAAATGCCGGGTAGTCCGCCTTCGCGAAGGGTTGCGAAGCATTGGCGAGCACGGTGTGCATCGCGTGGCCCCACTCGTGGGCGAAGGTGGTCAGGGATTCGAAATCATCGTTGTAGTTGAGTAGCACATAGGGGTGGGTGTCATAGGCCGACCCCATCGAGTAGGCGCCGCTGGTCTTGCCGCCGCGAGGATAGACGTGCATCCAATCGCTGTTGAAGGCCGCGGCCAAGCGCGCCTGATAGTCGGTGCCCAGTGGGGTAACCGCGGCGGCGGTGAGATACTTGGCCTGCGTGAGACCATAGGTCTGCCGGTAGTCGACGGCAGAGGCGTAGACGTCATGGTACTGCGCGTCTTTGATACCCAGAATGCGATCCCTGAGCGAGAGGTAGCGATGCAGGGTGTCGAGATGGTTGCCCACACTGGCGATCAGCGTGCGGTAGATGTCCTCGGGGATGTTGTCCGTCGCCAGCGCCATCGCCAGTGACGACGGATAGCCGCGCATCCGTGCTTCAAACGCGTTGGCCTTGATGCTGCCCTCGAGCAGAACCGCGAGGGTCTGGCTGTATTGCTGATAAGTTGCGAAGAAATTCTCGAACACCGCCTGGCGATCTTCACGGTTGGCAACGCTGCGGTATTTGGTGTAAGCGGAGGGGGTCAGTCTGATTTTGGTTTGATCGCTCAGCGTGATCTCGGGCCAGGGCATTTCGGCGTTGGTGAGCACACCGTAGGCGTCGTGGGCGACTTGCAGCGGGTTGCTGGCGGCGGCCAGGATTTCCTCTTCCCGCGGCGATAGCACATGAGCGGCTTTGCGTCGGGTATTGCGAATCAGGAAGTCGAAGTCGGCGAGATCAGCGCGCTCGCCCACCAGGCGTTGCAGGGTGGTTGCATCGAGGGCGAGGAGTTCCGGTTCGAGGAAGCTGGTGACTTCCTCGTAGTGGGTGACTAGCGTCTGGGCGACGGCTTGGCGTTCACGAAAGGTCGAGCTTGCCAGATCGGTATCATTGGTCAGATAGCTGTAAGTGAACAGCCGCAGCACTTGTCGGTAGGTGTCGGATATTCGCTTCAGGCAAGTGCTCAGGGTGTCGGCATTGCTGCCGAGCTGGCCCTTGCAATTGCCCAGGTCGGCGACCTGTGTGGTGAGTTCGCCGCGCGCCTTTTCCCAGCTGGCGTCGTTGGGGTAGAGGTCGGTCAAATTCCAGACGCCGGCGGTTTCTTCCGCAAGCGCGGCACCTGTCCAGAGTGCGAGAACGACGACAGCGGCAGATACGCGTTTACCCATGATGTTAAAGCGGTTCGCCTCCCTGAATGCGATCAACTGTGCAGTCGAAATTGCCGTCAGTCACTGTAACAGAAACCGTATCGCCAGAGCGGATAAGCGCGGTGCTGGCAACGATCTGGCGGTGCTGGTTGCGAACAATCGCGTAACCGCGTGCCAGCGTGTTGAGTGGGCTCACGGCGTGCAGTAGTGCGGTGGCTTTGGCGAGGTCATTACGCCGGGTCGCCATGAGTTGGCGGACGCCCCGCGTCGCCCGCCCATCGAGCAAGCCCAAGGTCTGGGTGTAGTCATCGAGACGTCGTTGCGGATGGACTTGTCTCTGCCGCGTAGCGACGCGCTCCATGCGTTGATGCAACTCGCGTAGGCAGCCAGCAATGGCTTTGACCAGGCGGATTTCCAGGTGATCCAGATGCTGGGTCTGGCGGGCGAGCGCTTCACGGGGATGGCGCAGACGCTTGCGGAAACCGTCGAGTTGCTGGCGAAACCCCTGTAGCTGGTGGCGCATATGTTGCCCGAGCCAGCGGTCGTAGCCGACGAAGCTGGCATATAGCTCGGCGCTATCCGGCGTCGCCAGCTCCGCTGCGGCTGATGGGGTGGGGGCGCGCATATCGGCGACGAAATCGGCGATGGTGGTATCGGTTTCATGGCCCACACCGCTGATGACCGGGATAGCACTCGCCGCAATGGCGCGCGCGACGCGCTCGTCGTTGAAGGGCGCCAAGTCCTCCAGGGAGCCGCCACCCCGGCTGAGGATGAGCAGGTCGCAGTCCCGGCGTCGGTTGGCCGTGGTCAGTGCCGCCACAATCTGCGCGGCGGCGTCGGCCCCCTGCACCGCGGTGGGGTAGATCAGTACCGGAATTGCCGCAAAGCGGCGGGCGAGAACGTGGAGAATATCGCGAATTGCGGCGCCGGTCGGGGAGGTGATCACGCCGATCTGGCTGGGGAAGCTTGGCAGCGGGCGTTTGCGCTCCGGGGCAAACAGACCCTCGGCGGCGAGCTTCGCCTTCAGTTGTTCGAACTGCCGTTGCAGCGCGCCAAATCCGGCGGGTTCGATATGCTCGACGATGAGTTGATAGTCGCCGCGATTTTCGTACAGACCAACGCGGCAGCGCACCAGCACCTGCTGGCCATTTGCCGGCGTGAACAGGGCTGGCTGCGCGCGGCGACGGAACATCGCGCAACGCACTTGGGCCTGGTCATCCTTGAGGGTGAAATACCAGTGGCCGGAAGAGGGGCGAGCGAGGTTGGTCAATTCGCCCTCGACCCAGAGTAGCGGCAGATGAGTTTCGAGCAGCTGCCGCACGCGCAGGTTGAGCTGGCTGACGCTGAGCACCTGGCGTTGATGGGCGGTGGCTAACGAATTTTCCATCGCGCCATTGTAGATAGGAAGCAGACGAGGGCAACCCTGGATTAACGATTTGCCGACCTTCAGCTTGCCGGGTTTTGGTTTACTGCCTGGCGGGTCGCCGATATACTAGGCCGTCTCCCACCTTCGAGACGGGTTGACAGCCATCATGTTGCGAATAGCCCAGGAAGCGCTGACCTTCGACGACGTTCTGCTGGTGCCTGGATACTCGTCGGTGGTAGCGACCGACGTCTCCCTGTGCACCCGCCTGACCCGTGCTATCCAGCTCAACATCCCGCTGGTGTCCGCCGCGATGGACACCGTGACCGAAGCCCGTCTCGCGATCGCGCTGGCCCAGGAGGGCGGCATCGGCATCGTCCACAAGAGCATGTCGATTGAGCAGCAGGCGCTGGAAGTGCGCGCGGTCAAGAAGTTCGAGAGCGGCGTGGTCAAGGATCCGATCACCATTGACGCCGACGCCTCCATCCGCGACCTGATCAATCTGACCCGGGAGTACAACATCTCCGGTGTGCCGGTGTTGAAGAACGGCGAGCTGGTCGGCATCGTCACTCGCCGCGATGTCCGTTTTGAAACCAATCTCGATGCTTCAGTTGATACCGTGATGACGCCGCGGAAGCGCCTGGTGACGGTGTCGGAGGGGGCGGAAGCCGAGCACGTCAAGAGCCTGCTGCACAAATACCGCATCGAAAAAATTCTCGTCGTCAACGAAGCCTTCGATCTGCGCGGGCTGATCACGGTAAAAGACATCGACAAGGCCGAGCGCTACCCCAGTGCCAGCAAGGACGACCAGGGACGCCTGCGGGTCGGCGCCTCGGTGGGCACTGGCGCCGACACCGACGCGCGTGTAGCCGCGCTCGCTGCCGCGGGTGTCGACGTGATCGTCGTGGACACGGCTCATGGCCACTCCCTCAACGTGCTTAACCGGGTACGTTGGATCAAACAGCATTTTCCCTCCGTGCAGGTGATCGGCGGCAATATCGCCTCCGCCGAGGCGGCGCTGGCATTGGCGGAAGCCGGCGCCGACGGCGTCAAGGTCGGTATCGGGCCGGGCTCGATCTGCACCACGCGCATCGTCACCGGCGTTGGTGTGCCCCAGATAACCGCCATCGCGGATGTCACCCGCGCGCTCGAAGGCAGCGGCATCCCGGTGATCGCGGACGGCGGCATCCGCTTTTCCGGCGATATCGCCAAGGCCATTGCCGCCGGTGCCGACTGCATCATGGTCGGCTCGATGCTGGCCGGTACCGAGGAGGCGCCGGGCGAGATCGAGCTGTACCAGGGCCGTACCTACAAGGCCTATCGCGGCATGGGTTCGCTGGGCGCGATGGCCAAAACCCAGGGTTCCAGCGATCGCTATTTTCAGGACGCCAGTGCGGGCACCGAAAAGCTGGTGCCGGAAGGGATCGAGGGTCGGGTGCCCTACAAGGGGCCGGTGTCCGCGATCATCCACCAGATGATGGGTGGCTTACGCTCGGCGATGGGCTACACCGGCTGTAGCGATATCGAAGCCATGCGGACCAAGCCGCAGTTTGTCCGGGTCACCAGCGCGGGCATTGGCGAGAGCCATGTCCACGACGTTAGCATCATCAAAGAAGCGCCCAATTATCCGGTGGGCGGACGCTAGCGCATTCCTGAATGCCCGCCAAGAGTGATGCAGGGGGCCGCTTGGCCCTTTGTCGTTTTTGGTGCTGGGTCCGTTGGTGTGGCGCGGCTCGGTG
>JBPPNE010000175.1:0-9974 GCA_051306415.1 Porticoccaceae bacterium
CAACTCCCGATCCATGAAAAAAAACGCCTCGAGAACCTCAACCACAAACTCCATCGGCGTGT
This sequence comes from Porticoccaceae bacterium, assembly GCA_051306415.1. GTDB lineage: Bacteria > Pseudomonadota > Gammaproteobacteria > Pseudomonadales > Porticoccaceae > CBDDRG01. The sequence goes on from JBPPNE010000175.1 coordinate 63, forward strand.
AGTCGTCATTGAGCAGAACCACGCGATACAGCGGTGGCCTCTTCAGCTTGGGCTTGGCCTCGGCAACCATCTCATCAAAGTGTCTCCCAGGATCCTGTGGGATCGGGCCGAGAGAGATGCGCGTCGCCAAAAACGTACGTCTAGACATGCGATTAGAATAACCCGCCCCACCGACTCTTGCACCAGTTTCGCGCCATCGCACAAGAGTTTTTTTGTCTGTTTCAGCACTGTCTGAAAGCTTGACTTGCCGGCAGATTACCGATAGAAAGTAGCTAGCAGGGTCGATCCTGTTCCGTTTCCCGCAACTTTCCAGCGACCCGTTATTACGAATACTTGGTTAATTAATAATTAATATAATTGCTTGATCAGCGAGGCTCCCCATGCCGACAGGAACCGTAAAGTGGTTTAACAATGCCAAAGGCTATGGCTTCATCCTCTCGGAGGAGAGCGGAAGCGATATTTTTGCCCACTACTCCGCCATTGAAATGGATGGCTACAAGACACTGAAAGCTGGTCAAGAAGTAGACTTTGACATTGTCCAGGGCGAGAAAGGCGCCCATGCTCTCCGCATCCGATCCTGCGCAAAACCGAGCGAGCGAGCCTCAGCCCCTAACCCCGGCAACCTGAACGTCCGCACTGCTCGCGAAGCTCCGGAACCAACGCTTTCGTAATCCCCGTCGCAAACCCCTTTTTTTATTGGCCGAAAACAACAAAGCCCCCCTGTATCGGAGGGCTTTGTCTTCCTGAGCGTACTGAATCCGCTCCGAATTGGCGGCCCGGCTATACCTCATTAGCGCACCGTCCTTCGCAAGCCACCACTTTTCACATGTGATCGATGACAGCCTGCCCAAACTGTGAGCAGGACAACAATTTCGCCCCCACCATCAACCGCTCAAAATCATAGGTCACCGTTTTCGCGGTGATAGCCCCCTCGATACCCTTGACGATCAGATCCGCCGCCTCATTCCAGCCCATGTGGCGGAGCATCATTTCAGACGACAGAATTTCCGACCCCGGATTGACCTTGTCCTGACCCGCGTACTTGGGGGCGGTACCGTGAGTGGCCTCAAACACGGCGACATCGTCGGAATTATTGGCGCCGGGAGCGATGCCGATCCCTCCAACCTGCGCCGCAAGCGCATCGGACAGATAATCGCCGTTCAAGTTGAGCGTCGCAATCACGCTGTATTCCGCCGGTCGCAACAGGATCTGCTGCAACATGGCATCCGCGATGACATCCTTGATGACAATCTCCGCGCCCGTGACCGGGTTCTTGAAGTTGTGCCAGGGGCCACCGTCGATTGGCGTGGCACCGAATTCGTCCCTCGCCAACTCATAACCCCAGTCACAGAAAGCGCCTTCGGTGAACTTCATGATATTACCCTTGTGCACCAGGGTGACCGAAGGCTTGTTCTGATTGATCGCATACTGGATCGCCTTGCGGACCAGTCGCTTGGTGCCCGCCTCGGATACCGGCTTGATGCCAATCCCACAGTTCTCGGCGAAGCGGATCTTGGTAACGCCCATCTCCTCCCGCAGGAACTTGATCACTTTGTCAGCTTCCGCGGACCCCGCCTTCCACTCGATACCAGCGTAGATGTCCTCGGCGTTCTCGCGAAAGATGCACATATCGACCTTGTGCGGCTCCTTCACCGGTGAGGGCACCCCGGTGAACCAGCGCACCGGGCGCTGGCACACATACAGATCCAACTCCTGGCGCAGCGCAACATTGAGCGAGCGAAAGCCGCCACCCACCGGCGTCGTCAACGGACCCTTGATGGACACCACGTACTCTCTCAATACTTGCAGCGTTTCCTTGGGAAACCAGTCGCCGTCGTAGAGCTCGGCCGCCTTCTCACCGCAGTAAACCTCCATCCAGGCGATGGCTTTACTACCGCCATAGGCCTTTGCGACGGCGGCGTCGGTGACCTTGATCATCACTGGCGTGATATCGGCGCCGGTGCCATCACCCTCGATGAAGGGAATAATCGGCCTGTCGGGCACATTCAGGGAAAAATCCGCATTCACGGTTATCTTCTCGCCGTTTGTCGGCACTTTGATGTGTTGAAACCCCATTGCTTATCTCCGTGTTGTCAGGTAAAAGGCCGGTGTGCGGAGCCGAATTCTAGCACGCCATCCACGACGCCTGTAGTCGTTTTACAACTCCGGAATCCCGCCAACCGAAATGTCCCGACTGGTCTGTTTTAACAAGCCTTTTGGTGTCCTCAGCCAGTTTACGCCCGCCGATGGTCACCCGGGACTTGCGAGTTATCTGCCACTCGCGGGGATCTACGCCGCTGGCCGTCTGGACCGTGATTCCGAAGGCCTGCTGGTGTTGACAGACGATGGCGACTGGCAACATCGCATCAGCCAGCCCGACGCCAAGCAACCCAAAGTGTACTGGGCGCAGGTGGAAAACGTCGTTACCGAAGAAGCGCTAGAGCACCTCCGCACCGGGGTCGTGCTCCGCGACGGCAAGACCCGCCCAGCCGCTGCCAGAGTTATCCCGCAACCCGCGCTGTGGCCGCGAGTACCACCGATCCGGCACCGGCAACAGATACCGACCAGTTGGCTCGAAATCACCCTCACCGAGGGCCGCAATCGCCAGATACGGCGGATGACGGCGGCGGTCGGGCATCCCACGTTGCGACTCATCAGAGTCCAGGTCGGCCCCTGGAAACTCGGCGTTTTGCAGCCGGGAGAGTACCGGATTGAGCAATTGTCGACGATGGAATCATACCCGGCAGCCACTCGACGGCAGCGACCCCCGCATGCCCGATAAAATTCACCTTACCGTCGCGGCGCTGGTCTGCCACGACAACCACTTCCTCTGCGTCAGCGAAGTGGATCAGGGGCGCGCTGTTATCAATCAGCCGGCCGGCCATGTCGAACCCGGTGAATCCCTCATCGAGGCCGTCGAGCGCGAAGCGCTTGAGGAAACCGGCTGGTCCGTGCGGGCGACCGCGGTGCTGGGCATTGCGATCTACACCGCGCCCACTTCCAGCGCTTCCTGTAGCCGGGTTACCTATTACCGGGTCAACTTCGCCTGCGACCCTATTCACCACAACCCACACCGGGCACTTGACCCCGATATCGCCGCCGTCCTCTGGCTCAGTCCGCAGCAGCTGCGCGAGCGCCACGCCGAGATGCGCAGCCCCCTGGTTCTCAAGGCCATTGATGATCACCTGTCCGGCCGGCGCTATCCGCTAGGGATAATCGGCGATTACCGCTAAAATTCGCCGCTGTCAGACTGGGTTACCCTATGCCATCCCCCACCAAGGTCATCGTCGGCATGTCCGGCGGCGTCGATTCCTCCGTCAGCGCGCTGTTGCTATTGCAGCAGGGCTACCCGGTGGAAGGACTGTTCATGAAAAACTGGGATGAGGACGATGGCACCGAATATTGCACCGCAAAGGCCGATCTGGCGGACGCGCAACAGGTGTGCGACACCCTGAGGATTCCCCTGCACACGGCGAATTTCGCCGCTGAATACTGGGATAACGTATTCGAACACTTTCTCAACGAGTACGCCGCCGGGCGCACGCCCAATCCGGACATCCTCTGTAACCGCGAAATCAAATTCAAAGTGTTTCTGGAGTATGCGCAGATTCTCGGCGCTGATCACATTGCCACCGGCCACTACGCGCGCCGCCGGGATCACCACGGCCAGGCTCAGCTATTCAAGGGTCTCGATGCCAACAAGGATCAGAGCTACTTCCTCCACGCCGTCGATGCAGCCGCCTTTGCGAAAACCTTGTTCCCCATCGGCGAACTGGCGAAGCCTGCCGTCCGTCAACTCGCCGAACGACACGGCCTGACCACGCACGACAAAAAAGACAGCACGGGAATCTGCTTTATCGGCGAGCGGCGCTTCCGCGATTTTCTGACCCAGTACCTGCCGGCTCAACCCGGCGACATCCGCACGTCCGACGGCGATCTGATGGGGCACCACAATGGCCTCATGTTCTACACCCTCGGCCAGCGCCAAGGCATCGGCATCGGCGGCGTCAGGGATGCCGACGAAGCGCCCTGGTACGTCGCCAGCAAAGACCTCGCCACCAACACGCTGATCGTTGTCCAGGGCAACGACCATCCCTTGCTGATGTGTACCGGCCTGACCGCCTCCAGCGTCCACTGGATCAATGGCGAGCCCCCGCGGAAGACTTTTCGCGCCAGCGCGAAAACCCGCTATCGGCAGCCTGACCAATCCTGCCAGGTGACCATCGTCGGCTCCGGTTGCCACGTCGATTTCGACAGCCCACAGCGGGCGGTGACATCCGGCCAGTCCGTCGTTTTCTACGCTGGCGATCACTGCCTCGGTGGTGGTGTGATCGAAACCACAGTTAACCACCATTAACCATCGCGCTGATCGAGAACAACGGATGATCAAGACTCCCACTCGCGATCAAACGCTGGCGCTCGCCGGCGTCTTCCAGGCCTGCCATCTGGTGGATGTGCTCGCGCGCACCGGGCAAGTCGCGACCGACAATCTGGCCACGGCCTTGAACAGCCTGCTGGAACAGGACCCGTCGTCGACGGAAGCCCTGTTTGGCGGCATTGCCAACCTCGCGGTCGGCATCACCGCGATGGATGAGCAATTAACCCGGAAGAAGCTGCCGAGCAATTGCCTGCGCTATGTTATCGGCGTCCTCCAGCTGGAGCGGAAGCTGCACCGGAACCCCGCGATGATGGCGCAAATAGTCGCGGGCATCGGCGAAGCCCACACGCAGGCGGCGTATTTTTCCCCGACCCATGACAATGTCATCGCCAGACTGGCCGGGCTGTATCAGCAAACCATCAGCACGCTCGATCTGCGTATCCAGGTCAATGGCGATGGCGGCTATCTGCAACAACCGGCAATCGTCAACCGAGTGCGCTGCCTGCTCTTTGCCGGTATCCGCGCCGGCATCCACTGGCACCATCTCGGTGGCAGACGCTGGCACCTGATTCTGTTGCGCAAGCCCCTGCTCGCCCAACTCAAACAGCTGCAGACTCAATTGGAACGGCGGCAGTCCTCCACCGCCTCACCGGCTCCCCCGCTCAATCCACTCCCACCGGGCAATGATCCCTGACTGCACCGACGTCAGCTCCCTTCAGCGGCCGCCGGCAAATCCAGCCGCATCGGTTAGAATTCCGCCACAGCCAAAGCCCCGGTCACGCTCATGAATCTCTCCTCTCTCAGCGCAATCTCCCCCATCGATGGCCGCTATGGCAGCAAGACGGCAGTTTTGCGGGAACTCTTCAGTGAATACGGGCTGATCCGCTTTCGCGTCGAAGTGGAGATCCGCTGGCTTCAGCAACTGGCGCGGAATCCCGCCATCGGGGAAGTGAAGCCGTTTTCAGCCGCGGCGAATACGTTTCTCGAAACCCTGTTGACTGAATTTGACGAAGCTGACGCCGCTCGCATCAAGGCCATCGAAAGCACCACCAACCACGATGTCAAAGCCGTCGAGTACTTTCTCAAGGAGCGTCTTGCCGCCAATGCGGAGCTGCACGCGGTCAGCGAATTCATCCATTTTGCGTGCACATCCGAGGACATCAACAACCTCGCTCACGCATTGATGCTGAGAGCTGGGCGCGATCAGATCCTGCTGCCCGCGATTGACGCCGTGGTACTGGCGCTGACTCACCAGGCGCATCAGTTCAGCGATATCCCCATGCTCGCGCGCACCCACGGCCAAACCGCCACACCGACGACAGTCGGCAAGGAATTCGCCAATGTCGTCGCCCGTCTGCGCCGCCAGGTCGCGCGCATTGCCGACGTCGAGTTGCTGGGCAAGATCAACGGCGCCGTCGGCAACTACAACGCCCATCTGTGCGCCTACCCGGACGTCGACTGGAACGCCAACGCCGAGCAATTCATCAGCGGACTCGGACTCACCGGGAACCCCTACACCACCCAGATCGAGCCCCACGATTACATCGCCGAGCTGTTCGATGCCATCGCCCGCCTGAACACCATCCTCATCGATTTCGACCGCGACATCTGGGGTTACATCTCGCTGGGTTACTTCCGCCAGAAAACCCTGCCCGGCGAGGTCGGCTCCTCCACCATGCCGCACAAGGTCAACCCCATCGACTTCGAAAACTCCGAAGGCAATCTGGGCATGGCCAACGCCGTGTTCAGCCACCTGGCGGCCAAGCTGCCGATCTCGCGCTGGCAGCGCGACCTCACCGATTCCACCGTGTTGCGCAATATGGGTGTCGGCTTTGCCTACAGCCTGATCGCCTACGGCGCCACCGAGAAAGGCCTGCACAAACTCGAACTAAACCGCGAGCGGCTGGCGGCGGACCTCGACAACGCCTGGGAAGTGCTGGCCGAACCGATCCAGACCGTCATGCGTCGCTACGGCATTGCCGAACCCTACGAAAAACTGAAGGCGCTGACCCGCGGCCAAGCGATCACCCAAGAAACGCTGCGGATATTCATCGACAGCCTCGATCTGCCGGCGGAGGCAAAAACCGCGCTCCAAGCGCTGACACCCGCAACCTACATCGGCAATGCGGCCAAGCAGGCCAAAGGGATATAGGTGTTTTCCAGCGCCAATGCCGGCGCGTGGGAACTCGAGGCTAGCAAATAACCACGCTTTATGCCCAACTCCGCGGCCGCCAGTATTACCCTAACCTGTTGCCCCCGTTGCCCCGAAACCGCGAAAGCAGCCCATATAAAATCAGTAGCACGTTTGTAATAGCCGAACAACAGCGGAAAACGTCCGTAGCGGCGAAACAAATACACAAACACTGGGGTCACCATGTAGAACATGACTTCTACTTTGAGAGTCCACAGTGCACCGTTAACCGCCACAAGCCGGTTCGACGTAAAGACACCCGGCAATGTGGGCTGCAGGAAGTTCAGAAAACTGAGGTTTGCAGCGAGATAGCCGAGCCACTGCCGAGAAAAGTAGTTCTCCGCAGGTTCAGCACTCACCCCTACGAGCGCCACCGCACAGTAAGATGACAACGGCGGCATAGGCCGGATAGAGCCGGCGCACCCTCTTGCTGGCCTAAGCAATGAGAGACGACGAGCGTTCGTAACTCATCAATACCAGAAACCCACTGACAACAAAAAACCCTTTGACTGCGATTGTCGATGACAAAATCGTCACAATCCAGCTCAGCTCGCTGTACCCGGAGAGCTGATACGCGTGTACCAAGCAGACCGTGCCGGCAAATAACAGCCGGAGCAGGTCAAAGTTGTTTTTAGCCAATCGGGGGCTCTGAGGAAGCGCGTACTGATGCAAGGTTTAGCCAACTGAGTCCGGGTTTTTGGCGATGCTTGACGCCGCGCTAACAAGCGTGCGGATAATACGCCGTCCGAGGAGGCCAGAATACGGGTGAACCGCAGCCAGTCCAATATAAAAGCTTCGCCACGACATGCAATCGTAGTCACGGACTTGGCAAACCGACTGATTACGCCTGCTGATCCGGTGACGCTGTGGCACTTTCGTCGCATGTCGCCGACAGAGTGAGTTTGCTAAGCTACGGGCGCAGACTCACAGGGCCATTATCACTAACGTCCCACCAGCGGACATCGGAGGACACATGAAACTCGGTTTAATGGCAGGCTATTCCGGCAGCAGGATCAAGAGCCCGCTGGAGCAGATCAAACTCGCCGAAAGCCTCGGCTATTCGTCGGTATGGACGGCGGAAGCCTATGGCTCCGATGCGGTTTCCACTGCGACCTGGATTCTCGCCCACACCAGCAAGATCAAAGTCGGCACCGCGATCATGCAGATGCCGGCGCGTACGCCGGCGATGGCAGCGATGACCGCGATGTCGCTGTCCCAACTCTCTGGCAACCGCTTCATCGTCGGCCTGGGGGCGTCCGGCCCGCAGGTGGTAGAAGGCTGGCACGGGGTGCCTTATGGCGCGCCGGTAACCCGGCTGAAGGAGTACATTGCGATCATGCGCAAGATCTTCGAGCGCCAGGAGCCCGTTACCTTCGATGGCAAGATGTACCAATTGCCCTATGCCGGGCCGGGCGCCACCGGCCTCGGCAAGCCGCTGAAAAGCATTCTCCACTGCGACGACCGCATTCCGATCTACGCGGCCACCATCACCCCCGCGGGCGTCCAGGCGGCTGCGGAAGTCGCCGATGGCTTCTTCCCCGTGTGGATGGATCCGGAGCAGTACCAAGTCTTTGCCGAGCCGGTCAACAAAGGTTTTACGGCAGCGGGCGGCAGCAAATCGCTACAGGATTTCGATATCGCCCCCTTCGTCCGCGTCATCGTCGGCGACGATATCCAGGCCTGCATGAAGCCGCTAAAAGACAACCTGGCGCTCTACATCGGCGGCATGGGTGCACGCAGCAAGAACTTCTACAACGACTACGCCAAGCGCCTCGGCTACGAGGGCGCGGCGGTGAAAATCCAGGATCTCTATCTGGCGGGCAAGAAGGACGAAGCGGCAGCGGCGGTGCCCGATGCGCTGGTCGACGCCTGCCATCTGGTCGGCCCCGCCGCGCGCATCCGCGACCGTGCTCAGCGCTGGCTCGACGCCGGCAAGAAAGGCCATGTCTCGACGCTGCTGCTTGGGGATGTCAGCAAGGAAGCCATCGAGCTGATGGCCGGGATCGTGCTCTAGATTTCGCGCAGCTTATTTTCGGAAAATCACTGGAGCAGACAGCAAACCGGGGCGTTGCGCCCCGGTTTGCTGCGGTTGAAGCGATGAATTTTTACAATGCCTGCACCAGCGCCCAGGCGCGATCGACCCGGTTGCGGCATTCGTCCTTGTAGTCCAGCGCGTTGGTCGAACTGGCATTGCCATCGAGGCCCCGCTTGTAGACGCCCTGCACGATGGCGCCGGAGCGGAACAGGTTGTAGATGACGTAGAAGTTCCAGTTGTCGAGCCGTTCGCGTCCCGCAAAGCGGCAGTAGTCAGCGACGAATTCGTCCACCGAGGGGATGCCGAGATCGGCGAGATCGGGCCGCCGCAGCGTGATCTCGCCATAAAAATCGGCATAGTACTCCATGCACGCATAGCCGACGTCGGCAAACGGGTGGCCGAGCGTACACAACTCCCAGTCGAGCACGGCGATCACGCGCGGCTCGGTCGGGTGAATCATGATGTTACCCATGCGGTAATCGCCGTGGGCGATGCAGGTTTCGGTGGACGGCGGGATGTGTTTTGGCACCCAGTCGAGCAACCCCTCCATGGATTCAATGTCTTCAGTTTTGGACGCGAGGTACTGCTTGGTCCAGCGCGAAATCTGGCGGTCGTAGTAGTTGCCGGGACGCCCGAAGTCCTCAAGCCCGATAGCCTTGTAATCGACTTTATGGAGCTCAGCGAGCACGCGCGCGACATCACGGTAGATTGCACGGCGGTCGCCGTTGCTGAGGCCTGGCAGCAACGGCTCCTTGAAAATTCTGCCCTCCACCATCTCCATCACATAGAACTTGGTGCCAATGACGGCGGTGTCCTCGCACAGCGCGTACATTTTCGGCACCGGTACCGGGGTGTCGCGCAGCGCATGCATGACGCGGTACTCGCGATCCACCTGGTGAGCGGAGGGCAGCAGTTCACCCGGGGGTTGCTTGCGCACTACATAGTTGCCGGAGCCGGCTTCCAGCTTGAAGGTGGGATTGCTCTGGCCGCCGTCGAACTGAAGCACTTTCAGCGGTCCCTTGAAACCTTCAACATGGGTTTCCAGGTACCTCAACAGGGCAGCTTCATCGATTTCATGACCCGCTCGTACCGGCGTCAGTGCAGGCAAGTTTTCCATGGATCTCCCCAGCAAAAATAAGGCGGTTAGCATACCCGTTGCGCCGTGCGTGCGCAAAATATGCGACCATGGCTTCAATCCGCAATCCGCGTTCACACCACAAGAATTCAGCGGGCGGCGGATTTTGCGGCGACAGCCCCCGCAACACTCTCGGCCAAACTCCCAGCAACCCTGGATGGAGAAAACCATGA
>JBPPNE010000176.1:0-2539 GCA_051306415.1 Porticoccaceae bacterium
CGACGAAACCGCGGTGCCACGGCTACCCTAGCCAAGCGCCCGTGGCTTAGCTCGGCCGCGCCCAGCGGAACCTTGCCGGCGCCGCAAGCGAGCCAGTACAGCGCATTGGGGCCATCATTTTGTTGATCTGCTCGAGCGTCCAATGCGGGCTCCCCACGACGAATTTCCGAATTAATGGCGTCCAGATGACTGCGGGCCTGCTCCCAGTCAGCCTGCTCCACGTTGATCGCGAAAAATTCGATATCTCCCATCGTCATCAGGCCTCCTTGGATGCCGCGCCTGAGCGGCCCGTTGTTGGGCGCCAGCTCAGGTTACAATCCTACAGTGCTCTCATTGTAGACAGAGATTCCGCCATCCGTTGCCCGTAGCCCGCTAGCGCTGCGCTGAGGAGCTTTCATGAGCGTGTTCAAACTCAGATTTAGTGCGTTGCTGTTGTTTACTGCCGCTTGCGGGTGGGCGGAAGCTCCCGCTGGTGGCGATCTCTACGACAGCGCCGCACGCTTTCACCCCGTTATTGGCGAGCGCGGCATGGTGGTATCGCAGGAGGCGGTCGCGAGTCAGGTGGGCGCGGAGATTCTCGCCCGCGGTGGCAATGCGGTCGATGCGGCCGTCGCCACCGGCTTCGCCCTCGCGGTGACTTTGCCGCAGGCGGGCAATCTCGGTGGTGGCGGTTTCATGATGATTTATCTGGCCAAGGAGCACCGCACCATCGCGCTCGATTACCGGGAAATGGCGCCGCGCCGCGCGCATCGGGATCTGTTTCTCGACGCCAAGGGCAATGTCGACAACAGCAAGGCGCGCTTCAGCCATTTGTCCGCCGGCGTGCCCGGTACCGTCGCCGGCCTGACCCAGGCACTCAAGCGTTATGGCAGCCTGCCGCTCGCGACGGTGTTGGAGCCCGCGATCCACCTCGCCGATGGCGGGATTCATGTCACCTATCCGCTGGCGTTTTCGCTCCAGCGCTCGGAACAACAGCTGCGCAAATCGCCGGCCTCGGTGAAGTATTTCTTCCGCCCCGACGGCACGCTGCTGCGTGCGGGCGACCTCTGGCGCCAACCCGATCTCGCCTGGAGTTTGCGGCAGATCGCGACCGAGGGAGACCTCGCGTTCTATCGCGGCGCCATCGCCGAGCGCATCGTCGCCGAAATGGCGCGCAGCGGCGGCCTGATTAATGCGGAGGATCTTGCCGCCTATCGCGCGGTGGAGCGCGACCCCGTGGTTGGCAGCTACCGTGGTTACCAGATCGCCGCGATGCCGCCGCCGTCTTCCGGCGGGGTTCACCTGGTGCAGATGCTGAATGTGCTCGAAGGCTGGGATCTCGCAAGTCTCGGTCACAACAGCGCCGACTATCTGCATCGCCTGATCGAGACCATGCGCCGCGCCTACGCCGATCGCAGCGAATATCTGGGCGATCCGGATTTTCACCCGGTACCGGTGACTGAGTTGACCAGCAAGGACTACGCCGCCCGCGTCCGCGCCGGCATTGATCTCGTCCGCGCCACACCCTCAGTGCAGGTGAAACCGGCGCAGACACTGCCCAGGGAAAGCACCGAAACCACGCATTTTTCGGTGTGGGACAGCGCCGGCAATGTGGTCAGCAATACCTACACCATCAATCTCGCTTACGGCAGCGGTATTTCCGTGGCCGGCGCCGGCTTCCTGCTCAACAACGAGATGGACGACTTTTCGTCGAAGCCGGGCGCGCCCAATGCCTACGGCCTTGTCGGCGGCGAGGCCAATGCGATTGCCGGCGGCAAGCGACCGCTGTCGTCGATGACGCCCGCGCTGGTGTTCAAGGATGGCAAACCGGTGCTGGCGCTCGGCAGCCCCGGCGGCAGCACTATCATCACGGTCGTGATGCAGACTCTGCTGAACGTCGTGGATTTCAACATGAATGTCGCGGAAGCTACCGCCGCGCCGCGCATCCACCACCAGTGGCTGCCCGATCAGGTGTTCTGGGAGCGTGGCATCAGCCCGGACACGCTGGCCATTCTGCGTACCAGAGGCCATGTCTTGCAGAAGGAGCCGATCGCCCTCGGGCGCACCCAGAGCATCGGCAGTGACGGTCACTACATCTTTGGCGCGAACGATCCGCGCTGGCCGGCGGGCGCCGCCGTTGCCGCGGGCAGCGGCGGATCATCAGCGCAGGTGAAGGCGGATCGGTGATTCAGGCCCTTTCGAGTATCCGGCTGAGCTCCGAGATGGCGACATAGCCGATGCCACTGGCGAGGTTCATCATGGCGTCGAGGTGAGTCTTGCGGCTGTGGGCTACGCGCAGACTGGCGGCGGCGGCGATGACGGCGATTTTGTACAACGAGAACACCTGGAAATAAAACAGCTTCTTCGGGTCGACACTGAAACCGCTGTAGCGCTGGTATTTTTCGACAAACTCCTCGATGGACAACAGGCTGCTGGCGAGCGGCCGGCCGTGCTCGTCGGCGCCACCAAATACCGACAGGCTGGCCCAGGCGAGATCGTCGTGATAGTCGCCGAGGTAGGCCAACTCCCAATCGAAGATCGCGTTGATGCGGTGGTCGGC
>JBPPNE010000177.1:0-2575 GCA_051306415.1 Porticoccaceae bacterium
CCGGTGACTTTCCTGCTCGACGTGGTTCCCAGGGAGCATCCGCGCTAGCGCCGCGCGCGCCGATACCTTTTCTTCAGTATTGCGACGACGGCGATAAAGGCCGCGCAGGCGCCCAATGAAGTCGCCAGCTCACGTCCGCCGGTCGGAAACACGAACAGAAAGTGTTTGTTCTTGATCAGCGCAGCGAAACTGGACACGCAAAACGGCATCAGGAAAAGCCGCGCGGTTTGCCAGTGATCGGTTGGTGCTCCCGCTGGCCGCGCGACGCTGAGCAACAACCCAATGCCGATGATCAGGCTGATGCCGACGGAGTTAATCCAAATGCCGGGCGCTGGATCGAAGTGGTACCAGAGCGTCGCCAGGTACCAGATCAGGTAGCACCAGAGCACCATTTTGCCGCGGCTCAGAGTGGCGAAATACGTAGCGGGGGATTTCATCGGTGCGTTTCCAGTCTTCAAGAAGAGCAGTGAAGCGATTCTGAAAGCTGAAAAGCAAGGAGAGTGCCAGCGACTTGTGGTGATCGACGTAGCACAGGAGCAGGCTGGTGTCGGTCCGATGGACGATGATGCGGATGTCATCGTTCACGCGCACTAACCAGAAGTTCCGGTCCTTCGCTCGGTCCAGCTTGTGAAAGCTCAGGCCCGGCGCGGCTGGGTTCAGTCGCGCCGCCAATCGTCGTCCGGCATGATACGCTTCATGAACTCATCGAACATGGGCACCGTAAATGCGGTGTCCCCGTGGTTAGGGCTCCAGATCATGCCTTTAGCAATGAGCTGGCTGCGGACCGGCCCCAGCGTAGTCACCTTGCGGCCGAGCTTGTCGGCAACGTCACCGGACCGGTGGGGTCCGGGACCCAGTTCCGCCATCGCGCGCAAATAGCGCCTCTCGGCAGGCGTCAACCGGTCGAATCGCACCCGAAAAAAACCCTCGTCAAGCGCGGCAATTGCCTCCTGCGAGGCGTGGCCAACGTCGTTCTCGGTGATGGGCGACTGCTGCGCCACATCCCACACATGCTTGCCCCATTCCTGGAGAAAGTAGGGATAACCGCGGGTTTCCCGCACGATCCGCTGCACCGCATCTGGTTCGAAGTAAACGCCCTGGCTCGCCGCGGGTTTTTCAATGGCAACCCGCGCCGGTTCAGGTTCCAGTGGACCGACCTCAGGATAATCGAACAACCGCTCCGCGTAGGATTTCGCTCGGCCCATGCGCCCAGGCAACTGGGGCGGTCCGGCGCCTACCAACACTACCGGAAGCTGACGTTGCGCCGTTCGGTGCAGCGCGGTAATCAGGGCCGCCAACTGTTCCTCCTCGACGTACTGCAACTCGTCAACGAACAGAATCAGGGCCGTGCCAGCTTGCTTGGCGGCAGCGCCGGCTGCTTCGAGAAGCGCCTGCAAATCGTGCTCAAGATCGCCGTTGTCAGCCAGCCCTGGTTCCGGCTCGAAGTCGAACCCGACCTCGATGTCCTGATACTTCAGTTTGAGTCCCTTGGCAAAGCCGGCCAACGCCCGCAGTGCGCGGTGTCCGAACTCCCGCGCCTGTTCGTTGCGCGACAGGCGCAGCAGCGCCTGTCGCAACTGCGGGGCCAGAATCGCCGGCAGCGAGCGTCCCTCCGGTGCCTCGATGCGCAAGGTTTGCATACCAGCCGCCTCGGCATCGTCGCGCATGCGATCCAGCAAAACCGTTTTGCCAACACCCCGCAAACCAATCAGCAACACGCTCTTGGCAGGTCGGCCAGCGCGTATGCGCGCAATGGCGATGCGCACCGTTTCCAGCAGCGCATCGCGGCCGGCGAGTTCGGGCGGGGGGGTGCCCGCGCCGGGGGCGTAGGGATTGGCTATCGGGTCCATGCTTAGCAGCTTATATAGAAATTACGGAATTTAGTATATTTTATTAAACTAACTAAACTCAATCAAATATCGCCTGCGTATCATACCCGGAACACCTTCATCACCTCATCCCCCAGGTGGTTGATCACCTTCACCGCAATCCGCCCGCTCTTGGGCTTGGCGAACGGCCGCGAGGTGTCGCTGTTCAGCGTCGCCCAGGCGTCCTCGTTGATCTCGGCCTTGAGCGTGGTCTTGAGCGCCTTGTACGGGTCGTTGGCGCCGAGGAAGTAGGCGTGGCGGACGAAGAAGCTTTCTTCGTTGTAGTCGGTGTCGATGAACCAGCAGGCGATGCCGGAGGCAGATTCACTGCGCACTTCGCCGGTGCTGGGGTCGAACACGTCGACGCCGTTGACCTTGACTTGGAGCTGGCCGTCCGGTGCATCGAGAATGTCGATATCCGGCTCGCCGAAGATCACGAACAGGTTGCCCTTGCCGGTGTTCTTGAGGTCTTCGGCCATGTGCAGGTCGGCGTTCATGCGCGCCTTGAGCACGGGGATGCGGCCGAGTTTGGCGAATTCGCTGGCGTGGGCGTCGTAGTTGAAGGCGCAGGCGATCAGCACGTCGAAGCCGGCGTCGCCGGCCTCGCGGGCGGCTTCGACCAAGTCGGGGCGGGAGACGGTGCCGAACTCGGGGCCGATGAAGATGGCGGCGCGCTTTTCCCCCTCTCCCCCGGCCCCTCTCCCGCG
>JBPPNE010000178.1:0-4494 GCA_051306415.1 Porticoccaceae bacterium
TTCAACGGCTCGCCGCTGTTCTCCGGCGATGCCGGGTCGGGGCCGTCGAACATCCGCCGCTGGATCATCGAGAACGACTGGCTCGACGCCATCGTCGCGCTGCCCGACCAGCTTTTCTACAACACCGGCATTTACACCTACGTCTGGCTGGTCACCAACCGCAAGCCGCCCGAGCGGCGCGGCAAGGTGCAGTTGATCGACGGCACGCGTTTTTTCCAGCGCATGAAGAAGAGCCTCAACAACAAGCGCAACGAGATCACCGAAGACCAGATCCGCCACCTCACCCGCCTCTACGGCAGCTATCGCGACGGCGAGACGGCGGAGGTGCGGATCAACGGCGACACCGAAACCCGCGTCGTTTCCCGCATCTTCGAGAACCGCGAGTTCGGTTTCCTCAAGGTGACGGTGGAGCGCCCCTTGCGTTTGAACTTCGCGGCGACGGCAGAGCGTATCGCCAGGCTGGATGACCAGTCCGCCTTCGCCAATCTGGCCACCTCAAAGAAGCGCAAGGACGACAAGGCGGCGCGCGAGATAGAGGAAGGCGGCAAGCTGCAAGACGCCATCCGCGCGATGCTTGCCACGCTGGAAGCCAAGGGCCGTTATAGGGACCGCGAGGGGTTCGACGCCGACGTGACCCGCGCCACCCAACGCGCCGGGCTGAAAATCGCGGCCCCCATCAGGAAGGCGATATTCGCCGCGCTGGGCGAACGTGACCCGGAAGCCGAGATTTGCCGCGACGCCAAGGGCAGGCCGGAGCCGGACAGCGAATTGCGCGACACCGAGAACATCCCGCTGCCCGAAGGCACGGCCCTGCCGCTGCCGATGCAGTTCGGGCCGGACAAGCCCAATGACAAGCTGGTCGAGGCGTTCCGCGATTGTGTCGACGCCTATATGGCGCACGAGGTGTTGCCCCATGTGCCCGATGCCTGGGTGGACTACGACAAGACCAAGGTCGGCTACGAAATCCCGATCAACCGGCATTTCTACGTCTACAAGCCGCCTCGCCCGCTGGATGAGATCGAGACGGACATCACCGCGTTGGAAGGCGAGATTGCCGGGCTGTTGAAGGGGCTGGTTGCATGAATCTGCTCGAGGTGATTCCAAGCGAGTGGATCAAAGCCAGTGTCGGCAAGTATTGCGACGTTCAGCTCGGCAAGATGCTGCAAAACGATCCGGCCTCTGAAAGAGACGAATTGAAGCGCTATGTACGCGCCATCAATGTCGCCAAGAGCGGCCTCGATCTTTCTCATGATTTCAGCATGTGGATAAAACCGCAGGAAGTGGAGCGCTTTCGCCTTCGGCGTGGTGACATACTCGTTAGCGAAGGGGGCGATGCAGGTCGAACAGCGGTATTTGATAGCGATGATGAATACTACTTTCAAAACGCAATCAATAGAGTGCGACCTATCGGTGATGTGCTCATCCTGCCCGAATTCATCTACTACTGGTTCACTTTTCTAAAGGTAGCTGGATATGTCGAGATGGTCTGCAACGTGGCGACCATCGCGCATTTCACAGCGGAGAAGGTTAAAGCAGCACCGCTAGCCCTCCCACCCCTCGAAACCCAGCGGCGGATTGCGCGGTTTCTGGATGAGAAGACGGCGCGGATCGACGGGCTGATCCAGAAGAAGCGCGCGCTGCTGGACCGGCTGGCCGAAAAGCGTCAGGCCCTCATCACCCGCGCCGTCACCAAGGGCCTGACAAATTTGCCGGGAGCTAATTTGAACGCAGCCACCGGCGACGGCCCGAAGGGCGAGGGCATGGATAGCCCGAGTAGCCCCGCCGCCCCCATGAAACCCTCCGGCATCGACTGGCTCGGTGATATCCCGGCGCATTGGGAGGTGAAGCGGCTTCGACACGTCGTTCGGTTGCTTTCGGGATCCACGCCGACAACGACCGTCACTGAATACTGGGACGGTGACATACCGTGGATTTCACCCAAGGACATGAAGTCCGACGCCCTTTCGGGCTCCATCGACAAGGTGACTGCATTAGCTGTCGAAGAGTACGGACTGCGGGAGTTTCGGGAGCCGAACGCGGTTCTCGTGATCCGTGGAATGATCCTCGCGCGGCGCATCCCGGTCGCAGTCGCGTCCGGTGTGTACACGATCAACCAAGACATGAAGGTAATGGAGTCGAAGGGTTGGCTGTCGCCCGAATTCTTGCAGATGTATATGGCTTCTATCGAAAGCTACTTGATGACGTTGGTGGGAGAAGCGGGCCATGGAACCAAAGCCCTCAGAACGGATGTTCTGCTCGACACTCCCATACTGATTCCACCGTCGGCCGAGCAAGCTGCAATCGTCGCTCAAGTTGAGAGTCAAAAAATCGCTTTAGATCAAACCACTCGAAAGATCGAAGCGCTTGCTGACAGGCTTACCGAATATCGGGCCGCGCTCATCACCGCCGCCGTCACCGGAAAGCTCGACTTGGAGGTCACCTGATGTCCGGCCACACCGAACTCGATTTTGAAATCGCCATAGAAGCCAATCTGACCCGCGATGCCTGGGTGGCTACAATCGCCCCGGAGGTAGTGTCATGAACCGTGTAGCGGTCAATCCGGAACTGGTGCAATGGGCGCGGGAGCGTGCCCATCTGGCCATTGAAGATCTTGCTGGCAAGTTTCCCAAGCTGCAGAGCTGGGAGCGTGGCGAGGTGTTGCCTACATTCAAGCAATTGGAAGACTTCGCCAGGGCGACGCGTGTGCCCTTTGGTTATCTGTTCCTGCCCGAGCCACCCGATATTCCCATGCCGATTTCCGACTTTCGCACGCTGAGCAATCGGTATGTTGGTTCGGTCAGCCCGGACCTCCTGGATACCATTTATGCCATGCAGCGGCGTCAGGCCTGGTTGCGTGAAGCCCGCCTGGAATGCGAAGCCGACCGTCTTGCCTTTGTTGGTGGCGCACGCCTGACGGACGACCCGGCAGCGGTTGGCCGGGAAATGCGGCGTGTGGTCGGCCTGGGTGACGGCTGGGCAGCGGAGGTACGCACCTGGCAAGAGGCTGTCAGTGCGCTGCGCCAAGCGATTGAAGCGCTGGGTGTCATGGCCGTCGTCAATGGTGTGGTTGGCAATAACACCCGTCGAAAACTGAATGTGGAGGAGTTTCGTGGCTTCGCACTCAGTGATGATCTTGCACCCCTGACCTTCGTCAATGGTGCGGATGCCAAGTCGGCACAGATGTTTACCCTGGCGCATGAGTTGGCCCATATCTGGCTTGGGGCGGAAGGCTCTGGGCTATCTGGCTTTTCTGGCATCTTTCCGGATGGCGGTGCAGTAGAGATGTTTTGCGACCGGGCGGCCGCAGAGTTTCTGGTGCCAGAGGCTGAGTTGCGGACGTGCTGGCCGGAGGTAAAACGCGATGCCGCACCGTTCGAGGTGCTGGCGCGTCGGTTCAAGGTGAGCCCGATTGTGATTGGCCGCAGGGCCATGGACTTGCAGTTGGTGGAGCGGCAAAGGTTCTTTGACTTCTATGAAGCCTATATGCGGCAGGAACGTAAGCAGAAACAGGGATCCGAGGGCGGCGGTGATTTCTACAACAACCAGAACGCGCGCGTGGGCAAGCTCTTTGCCATCCAGGTGGTTCGTTCCGCCAAGGAAGGGCGCATCGGGTTCAAGCAGGCCTATGACCTGACTGGCCTCAACGGCGGGGCCTTTCAGGAATATGCCCGCCGGCTGGGTATAGAGCTGCCCTGATGATGTATGTCATTGATTCTGATGTCCTGATCACCGCCAAGAACCGTTACTATGCGTTCGACCTGTGTCCCGGATTCTGGAATAGCCTGCTGGCCCTACACCACGCTGGGCGGGTTCATAGCCTGGATCGTAACCGGCAGGAGCTGCTTCAAGGGCGCGATGATGATGACCTGGTGAAGTGGGTTCGCGAATCGGTACCGGAAAGCTTCTTTCTGAACTGCAATATCGCCAAAGTGGTTTCCACCTATACCGAGATCATGCTTTGGGTGCAGCGCAACCCCCAATATTATGACGACGCCAAGGCTAAATTCGCCACCGGCGCTGACGGCTGGCTGGTCGCCTATGCGAAGGTGAATGACTGCGTTGTTGTGACTTTGGAAGAGTCCAGACCTGAGTCACGCAACCAGATCAAACTGCCCGATGTGTGTCTTCAGTTTGGCGTGGTTTATCAGGATGTCTTTGCCATGCTCAGGACTTTCCGTGTGCATTATGACTATACGGGAGCAAGTTGATGCCCGGCCACACCGAAAGGGATTTCGAGACCGCCATTGAAGCCGGACTAGTCGGCGCGGGCGGCTATGCCAAGCGTGCGCCGACCGCCTATGACGAGACGCTGGCGCTGTTCCCCGAGGATGTGACCGGCTTCCTGAAAGACAGTCAGGCGACCAAGTGGGGGCAGTTGGAAGCCCTGCTCGGGGCCAAGACGCCCGCGACGGTGCTCGACAGCCTCGCCAAGGAACTCGACATCAAGGGCACGCTGCACGTCCTGCGCCACGGCTTCAAATGCTACGGCAAGAC
>JBPPNE010000179.1:0-3313 GCA_051306415.1 Porticoccaceae bacterium
ATTGCCTCGGTTGGGGCCGCTCTCTTGACCGAAAACCACATTATCGCCCTGCATGTGCGCACTTTCGACAAGGCCGAGACGGCAAAAGAGGGTGAGTCACTCAACAAAATCCGCCGTGAAGCGCGGCTAACACGCCGCCGCATTCGGCGCCGAGCCCATCGACTGTTGCGCTTGCGCCGCCTATTCAAACGGGAATGCCTGCTTACAGATAATCTGCCTGAGCTACTTGTCATCCCGGATAAAAATCCCTGGGATTTGCGTGCCGAAGGTCTGGATCGCCCGCTCACCCCGCAAGAATGGGCAGCCACGCTGTATCACCTGGTCAAGCATCGTGGCTTCCAATCCAACCGCAAAAGCGAGGCCAAGGCCGATGAAAAGGCCGGCGCGATGCTTGGGGGCGTCAAGCGCAATCAGCAAATGTTGGAAGCGGGAGGCTATCGCACCATGGGTGAGCTGGCGGCAAAAGATGAAAGTTTTGCCGCCCACAAACGCAACAAGGGTGGCGATTACAGCCACACCTTTGCCCGCGCGGATCTGGAGGCCGAACTGGCCCTGCTGTTTGCCGCGCAGCGCCAGCAGGGCAACCCGCACACGAAACAAGCGCTGGAGCAGTCGGTTCATGACTTACTGATGGCTCGCAAGCCGACACTTTCTGGCGTTAACCTGCTAAAGATGATCGGCAAATGCACCTTCGAAAAAGCGGAGTTTCGCGCTCCCAAGGCAAGTTATCGCGCCGAACGCTTTGTCTGGCTCGGCAAGCTGAACAACCTGAAGCTTACTTTTTCAGGCGAAACCCGCTTACTGACGAATCAGGAGCGGCAGCAATTGATCAATCTGCCCTATATCAAAAGCAAGCTCACTTTTAGGCAGGTGCGCAAGGAACTCGCACTGCCCGAACACGCGCGATTCAATCTGCTTTCCTATCGGCAGGACCCAAAAGGCAAGGACAAAGACCCGGAAGACACCGCATTCTTTGAACCCAAGTACTATCACAAACTGCGCAAAGCCTATGAGGATGCCGGGCTGCATGCGCAATGGCAGCGCGATGCTTTTGACGCCGACAAACTGGACACCCTCACCTACGCCCTGACCTGCTTCAAGGATGATACCGAATCGCGGCAATGGCTCACCGCAGAAGGTATAGAGGCAGCAATTATCGACGCAGCGCTGGAAATTTCATTTGATCAGTTTATCCAGCTCTCGCAAAAGGCTTTGAAAAAACTGCTGCCGTTTATGGAACAGGGCCAGCGTTATGACGAGGCCGCCGCCAGCGCCGGCTATAACCACAGCAAGCCCGATGGCGATCAGGCCCGCGGCCGTTATCTGCCAGCGCCGGACAAAAGCGTCATCATCAACCCGGTCGTGTATCGGGCACTGAACCAGGCCCGCAAGCTGGTCAATGCCATTGTGCGCGAATATGGCCCGCCGGCCGCCATCAATATCGAACTGGCCCGCGATCTTTCCCGACCGCTTGATGAACGCCGCAAAATAGAAAAAGCACAAAAAGAATTTCAGGAAGAAAAAACCCAGTCACGCGCAGCCTTTGTGACTCAATTCGGCTTTGAACCCAAGGCCATGGACTTGCAGAAATGGCGACTCTACCGGGAGCAGGACAGCCAGTGCGCCTATAGCTTGCAGCCCATCGATACCCACCGCCTGTTCGATGCCGGATATGCCGAGGTGGACCATGCGCTGCCCTATTGTAGTTTTCCGGGGTGAGAGAGGGAACTACAACTCCTGCCGCCGTTTCCTCCTGTTCATCTCGATTGTAGTTTTCCGGGGTGAGAGAGGGAACTACAACGCGGCCTTATCTGGTATCTGGTGGCTCTGTATTGTAGTTTTCCGGGGTGAGAGAGGGAACTACAACTGTTCCGTCAATCGTAAATCCTGGGACTCTATTGTAGTTTTCCGGGGTGAGAGAGGGAACTACAACATGGGCTTCCACACAAGCCGCGCCAGTTCAATTGTAGTTTTCCGGGGTGAGAGAGGGAACTACAACAGCAAGGCAAGTTGAAGCACCCGCCGGCGTATTGTCGTCTCACGGATTCAGCGAACACACTACCCCCCCCCCCCCGCGGTCAGCTATTGCTGATCTGGGCAAATGCTGTTGGTGGCAAGTTATTTCTGTGTAAGCTATGTGCCACCGTTACCATGGACGGGATCATGACTGAGATACCGGCTATAAAACCCCGCATCGAAATCCACTACTGCCCCGCCTGTAACTGGCTGCCGCGCTCGGCGTGGATGGCGCAGGAGCTGCTCCACACCTTTGTCGACGACATCGCCGAGGTTGCTCTCAAGCCGTCGCCGGTGAGTGGAACCTTCGAGATTCGCATCGATGGCGCGGTGATCTGGGAGCGCAAGCGGGACGGCGGCTTTCCCGACGTGAAAGCGCTGAAGCAACGGGTGCGCGATGCCATCACACCGGGTCGCGATCTCGGTCATCTGGATCGTTGAATTGGCTGGTGGGGTGCCGGTGGTGCAGTCATCGCTTGCGAAATCGGACAGCGGACGGCAAGGGTTAACGAGTCCATGAGTTATCGTCTGCTCGCCGATATTGTCGTCGCCGTTCATCTCCTGTTCATTGTGTTCGGACTTCTCGGCGGATTGCTGTATTACTGGCGAAAATGGCTGATTTTCGTCCATCTGCCGTTGGCGCTGTGGATATCGCTGATCGAGTTCTTCGACTGGACCTGCCCGCTGACGCCGCTGGAGAAATCGCTGCGTGCGGCGGGTGGCGATACGGGTTACGCGGGCGGTTTTGTCGAGCACTATCTGCTGCCGGTGATCTATCCGCCAGGGCTGACGCCGGAGGTCCAGATTGTGCTCGGTGTGGTGGCGGCGTCGGTCAATGGGCTGGTGTATATCGCGGTGGCG
This sequence comes from Porticoccaceae bacterium, assembly GCA_051306415.1. Classification (GTDB taxonomy): domain Bacteria; phylum Pseudomonadota; class Gammaproteobacteria; order Pseudomonadales; family Porticoccaceae; genus CBDDRG01. The sequence continues at coordinate 2,878 of JBPPNE010000179.1, forward strand.
CGCAGTCATTTCAAGGTGGTGGCAAAGCGTAAAAGGGTAAAGGAATCCGCGGCGATTCGACGCGACCGCGCCTAGGGATGCTCTGAATATGTCCTTCGATCCTTCGTCCCTTCGACAAGCTCAGGGCTCAGGACTCACCACGAACGGAATCGGGTTATTCAGAGCATCCCTAGAGCGCGCTAAGCGCCAGCTTGGCGCTTAGCGCCGGTTGACCGGCGGCGCCGTCGCTGACCAGGAACACCCGTTCCGGCGCTATGCTGCCGCTGTCGGCGAGATAGGCTTTGACGGCCAGTCCGCGTTGACTGGCAAGCTGGGAAAGCGCCTTCGCTGGCACTTGCTGGCGCGCCAGTAACTCGTGATGGATATGGTCATGGAGAGCAGCGTCTATCTCCTCGTCGCTGGGATCCTTGTTGTCCGCGCTCAGTGCGGTGTCGAT
>JBPPNE010000180.1:0-14618 GCA_051306415.1 Porticoccaceae bacterium
ACCGGTTCGAGCGCTATCTCACGCTCTGGGTCGGCCTCTGCATCGTCGCCGGCGTCATGGTTGGCAAGCTGTTCCCCGCCGGTGTGCAGGCCATCGGTGGCTTGCAGGTGGCACAGGTCAATATTCCCGTGGGACTGCTGATCTGGGTCATGATCATCCCCATGCTGGTCAGAATCGACTTCGGTGCATTGCACCAGGTGCGGCGGCACTGGAAGGGTATCGGCGTGACGCTGTTGGTGAACTGGGCGGTGAAGCCGTTCTCGATGGCACTGCTTGGGTGGCTGTTCGTGCGCCAGGTGTTTGCGCCTTGGCTCCCCGCCGACCAGCTCGACAGCTACATCGCCGGGCTGATCCTGCTCGCCGCTGCGCCCTGCACCGCGATGGTGTTCGTATGGAGCCGCCTGACCGGCGGCGATCCGCTGTTCACGCTGTCGCAGGTCGCGCTCAACGACATCATCATGGTGTTCGCCTTTGCACCCCTCGTCGGCCTGCTGCTGGGCATGGCGTCGATTGCGGTGCCGTGGGACACGCTGCTGACCTCGGTAGTGCTCTACATTGTGGTGCCGGTGATATTGGCTCAATGGTTGCGTCGGGTGCTACTCGCCCGCGGCGACGCCGTCTTCACTCGCATGCTGGCGACCATGGGACACTGGTCCACGATTGCATTACTCGCGATGCTGGTGTTGCTGTTCGCGTTCCAGGGGCCGGCCATCATCGCGCAGCCGCTGGTGATCGCGATGCTGGCGGTGCCGATCCTGCTCCAGGTGGTCTTCAATTCTGGACTCGCCTACTGGCTCAACCGCCAGGTCGGCGAAGATCACAGCATCGCCTGTCCGTCGGCGCTGATTGGCGCATCCAATTTTTTTGAGTTGGCGGTGGCCGCGGCGATCAGCCTGTTCGGCTTTACGTCGGGCGCTGCGCTGGCCACCGTGGTCGGTGTGCTGATCGAGGTGCCGGTGATGCTGGTGGTGGTGCGAGTGGTAAATTCTTCGCGCGGGTGGTACCAGCGAGTGCCAGCTTGACGTTTGCTTGAAGCGTATGGCGCGCAAGCCATAACTCGCGCGCCATACGGCTGTTAAAGGGACTGTCTCTACAAGGACTGTCGCGCGCCGAAACAATGCTCAGGGCAGGTCGTTGACGTCCGGCCCCTCGCGGTGGGGATGGGTCTCGTGGGCGGGTTGCACCGGCTCGCCACTCACCGGCACTTTGCGGGACAGAAATTCAATCACCGCGTTGCCAAAAACATCATTGCGATCACCGGCGACCATATGCCCGGCGTTGGCGACATTGACGTATTCGCTATGCTTGCACAGCCCCAGGAACCCTTGCGCACCCTCTTCGCTGAGTACGTCGGACAGCCCGCCGCGTACCAGCAGCGTGGGCAATGTCAGCCGCCGCGCGCAGGCCTCCATGCGCTGCCGTCGCAGCGGCAGATCCCGTCGCATCGAGCGGAAACGGGGATCCCAGTGCCAGTGGTATTTACCGTCGGCACCGAGGCGCACGTTTTTGGCGAGGCCGTCGAGATTCTTGGGGCGCTGGCGATGGGGCTGATAGCTGGCGATAGCGTCGGCCACTTCGTCCAGAGATGCAAAGCCGTCCGGCTTCTGGGTCATGAACGCCTGGATCTTGTCGGCCCCCTCCATTTCAATCTGCGGGGCGATATCGACCAGTACCAAGGCGGTAGCGTCGACGTGGTCCTCGCCGGTGGCGACCAGACTGGTGCCGCCGCCCATGGACGCGCCCACCAGCACCGGCCGGCGGCCGCCGAGCGCAGCCACCACGCAGCGCAGATCCTCGACCATGATGTCGATGCCGTAGACGCCGTCGGGCGACCAGTCCGAGTCGCCGTGACCGCGGGCGTCAAACGCAACGGCATGGTAGCCCGCAGCGCCGAGAGTTTCGCCGGCGCCTTTCCAGGCATGGCGGGTCTGGCCGCCGCCGTGTTGCAGCAGCACCAGGGGACCGTTGGGGTCACCCCAGGAGTCGCCCGCGAGTTTGATCCCGCCGACGCCGGTCCAGAGGTGCATGGGTTCGGGGGTTCCGGGAAGAGTTGTACCTGCGCTCATGATGATTTCCTTCGTTGGTCAGGCGTCTTGGTACCATGGCCGAGGCGGATCGGTCAACCGGATTGCCGGCGGGGCGGTGGCTGCAATCATTTTGGTGATCGGCGTAGGATCGAAATTTCACCGGTATGCCCGTTACGGTGGTGTTTCCCTGTCAGCGTTCCGGTTCGTTTATGTTGAGTTGTCTCTCAGAAAAATCCTTGACCCCTAAACACCCCAGCTACTATACTTCGCGGCCCTCGGAGTGGGTGGGTTTACCAGAGTCATCCGGCCGGGGGCGAGGGCTTGCTTCATTGGCCTTCGGGGGCAAGCGTCAAGATTGTGTCGTTGCGGGGTGGAGCAGCCTGGTAGCTCGTCGGGCTCATAACCCGAAGGTCGTAGGTTCAAATCCTGCCCCCGCTACCAAATTTGCGCCTGATCAGGCGTAGCGCGGAAAGCCCCTGTTTTCAGGGGCTTTTTGTTATTGGGCTAGAGTAATTGGCTAGTGTGGATTGTGCGATTGGTCGAAACCGGGTCTGTGCCCGGGTCTGCCGGGCATACCGGAGCGCGCATGACAACCCGAGAGGATAGGCTATCCGCATTGATCGAGCCGGTGGTAGTGGCTCTCGGCTGTGGACTGTGGGGTATCGATTTTTTCAGTCGAGGTGCCAGCAGTGTTTTGCGGGTCTACATCGAAAGAGTTGACGAGGGCATCAGCATCGACGACTGCGAGCGAGTCAGTCGCCAGCTCGGCAGCGTATTCGATGTCGAAGACCCGATGGCTGGCGAGTACACCCTCGAAGTGTCGTCGCCGGGTATGGACCGCCCCCTGTTTTGTCTCGACCAGTACCGGATGTATGTCGGTGAGGATATCAGCCTGCGCCTGCGAGTGCCCTTTGAAGGGCGGCGCAAATACCGGGGCAAGCTGACTGCGGTGGTAGAGGACGAGATCGTCCTGGAGATGGATGAACACGAATACGTCTTCCCGCTCGCCAGTATTGACCGGGCAAATCTGATCCCGCGATTCTGACGGGAACAAACGAAGGGCTTACGGATGAATAAAGAAATCTTGCTGGTGGCCGAGGCAGTCTCCAACGAAAAGGGCGTCTCGCGAGAGATCATTTTCGAGGCGATGGAGCAGGCACTGGCCATGGCCACCAAAAAGCGTTACGACGAAGAGGCCAATATTCGCGTTGCTATCGATCGCGTCAGCGGGGCTTACACCACTACCCGTCATTGGGATGTGGTGGCTGATGACGTCCTTGCCGAGCTTGGCACCCAGCTCACCCTGGAGGAAGCGCACGAAAAAGATCCGAAACTGGTCGCTGGCGACAGCTACGAAGAGACCGTCGAAAATATCGAGTTCGGCCGCATCGCCGCCCAGATTGCCAAGCAGGTCATTGTGCAGAAAGTGCGCGATGCCGAGCGCGAGTTGATCGTCGCCAAATACCGCAACCGGATTGGCGAAATGATGAATGGCACGGTCAAGAAAGTAACTCGCGAACACATCATCGTCGATCTCGGCAATAACGCCGAAGGTCTGTTGCCGCGGGAAGAGCTCGTTGGTCGCGAGGTCTTTCGCATCAACGACCGGATTCGGGTCGTTCTCCAGTCGATTCGCTCTGAGGGCCGCGGTCCACAATTGCTGATGAGCCGCACTTGCAACGAGATGTTGATCGAACTGTTTCGCCTCGAAGTGCCCGAAGTCGCCGAACAGGTAATCGAGATTCGCGCGGCAGTGCGCGATCCGGGTTCGCGGGCGAAGATTGCCGTGAAAACCAACGATGGCCGCATCGATCCGATCGGTGCCTGCGTCGGCATGCGCGGTGCGCGGGTGCAGGCGGTATCCAATGAACTGGACGGTGAGCGCATTGATATCGTGCTCTGGGACGACAATCCCGCCCAGCTCGTCATTAACGCCATGGCGCCTGCCGAGGTCGAGTCGATCATCGTCGATGAAGACTCCCACACCATGGATGTCGCCGTTGCCGAAGGCAATCTCGCCCAGGCCATCGGCAAGAGTGGACAAAATGTTCGCTTGGCCTCCCAGCTGACCGGCTGGCACATCAACGTCATGAGCGTCGATGAAATTGCCGTCAAGCAGGAACAGGAAGCCGGGAGTATTATCGAGACTTTCGTGGCCGAGCTCGGTGTTGATGAAGAGATGGCCGCGCTGCTGGCCGAGGAGGGCTTTACCTCCATCGAAGAAGTTGCCTATGTACCGCTCGAGGAAATGGTCGCGATTGAGGGTTTTGACGAGGATCTGGCCGAGGAATTGCGCGTCCGCGCCAAGAATGCGTTGTTGACCAAGGCGCTCGCCTCGGAGGAGGAATTGATGAGCTCGGAGCCAGCGGAGGACTTGCTCGCGATGGCGGGCATGGATGCGGCCCTGGCCAGCCAGCTCGCCGCTCGCGGCATCGTTACGATGGAAGATCTCGCCGAGCAGGCGGTTGACGAATTACTGGAAATTGAAGGCATGGACAGCGAGCGCGCCGGCACCTTGATCATGACCGCCCGCGCGCCCTGGTTTGCAGAGCAGTGACCTGAGCTGAAGACCGTGGCGACGTGTCCACAATTGAGGAATCCCGATGGCTGAAGTGAGCGTAAAAGAACTTGCCGAATTAGTCGGCGCGTCGCCGGACCGCTTGCTGAAGCAGATGGAAGAGGCGGGGCTGCCGCAAAAATCCCTCGATGCCCAGGTTTCTGATGTCGAAAAGCAGAAGCTGCTGATTTATTTGAAGGGGCTGCACGGGGAAGGGGAGAGTGATCCCAAGAAGATCACGTTGCGGCGCAAGAGCGTCAGCACGCTCAACTTGAAGATGGGTGCCGCGCGGAAAACCGTCAACGTCGAAGTGCGCAAGAAACGTACCTATGTCAAGCGCGACCTTGATGAGGCACCGGGAGAGCATGAAGGCGACGTCGTCCCCGCACAGGTTGCCGACATGGAACCGGCACCGGCGGATGCGCGGATGGATGATGCGGAGATCCGCCGCCAGGCCGCGATCACCGCGCGCCGCAAGGCAGAGGAAGATGTGCGTCTGGCTGCTGAAGCGCCGCGGATCGATGCGCAGGTCGATGCCAATCGGGTGATGAACGAGACGGCGCCTGTGGATGGCGTTCCGCCAACGGCGGTCGCGAAAGCGCACCCCGGTAAAGCGCCAGCTGCTGTGGTCGCTCCCAGTGATGCCGGCAAGCTGCCGAAAAAGCGGGAAAAGCATGAAGATGATGCCGACGACGAGCCCAAGAAACGGAAACCCCTGAAAGGGGTTCGCAAGCAGCGCTCTGATGAACTGAGCAAGGAAATTCAGGAGGTCGTTGTCCCCGAGGATGAGAGCGGTGGCAAGCCGCGGCTTAAATCCGCCGCTAAAGTTGTCAAAATTGAAAATCTGCACACGTTCCAGCGTCCGACCACAAAATCCATCTACGACGTCGAGATTCCGGCCACCATTGCAGTCAGTGAGCTCGCCCAGCGCATGTCGGTGAAAGCTACCGTAGTGATCAGAGAGCTGATGAAACTCGGCACCATGGCTACTATCAACGATAGTATTGATCGGGATACCGCTGTCCTCGTGGTGGGGGAGTTGGGCCACAAGCCGGTGCTGGTTGTCGAGGACAGTGTCGAGGCAGAACTCAAAAAAGTCCTCGCCGTCGAGGCCGAGGGCGAACCGCGCGCGCCCGTGGTCACGGTCATGGGCCATGTTGACCATGGCAAGACCTCGCTGCTCGACTACATCCGCAAGACCCGGGTGGCGTCTGGCGAGGCGGGCGGGATCACGCAACACATCGGCGCCTACCATGTCGAGACTCCGAAAGGTTCGGTGACCTTTCTGGATACTCCCGGCCACGCCGCGTTTACCGCGATGCGTGCCCGTGGCGCCAAGGCTACGGATGTGGTCATTCTGGTGGTAGCGGCGGATGACGGCGTGATGCCGCAGACCGAGGAGGCAATCCTCCATGCCCGTGCCGCCGAGGTGCCCATCGTCGTTGCCATTACCAAGGTGGACAAGGAAGATGCGGACCCTGAGCGGGTCACCAACGAGCTGTCGGCGAAAGGTGTCATCCCCGAGGAGTGGGGCGGCGACACGCAGTTTGTGAAAGTCTCCGCCCGCACCGGCGATGGTATTGATGAGTTGCTTGAAGCCGTGCTGCTGCAGGCCGAGGTGCTCGAATTGTCGGCGCCCAGGCATGTTCCGGCGCAAGGGGTCATCATTGAAGCGCGGCTCGAAAAAGGCCGTGGCGTGGTCGCCACCGCGCTGATTCAGGCCGGTACGCTGCGCAAGGGCGATCTGGTGCTCGCCGGTGAGTGCGTGGGCAGGATCCGTGCGATGGCCGACGAAAATGGCAAGCTGGTGAATGAGGCCGGACCGTCGATGCCGGTGGAGATTCTCGGCCTTGATGCGGCGCCCAATGCCGGCGACGAATTTGCCGTTCTCAGTGACGAGCGCAAGGCGCGTGAAATCGCCCAGTTTCGCCAGCAAAAATCCCGCGCTGATCGAGTCCAGCGAACGCAGACCGCCAACCTTGAAAATATCTTCGCCAACTTCGAAGGCGCTGACAAAAAGATTCTGCCGGTGGTCATCAAGACCGATGTGCGTGGGTCACTCGAAGCGATTGTCTCCGCGCTCACCGATCTGGCGACCGATGAAGTGGCAGTCAACGTGGTGGTTTCAGGGGTCGGCGGGCTCGCCGAGTCCGATATCAATCTGGCGATCACCACCGGCGCCGTGGTGCTGGGCTTTAACGTTCGCGCCGATGCCGGCGCGCGCCGCCTGGCTGAGGTCGAAGGTGTCGATATCCGCTACTACAGCATCATCTACAACCTTATTGACGACATCAAACAGGCGTTGTCCGGCATGCTCGCGCCGGAAATTCGCGAGGAAATTGTCGGTATCGCGCTGGTTCGCGAAGTGTTTCGTTCGCTCAAATTCGGCCAGATTGCGGGCTGCATGGTGACGGAGGGGACATTGCATCGCAACAAGCCGATTCGCGTGTTGCGCGACAATGTGGTGATCTTTCAGGGCGGGCTGGATTCGCTGCGCCGTTTCAAGGATGACGTCAGTGAAGTGCGCAATGGCACCGAGTGCGGGATCGGCGTGAAGGATTACAACGACGTCCGCGTCGGCGATCAGATCGAAGCCTACGAGATCAAGCATATCGCTCGCCAACTGTAGCTCGGGAACTGGAATGCCAAAGGAATTCAGCCGTAGCGAGCGCGTTGCCGATGCCATGCAACGGGAGCTGGCGGAGGTGATTCGCGACGAATTGCGCGATCCCCGCGTGAGCATGGTCAATATCACGGCCGTTGAGCCCAACCGCGATCTGGCCGTGGCCAAGGTGTTTATCAATTTTGTCGCCAACGATGACGAGGCGGCGATCAAACACAGTGTTGCGGTGCTGAATGGTGCTGCCGGATTTTTCCGCAGTCAGCTCGCCCGGCGCATGCAGTTGCGCACCATCCCGAAATTGACCTTTGTCTATGACAGCAGCGCCCGCCATGGCCAGCACTTGTCGACGCTGATCGATCTTGCTCGTGCCGAAGATCGCAGTCGCGCCGCCGACGATCACAGTGGGGAGGATATCTAGTTGGGGCGCCGAGGTCGGCAGGGACGTCCCATCAGCGGTATTCTGATTCTCGACAAACCCCAGGGATTCACTTCCAACCAAGCGCTGCAGGTGGTCAAGCACTTGTATGGCGCGGCCAAGGCTGGGCATACCGGCAGCCTCGATCCGCTGGCGACTGGGGTTTTACCCATCTGTTTTGGCGAGGCGACCAAGTTTACCCAGTTTCTGCTGGAGGCTGACAAGAGCTACCGCAGCACCTTTCGCTTTGGCGTTGCTACTAACACCGGTGATTCCGATGGCGAGGTCATTGCCGAGTGCAGTGCGGCGGCACTGACGGCAGCCGCTGTGGAGGCCGCGCTGGTGAATTTTCGTGGCCAGATCGAACAGGTGCCATCAATGTTCTCCGCGCTCAAGCACAAGGGTGAGCCGCTGTACAAGCTGGCGCGTCAGGGCCTGGAAGTGGAGCGGCAGGCGCGTCCGGTGACGATCCACGAATTCACGCTGTTCGCCTTTCGCCCCGGTGAACAGGCCGAGGCGGATGTTGAGATCCACTGTAGCAAGGGCACCTATGTGCGCACGCTGGCGGAAGACCTGGGCGCTGTCCTCGGCGTTGGCGCCCATGTGGTGGCGTTGCAGCGCAGCGCAGCGGGGCCCTTCAGTGCCAGTGATGGCACCACCCTGGAGCAGCTCGAAGCTCTGCGTGGCGAGCACTCGGCGCTGGACGCTCGGTTGAAGCCGATCGACTCAGCGGTCAGTGATTTGGCCGCGATAACGGTTGTCGAGAGTGCTGCCTGGCATTTTCTGCGCGGCCAGTCAGTGCTGGTCACCGGTCTCTATCAACAGGCGGAAGAAGGGGATATAGTGCGCGTTTTTCGGGCCGACGGCGGTTTTCTTGGCGTTGGTGAAGTATTGGATGACGGGCAGATAAAGCCCCGTCGTTTGGTGGCGGGCGGGTAACCTCCGCTCGCGCTAGTGGCCTGGCAGCCTGCCCGGCATTTCGATTGGGCCGCCTGTAAATATGCGCGGGTCGGCCTGGACAACATCGCATATTGGAGAAAATGAGCATGGCACTGAATCCAGAAGAGAAAGCTGCAATCGTCAAAGACAATGCCCGCGCCGATGGCGACACCGGCTCCCCGGAGGTACAGGTAGCGCTGTTGACGGCGAATATCAACAAGCTGCAAGGCCACTTTGAAGGCAACAAGAAAGATCACCACTCGCGCCGCGGCCTCATCCGCATGGTCAACCAACGCCGCAAACTGCTGGATTACCTGAAAGGGAAGGACGGCGAACGCTACAACCAACTGATCAAGAAGCTCGGCCTGCGCCGCTGATATAACGGTTGATCAGTCCCGGCGGCTCCGAAATATCCGGCTCCAACAAGCCGGGCCGCCGGGCGATCCGTAAGCACATCTTCGATCGACGAAAAACCAACAGGTAACCTATTGTGAACGCCATTATCAAGACATTTCAGTACGGCAAACACAGCGTGACGCTGGAAACCGGCCGCATCGCGCGCCAGGCCACCGGCGCCGTGTTGTGCACCATCGAGAACACCACAGTGCTGTGCACCGTGGTCGGCGCGAAAGAAGCCAAGCCGGGCCAGGATTTCTTTCCGCTCACCGTCAACTACCAGGAAAAAGCCTATGCCACCGGGCGTATCCCCGGTGGCTTCTTCAAGCGCGAGGGTCGGCCCAGTGAAAAGGAAACCCTGACCAGCCGCCTCATCGACCGGCCCATTCGCCCACTGTTTCCCGCCGGATTCAGGAACGAGGTGCAGATCATCATTACCGTGATGTCCGCCGACAAAAACATCGACCCGGATATTCCGGCGTTGATCGGCACGTCTGCCGCGCTTGCAATCTCCGGCATTCCCTTCAACGGCCCCATCGGTGCGGCCCGTATCGGCTACCATCCGGAGCGCGGCTACCTGCTCAATCCGGGCTACGACGAGCTCGCCCAGTCCGATCTCGAAATGGTTGTCGCCGGCACCCGTGACGCCGTACTGATGGTCGAATCCGAGGCCAGTGAGCTGCCCGAAGACCTGATGCTGGGTGCTGTACTGTACGGCCATCAGGAGATGCAAGCGGTCATTCAGGTCATTGATGAGCTGGTGCGCGATGCCGGCAAACCGCGCTGGCAGATCCCGGCCGCGGCTGATAAATCGGCCCTGGTCGCCGCGCTCAAAGAGTTGGTGGGCGCCCAGGTTGACGATGCCTACCGCATCACCGACAAGCAGCAGCGCGTTGCCCGTCTCGATGAACTGCGTGCGAACGCGTTGCAGACGCTGGCCGGCGACAACGGTCAAGCCAGCTCCGATGATATCCGCGACGCCTACAAATCGCTGGAAAAGAAAATTGTCCGTGGCCGCATCCTGCGCGGCGAGCCACGTATCGATGGCCGCGACGGCAAGATGGTGCGACCGATCGCGATCGAGGTCGGCGTGCTGGGCAAAACCCACGGCTCGGCGCTGTTCACCCGCGGTGAAACCCAGGTCATCACCGTCGCTACCCTCGGCTCGCTGCGCGACGCCCAGACCATCGACGCCCTCGAAGGATCCCGCAAGGATCCGTTCATGCTGCACTACAATTTCCCGCCCTATTCGGTGGGCGAATGTGGCCGTGTCGGTTTTACCAGTCGCCGTGAAGTGGGTCACGGACGCCTGGCGCGGCGCGGCATTGCCGCCGTACTGCCAAACGCGGACGACTTCCCCTACACCCTGCGGGTTGTATCGGAAGTCACCGAATCCAATGGTTCCAGCTCCATGGCCACCGTGTGTGGCACCAGTCTGGCGCTGATGGATGCGGGCGTACCGCTGCGCGCGCCGGTGGCCGGTATCGCCATGGGCCTGGTCAAGGAGTCCGAGGGCTTTGCCGTACTCACCGATATTCTTGGTGACGAAGATCACCTCGGCGACATGGATTTCAAAGTAGCCGGCACCGCCAAGGGCGTCACCGCGCTGCAGATGGATATCAAGATCGAAGGCATCAACGAAGAGATCATGGAGATCGCTCTCGCCCAGGCATTGCAGGCTCGCCTGCACATCCTCGGGGAAATGAATCGCGTATTGGCGCAGCATCGGGACGCTGTGTCCGAGCATGCCCCGCGTTACGAAACCATCAAGATCGATCCCGACAAGATTCGCGATGTCATCGGCAAAGGCGGCGCGACCATTCGTGCGCTGACGGAAGAGACCGGCGCCACCATTGACATCCAGGACGATGGCAGCATCCGCATCTACAGTGACGACCGCGAAGGTCTCAACCGCGCGGTTTTCCGCATCCGCGAGATCACCGCTGAAGCCGAAGTCGGGCGCATTTACGATGGCGTCGTTGCCCGCATTGTCGATTTCGGCGCCTTCGTCACCATCATGCCGGGTACCGATGGCCTCGTGCATATCTCCCAGATTGCCGAGGAACGCGTCAACAAGGTCGGCGACTATCTGAAGGAGGGTCAACAGATCAAGGTCAAGGTGCTCGATGTCGACGCCCGCGGCCGCATCAAGCTGTCCATCAAGGAAGCCCTGGCGGAAACTGGCGGGCAGCTCCAGGCGTCGGTTGTTGCTGAAAGCGGTTCTGGCGCGGAGTAATTTGCGCGATACACATACCAGAGTCAGAGTTTGGCAAAGACGGGGCGAAAGCCCCGTTTTTTGTGTCTCCTCGGTGCGGAGGTCGTAGTTCGGTTGAGGGAAGCGGTTTCAAGTCAGCAACTACCGCCTTAATGCCAAGTATCCATTCAGATACATCCTGGGTCATGGCTATATTTAACGGGTCTTGGTCATGAGAGTTTGTACAAAGCCTTGGCTCCAGGTGCAGAGCCACGCTATGACACGGTGCTGAAATCAGTTCGTGCGCTCGATGTGGAATTGCATGCGACTGCTGCAGCACATAAGTGAAGGCCACCGATAACAATTCGATAACGGGGTTAAAGCAGTGACTGGGAGCAGGGTGGATTCCACTCCGAAGTACATCTTTTCTAGACCTGAATCCGCTGTTCCTGGTGATCCGGGAAGCTTTGAAGAACTGGAAATCGATCCATCACTGGAAGCCGGCGCTGCAAAGCTTCCAGCTGATGTTCGGTGAAGAGCGCGTGCCCTTGGCGGCACTGTGATGGGCTCAGTTACACAGTTGGTTTGATAGATTCATATATTGGCGTGTACTACAATTGAAAACGGCTTCACTCAAAGCTGAGCTACTTGAGCCCGAAAGCATTTGAAGTTAGATAGATAAAGTCACTTAGCAATGCGTCCAGAAAATCGAGGCGAAAGCAAACAGCCCACTATACGCCAGCAGCGTTACGCGTGTTTACAGCACCAAGCTCCAGGTGGAGCTTGGTGCTGTAGGGAGGTCAGATAGGGGTAACTTTTTCTGCCTGAGGACCTTTTTGGCCCTGAGTGACTTCAAATTGGACGCGCTGCCCTTCAGTAAGGGTTCTAAATCCGTCGCCCAGGATAGAACGGAAGTGGACGAACACGTCAGGGCCATTTTCTTGCTCAATGAAGCCGTAGCCCTTGTCCGCGTTAAACCATTTTACAGTGCCGCTGGTAGTAGCCATATCTCAAACCTATGTAACAATTGTGTATTTACCTAAAGAAAGGCGATTTTAGCTAGGAATTGCAGAAGTTGCATATGATGACGGGGCGAACAACTACTAAGAGAGTGATCGTTTAGCGATCATAGAGCAAACCTTATTCTCAAGCCGTAACCATTATACTATGAAAGCTATATCGAATAAAATCCGCAAATTGTACTAATTTCCCTTGTTAGTGGGCAAGCTTAATACCCCGGTACTTTACTGCACAGGTCAGCCCACTAACGGATATACCCCTGTAGGCAATCCTCGACATCGCCGCGCTTGCCGCCAGCGTTTTTGTGGCATGCTCAGGCCATCGCCGATGGGGATCATGCTCACCTCTACCCGCTCATCCGCGAGCATGGCGCCGTTGAAGGCGCGGATTGCGTTGGTGTCGGAATCCTCTGCTTGTCCGGATCGATCACTGCGCCGCTCCAGAGTCACTTCTCGATATACGATGCGTAGACCTCAGAGCCCACCCACTGTTATTGATCGGAAAAGATGCAAATCTGGATTTGCTGGGAAGTAAAAAGTCATTCAAACGTGTTGCAGCTTTCCATTTTTCCCGTCGTAAATCCGCGTTTGAACCAGGCCACGCGCTGCTTCGAGCTACCGTGAGTAAAGGTTTCCGGACGCACGCGTCCGCCCGCCTGTTGTTGCAGGCTGTCATCGCCAATGGTTGATGCCGCATTCAATGCCTCTTCAATATCGCCCGCCTCCAGCATTTGCCGCTCCCGATCAGCGTAGCGTCCCCAAATCCCGGCATAACAATCGGCCTGCAGTTCCAGCCTCACCGAAAGCTGGTTGGCCTGCGCTTTGGATGTCTGTCGTTGTGCCTCACTCACCTTGGCTGAAGTGCCCAGCAGCGTTTGCACATGGTGTCCGACTTCGTGGGCAATCACATAGGCCTGCGCGAAATCACCGGGAGCGCCTAATTGGCTTTTCATTTCTTCGTAAAACGCCAAATCGATATAGAGTTTGTGGTCGCCGGGGCAATAGAACGGCCCCATCGCCGATTGGGCGTAGCCGCAGGCCGAGCTGATGGCGTTGCGGAATAGCACCAGCTTTGGCTCTTGATAGGTCAGATTCAGTTCGCCCAGTTTCTGGTGCCAGGTTTGTTCGGTATCCGCTAACACCACCGCTACGAAATCGGCTAGCTCCTGATCTTGCGGTGAAAGCGGCTGTGCACGGGATACGCCGGGCGCAGTCGGCGCATCGGCCAGCTGTAACAGATCGATGCCGAGGAATTTGGCGCCAAAATACGCAATCAGGGCGACCACCAGAACAATACGGCCGATTTTTGTACGCACCAGCAAAGATAAAATTCTAGCGATGACGGTGGCGCCGCCCAACACCATGCGCGGTGCATTCGCACTTCTCATGTCTTCGATATTGTTGCTACGACGGCCGCCTTTCCAACGCATGGTGTGCTCTCGGGGTTAGGTGGATTCAGATAGGACCATTGGTGCCGGACTCCACGACTTTGTCGGTGAGTGCTGGTTGCAGTGGTTTGCGCGGGTCGATACGGGCCTGATCATCTCATGGGACGCGAGGTGAATAAACCGGTGGAAATGGTTATCTGAGTCAACGAAAGGTGCCGATGACTGACTTCGCACAAGCAAGCGGCCGACCTTCAACCTCAGATCAAACCGTCGCTCGAAATATTGTCGCTGTCAAAATCAGCGTCCCCAAACCACCATCTCAAATTCATTAGCCGAAGCGAGCCGGTCAAAACCAGAACCGCAGTCCTGCCACCAGCTGCGTTGTGCTGGCATCCCCACCGCCGGCACGGGCGAAATCCGCGGTGTTGCCGAACTTGCGCACCCGTTCGATACCGACGTAGGGCGCGAACTCGCGCCGGATCTCGTAGCGCAGGTGCAGACCGGCGGATACATCGGACAGCCCGGCGCCGAGTTCGCGGTCCGCATCGCGCCTGCTGTAGATGTTTGCTTCAACGCGCGGTTGCAGGATCAGTTTCTGGGTGATCAGCAGCTCATACTCTCCATCCAAGCGCAGCGCGCCACGGCCACTCTCGCCGACATAAGCCGCGAGGTCCAGCTCGAACCAGTAGGGCGCCAGCCCTTGGAGACCGAACGCGAGCCAAGTCCGGTTCGGCCCTTCGCCGTCGTCGTGGCGGACACCGAGCTGCGCATCCCAGAACGCCGCAACGGTGTGACCCCATAGCAATTCGGTGCGCGACTCCTGCAAGCGGCCATCGTGCGGGGGGATCATCGGTCACTTGGGAGCTGGGGCAGCAGCATGGGCGGTAGGCGTAGGGGATTTTGAAAATGGGGCATGGCATATAAGGGAAAGAGGTCGGGTCCGCCTGGCAGCGTGCTGAAAAACTCGGCATAAGTTCTGCTGTCTGAATACGGGTCCTCGTTTCCGTGAGGAGGAAGATGCGGGAAACGGAAGAACCACAGGGCACGATGTTCATCGACG
>JBPPNE010000181.1:0-3984 GCA_051306415.1 Porticoccaceae bacterium
TTGATCATGCCCGAGCCCTTGGCGATGCCGGTGATGGTCACCGTGCGCCCGCCGATGCTGAGCTGGCGGCTGGCGCCCTTGGAGCGGGTATCCGTGGTCAGTATGCCGTGTGCGGCATCGTGCCAGCCGTCCTCGCGCAGATCCGCACAGGCGACCGGCAGCGCGGCGAGGATCTTGTCCACCGGCAGCGTCTGGCCGATCACGCCGGTGGAAAACGGCAACACCTGATGCTCGGCAACGCCGCCCAGGCGGGCGACCTCGGCACACACGGCACGCGCTGCCGTGATACCGGGGCGACCGGCGCCAGCATTGGCATTGCCGGTGTTGGTGATCAGGTAGCGTACCGTCCCTTGTTCAAGGTGGGCCTTGGCGACCTGCACTGGTGCCGCGCAAAACGCATTGCGCGTGAACACGCCGGCAACCGTGCTGCCCGCGGCGAGCGCCATCACCACCAGATCGCGGCGACCCGACGTCTTGATGCCGGCGCTGGCGGTGCCAAGGCGAAAGCCCGCCACCGGATGCATTTTGTCGGGCATCGTGTCCTTGCCAACCGCCATGGTGTCTCCTCGTCGTCGGGTTGAGCCAAATTTCGGCAGGGGCGCTAGTTTGACGTCTTTTTTCGATGGGTGACAGCCAGCGGCCGTCGAGTTGCGGCCCGCAGTTGATCTGCTTGCTGGAAGCCCGACTCCGCGATCGAGCTATTTTGAATGACGCTTAAAAAAATCCCAGATCAAATCGGTGGCCTTCAGCGATGCACTCGGATTGTCGCCCCGACGGCTGCCCCGCTGCCCTCCCGGCCATGCATGACCGTTGATTCATATCCCCTATTATCGTCCTATTGCTCTCCACCTCAGCCTCATCCATTTTCGCTCGGCTTGCACCTGAAGCCCATTTAACCGCTAACCGCCATCGGAAGCCGGCGCTGGAATTATCCGGTCGTAAACCATCTGGTACTCAATAGCACCCTTCGCGCCTGGTACCGTCAGTACGACACCGACATCAAGTTGACCCGTTTTCGAGTTCACCTGATAGCGCTCGACACTCCCAGGTCCCAGTGGCGAAATTCGCTCCACCACCAGGACGTTTCCCTCCCAGCCGGCAGTCACTGTTTCTTGATCAACTCCTCCCATCGCGGATACGCTGACTCCTCGGTTGTCGGTGTACCACGTGCGCGTGTGGCCATCATCTCCCGCCACCATCAGCGCTGGTGGCGCGTACTTCAGCGAGAGATTTTGAGGCAATTCCGGGATCGAAAATTCCTGCGATAAACGCCGCAGAGCGGTGCTGCGATAACGAGGCAAGGATCCCAAAGTCCCGTGGCCGTCATTGCGTCCGTGAGGATCGCTGACGACATGACTATTGCTGCGAGAATCTTTTAACCTTTCCTTCACCAGCTCCTTGGGCTCGTCGCTCATTTTCTGATTGACCCGCCACTGCCCCGTCAGCAACCCACCCTGTGCGCCGGCACCCACCGAGGTACCGGCCAACGCGGCCTCGGAAGACATGCGCACCACCGGTATGGTGTCGCCACCCATCGACGCCACTGACCATAGCAGCAGAATCACCATTGATACTGGTTTGATCTTCACGATGGATTCACCCTCACGCCCGTTTGTCATGTTCTCCCATTGTAACGCTCGCCAACTGATACAGATCGAACTCGGATCGAACCGCGAAGGCGGATTCGGTTGTTTTTATCCTATCCGTACGCTTTCGGCGCTGATGGCAACGTATGGTCTGTCAAGCATAGCAGCTGTGTATAATAGCCGCCCTGTATCCGCTCCCTCTGCCAATGGTCAGCTATCGGAAAGCTCGGCTCCGCATTAGCGAATTGGGCCGTGACATGCTCAAGTGTTATTTGAGCAATTACCCAGGATTGTTTTAGGTGTACAGGCTGTTGCAATCCGTGGAGAATAGCCAGGCACCCAGACAAGGACTCTCTGCGCAAACACCTGCTTATAGACCGCCCACCGTCTAGACCGCCCACCGTCAAGGTGAGACAGTTGGCGAGTCAGCCCCGGAATCTTGGATGGTTAATCATGCCGAAGACTGAGAACGTTGCCTTTCAGTTTGTACAACGCCTTGGAAAGGAGCTGTCAACGGGGAAACTCGATCTTCCACCCTTTCCGGATGTCGCGCTTCGCATCAAGACGGCCCTCGAATCCCCGGATGTGTCCGCGCAGCGAATGGCGAATGTGGTCGCCGCAGACCCCGTGCTCTCTGCGCGCCTGTTGCAGATCGCCAACTCGGCGGCGATGTCAAGCTCCGGTCATGTCACCGATATCCGCACCGCGGTGACTCGCCTCGGATTCAATATGGTGTATAACACCGCGGTTTCCATCGCCATGAACTAGCTGCTGGGCGCAAAATTGCCCGCCCCCTTGCGCGCACAACTGGATGAACTCTGGCTCCACAGTGTCCGTGTAGCCGCCATATCCCGTGTGCTAGCCAAAAAGTTGACCCGTATCAACCCCGATCAAGCCATGCTCGGCGGCCTGCTACACGACATCGGGAAAATCTACATTCTGACGCGGGCCGAACAGTATCCAGCGCTCTTTGGCGATGCCACTACCTTTACCAAGCTCATCAAAGAATGGCACACCGGGGTCGGCGCCGCCATTCTCGACCGCTGGAATTTCGACAAGATGGTGGTCATGGCCGCCGATGAACACGAGATTCTCGACCGCGAGATTACCACGACCACCGACCTCGTCGATGTGGTCATGCTGGCCAATCTCTTCGCCAATCACGATCAACAGGCCGACCAACCACCGAACTGGGATGGCATTCCGGCCATGGCTCGGCTCAGGCTGACAAGTACTGCCGTGCTGGAATTGCTGGCTGAATCGAACGATCAGTTCGAATCCATTGTCGAGGCGATGACCAGCTGAGCTGTAGATAGCTTGCCGTCAGCAATGTTTGCTGACGCGGATGTCCGCATCAGCGCGGTCTTGACCGCTCCGACAACATCGCAGAATCAAGGTTATTGTTTTTAGCACCCGCTGCGAACACAATCGAAACCAATAATAACCGTCGAATCCGCACCGGATTCGATTCGTTCGGGAGGGTCGGCATCATGGCTCGAAAAGTATGGATTGAGGTGGCGCTCAACGGCGCCTGGACGCGGGCGCTGCAACCCAGAATTCCGATCACCGCGGCTGAGATCGTGCGCGAGGGCATCGACTGCGCCAATGCCGGCGCGGCTGTCATCCACGCCCACACCCTGCACCCCACGACCGGCAAGCAGGACAGCGACCCCGACAACTGCCAGGCCTTTATCGAGGGCATTCGCCAGCAGATTGATGTCATTGTGTACCCCACCGCGGTTGCTCTGCCGATGCCCGATGATGCCGAAGTCCGCCACGCCACCACCACTGAGCTGTGCCGGCGTGGGGTGCTGGAGTGGGGCGTGCTGGATCCCGGATCCTGCAATTTCGCGATGCGGGACTCCGCCACCAGCCTGTTTGGCGCCGATGGCGATGTCTACATCAACGCCCCCAAGGTGTTAAAAGATGGCGCCGCCCTCGCCGCGCGGGATGGCTGGCACCCGGCCTATGCGTGTTACGAGCCCGGCTTTGTCCGTGAAGGCGCCAAAATCTATCGCGAAACGCCCGGCGTGCCGGTGCCAATCTTCCGCTTCATGCTCACCGACAGCTTTACCTTCTGCTTTCCGCCGCGGGATTGGGCGGTTGAGGCGCTGGCCAGACTGGTCGCCGAAGAAGCACCAGGCGCGCCCTGGATGGTAGCCGGGCTCGGCGTCGATCTGGTTCCGTTGATTCCGAAGATCGTCGAGCTCGGCGGCCACGTCCGCGTCGGCCTCGAAGATGCGCCCTTCCAATCGCCGAAGTCGAATCTGCAACTGGTCGAAGAAGCGGTGCGCGCCATCCGCGCTGCCGGTGGCGAACCGGCGAGTGCGGCGGATATTCGCACAGCACTCGCGGCAATTCCTCCGCCCGCACGACGTTAGCGCGCATCGCCGGCACT
>JBPPNE010000182.1:0-2313 GCA_051306415.1 Porticoccaceae bacterium
TTCGCAAGCTGCTGGTGCGCTATGAGAAACTTGAGCGCAGCTTCCTCGCGCTCAACCATCTTGCGGCTGGGATAATCGCGTTCCGAAAGGTGCGTTTCAAGATAAACATTATTTACGGATAAGTTCTTAGCTCAAACAATGGCAATAAGAGGAATCACCATGGCGACAAACCTGTTTGACCTAACCGGCCGCATCGCGCTGGTCGCCGGCGCCAGCCGGGGTATCGGCGAGGCGATCGCCAAATTGCTCGCCGCGCAGGGCGCCCACGTCATCGTCACCAGTCGCCGTATCGAAAGCTGCGAAAAAGTGGTGGCTGATATCCGCGCCGCCGGTGATAGCGCCGAGGCCTTTGCCTGCCATCTCGGCGATCTGGCGCAGATCGATGCGACCATGGCGCATGTTGGCCGCACCCATGGCAAGTTGCATATTCTGGTCAACAATGCCGCTGCCAATCCGTATTTCGGCCATATCGTCGATACCGATCTGGTGTCGTTCCAGAAAACACTGGATGTCAATATCCGCGGTTATTTCTACATGTCAGTGGGCGCGGCCAAGATGATGCGCGAACAGGGTGGCGGCGCCATCGTCAATACCGCGTCGGTGGCGGGCATCTCTCCGGGGCCCTGGCAGGGAATTTATTCCATCACCAAGGCTGCCATCATCAACATGACCAAGTCCTTTGCCAAAGAGTGCGGGCCGGACAACATCCGCGTCAATGCGCTGCTGCCAGGCCTGACCAAAACCAAGTTTGCCGGCGCGCTGTTCACCACCGAGCATGTCCACCAGGAATTGATGGGCAAGATTCCGCTGGGTCGCCACGCCGAGCCTGAGGAAATGGCGGGTGCGGTGCTTTATCTCGCCTCCGATGCCGCTAGTTACACGACCGGTGCCTGCCTCATCGTCGATGGCGGGATGACGATCTGAGTAGTCCAGGCGCGACGTTCCGAGCCGGCGTGAATTGTTCTCAGCGAGGGTAGCGGCCATGGCCATCGAAGATGCGCGGCGCGAATACCAGTACGGTCGCCTGACCCGGGAATCCCTGCGGGATTCTCCGTTCGACCAATTTCAGCTGTGGCTTGACAAAGCGATAGGCTCGGATATCAAGGATCCCACCGCGATGGCGGTGACCACCGTCGATGCCGATGCCCGGCCCTGGACCCGCGCTGTGTTACTCAAGGGTTTTGATGAGCGTGGCTTTGTGTTTTTCACCAATCTGGGAAGTCGCAAGGCAGCGGACATTGCCGGTAATGGCAAAGTCAGCCTGCACTTCCCCTGGTTTGGCATCGATCGCCAGGTCAGTGTCGGCGGCATCGCCGAAATGGTTGGGCGGGCGGATGTCGATAAGTACTTCGCGACCCGCCCGCGAGATAGCCAGTTGGCGGCCTGGGCGTCGCGGCAGAGTGGGCCAGTGGATTCGCGGCAGGCGATTGAGACAGAGTTTGCCGCGATGGAGGCTCGGTTTACGGCGCGCGATGTGCCGACGCCAGACTTTTGGGGCGGCTATCGGGTGGTGCCACAGGAATTCCAGTTCTGGCAGGGAGGAGAAAGTCGCCTGCACGACCGCTTTCAGTACCTCCCCGGCGCGGGTGGCCACTGGCAGATCGTCCAGTTGGCACCTTGATCTGAGTAAATTGGCGGCGAGTGCTCGCGGGCGTCAAGCGGTGGCGGCGCCAACCGATGGACAGCGGGAGAACAAACGATGGTGACACGGGTGCATTTGCTTCGCCATGGTGAGACCGACTGGAACGCCAGCGGTCGCATCCAGGGTCAGAGCGAATCCCAGCTGACCGATCTTGGCCGCGAGCAGGCTCGCGGACTGCGGGCCGAGTTGAAAGATCTCGGCATTACGCGGGTATTTTCGAGTAGTAGCCTGCGTGCCCGCCAGACTGCTGCCATCGCCTTCGAGGGGATTGCCGACGATATCGTCCATCTGGACGCGCTGCGAGAGATCGCGCTGGGGCGCTGGGAAGGCCATCTCTACAGCACGATTGAGGCAATTTATCCGGCGGCGTTGCGGGCATTCCGCGAGGCGCCGGAGCAGTTTTCCTTTAACGGCGCGGAGACCTTTGCCGTGCTGCAAGCGCGCGGCTTGGGGGCGCTGGCCGAGTTGGCCCTGGAGTGTCCGGGACAAGCGATCGCCGTGGTCAGCCACGGCGCTTTGATTCGGTCAGTGCTTTGTCATTACGGGAGACGCCCGCTCAGCAGGCTCTGGGAGCCACCGCGAATGCATAACTGCGCCCACAGTATCGTCGAGATTGCCGGCGATGTGGAGCCGCGGATTATTCAGTACGCCGGGCAAAGCGCTTGGTGACC
>JBPPNE010000183.1:0-27740 GCA_051306415.1 Porticoccaceae bacterium
ATCGGCACGCCGGCGATCCGTAACCTGATTCGCGAGGACAAGGTGGCGCAGATGTACTCAGCCATTCAGACCGGCGTCAACCACGGTATGCAGACGATGGATCAATGCCTGCAGAACATGGTGCAGAAAAAAGTCATCACCCGGGACGCGGCGCGGGAAAAAGCCCGGGTTCCGGACGATTTTTAAACCGCGCCCGGTGCTTCGGGACGGAAGCTTAAGGACCACATATACCTAAGAACACGGAGGTAGCTACAGTGGAACTGGACAGTCTGTTAAAGCTGATGGTAGACAAGAGAGCGTCCGATCTCTTTGTCACCCGCGGGGTTCCCCCCAGCATCAAGATTAATGGCAAGGTGATCCCGGTCGGCAAGGTGGCGCTGTCGGGCGCGCAGGCGTTCAGCTTGGTCGAGAGCATCATGGACACTCGCCAGCGCGATGAATTTCACGAGCGCAAGGAACTCAATTTTGCCATCGTCTCGGAAAACGTGGCGGGTGCGCGGTTCCGCGTCAGCGCGTTCTACCAGCGCAATGATGTCGGCATGGTGCTGCGGCGGATCGAAACGCTGATTCCCACGGTGGAAGAGCTGATGCTGCCGCCAATCCTGAATGAACTGGTGATGAACAAGAGGGGCATTATCATTTTTGTCGGGGCGACGGGTACCGGCAAATCAACCTCGTTGGCAGCGCTGATCGGCTACCGCAATCGCAACAGCAAGGGCCATATTATCTCGGTAGAGGACCCTATCGAATTTGTTCACGAGCACGCCGGTTGCATTATTACCCAGCGCGAAGTGGGTATCGATACCGAGTCCTTTGAAGTCGCCCTGCGCAACACCCTGCGCCAGGCCCCGGATGTGATCATGATCGGTGAGATTCGCACCCGCGAGACCATGGAGCACGCCATCACCTTCGCTGAAACCGGCCACCTGGTGCTTGCCACCCTGCATGCCAATAACGCCAACCAGGCGCTGGACCGGATCCAGCACTTCTTCCCCAGCGAGCGCCATACCCAGATCTGGATGGACTTATCGCTCAATATGCGCGCGATGATCGCCCAGCAATTGCTGCCAACCACGGATGGCGGTGGCCGGCGCGCGGCGGTGGAAATTTTGATCAATACGCCGCTAGTATCAGAGCTGGTGCGCAAGGGTGAAATTCACAAAATCAAGGAACTGATGACTCGCTCTAATGAGTTGGGGATGCAGACCTTTGATCAAGCGCTCTACCGCATGTACGACGACGGCGTGATCAGCTATGAAGACGCGCTGGCCGCCGCGGATTCAAAAAATGACTTGCGGTTGATGATCAAGCTGAAATCGGAAACCGACGCCTCCCAACTCAGTCAAGCTGCCGATGAGTTGACGATGGCAGCGGATGGCAGTCAAGAGCGGGGTCGTCTATTCTGATGGAAGCACTCTGAGCGGCGCAATTTTATCCCACCAGCACGGTATTCGCCGGCCTCATCAGGCATCGATACCCAGACGCTGGTCGCCAAACCAGGTCTCCAGCGTCAGCGCGGCAGCGATGGCATCGACGGGTTTTGATCGATAGCTTGCCGGGCGTGGCAGCCGTGATTTCGCCTCCCGGGTTGACAGTCGTTCATCCACCATCTTCACGCTGATACCGAAGCGGGCGTGCAAGCGTCGGGCAAACCGGCGCGCACGGGAGCAAAACTCACTCTCGGTTCCATCCATGTTGAGCGGCAACCCGACCAGGAGCAGATCCGGCTCCCATTGGGTGACCAGATCGGTGAGTCGCAGCCAGTCGGGATGGCCGTCCCGCGCGCTGATCACGGCGATGGGTTGGGCGGTACAGGTGAGCGTCTGGCCGACGGCGAGACCAATCTGGCGGATGCCGAAGTCCAGTGCGATAACGGTAATGGGCGCCGCTTTGATCGAATCAGGCATGCCCGGCGCTGGTGCTCAGTTGATTCAGCTGGATACCGAGGCGGGCCGCGGCGAATTGGGCTCGATGTTCGACTGGGGTATCGAACAGGATTTGCGGATCCGCCGGCACCTGAAGCCACAGATTGGCGAGTAGTTCCTGTTCGAGTTGGCCGGCGGCCCAGCCCGAGTAGCCGAGAATCACCAGAGCGCCCTGGGGGCCCCTGCTGTCGGCGATAGCGGCGATGATGTCTTTCGAGGCGGTGAGGCTGATACCGTTGCCGATGATAAGCGTGGATTCCCAGTGCTGGGCGCCGGAACGGTGCAGCACAAAGCCGCGCTCCAATTGAACCGGCCCGCCGGCGAGCAGCGGTAGCTCGCCAATGGGCGCCGGATACGGGAGTCCGAACTGGTCGAGAATCTGACTCAGGTTCAAGCCGAGCGGACGGTTCACGACGAGGCCCATGGCGCCTTCCGGCGAGTGCTCGCACAGATAGATCAGGGAATTGGCAAAACCGGAGTCGAGCAATCTCGGCATCGCAATCAGAAAGTGATCGCGTAAACGGACGGCGGGATGTGTGGAGGCGTTGGCGCTGGCCATGTGTTCCAGTATTGGTGCGGACAGTGCTGATTGCAAGGGCGCGGTTGGCGTCGGTCCGTCAACGGGTTTGCAAGTGACTGCCGGGCATGAAATGCCAGGTGCGAATGATCTCGATCCGGTCCCAGGCACGCATTTCTGCCGGGAAATCCGCAAACGGAGAGGCCATATGGACGCTGCGGATTGCCGCCTGATCCAGAACCCGTTGACCGGAGCTCTGGAGTATCTCCACGGCGTCCACGCTGCCGTCCGGGTGCACGCTCACGGCTAGCCGGATATCGCCAAAAATGTGCTTGCGGCGCGCTTCTTCGGGGTAGTGCTGGTTGCCCGTCTCTTCCACCTGTGCGACCCAGTCATGGAGGTAGGCGGCTTGCTCGGCGGTTTTGGCGCTCACTGCGGCGAGCCGCAGTGTTTTCGGGTAGCGGCTGTACTCCATCCGTTTATTCGCCAGTCGCGCACGAAGCCCACCGATTTCGCCGCTGATGGTGTTTTCCGCCAAGGCTGCTGTGGCCGGTTGTCCCTGCTCTTGGGTTGACAGGCGCTCACTGTGGGCAGGGGCTGTCGTGGTGAGGATCTCCGTCGGCGGGTCGAGGGCGCCTTGAGGTTGCTGCGCGATAGTCGGCGGCTTGTTTCCAGAGTCAGTGACGACCGGTATTTGGTCAGCAGTGACTTCCCGCTTGTCCGGTTGGTCACCACCGCCTTGCTGGTTGAACTGGGCGAGGTAATCGGCTTTTTCGGGGGCGTTTGGGCTCCGATATTGAGCGAGGGTAACTTCCAGCGTCGGCGCTTGCGGTGGGGCGTCGAGCAATTTGAAGCCCACGCCAAAGATCACGATGGCATGGGTGGCGATGGCCAGCAGCATCGCAAAGCCCATGCGCTCATCGTCGAGCTTCTGTCCGTACTGTCGGAGACCTGAATCCACCGCTTACCCGAGCCGGTGTTCGATGGCGAGCATCAGGCGCTCGCCAATGCGCGTGTCCTGCTCGCGATCGATTTCGCGGGCACAAGTGGGGCTGGTCACATTGATTTCAGTCAGATAGTCGCCGATGACATCGAGACCGACGAAGAGCAGGCCCTTGTCGCGCAGCGTCGGCGCCACCTGCGCGACGATCCAGCGGTCGCGGTCGCTGAGGGGCTGGACGATGCCGGTGCCGCCAGCGGCCAGATTGCCGCGGCTTTCGCCGACCTCCGGGACCCGCGCCAGGCAAAAAGGCACGGATTCGCCATCGATCACCAGAATACGCTTGTCCCCGGCGCTGATCTCCGGAATATAGCGTTGCGCCATGATTGTTTGCGCCCCGTGCTCAGTCAGAGTCTCGATAATCACGCTGAGGTTGGGGTCATCCGCTTTGGCGCGGAAAATGCCGATCCCGCCCATGCCGTCGAGAGGTTTGTAGATGACATCGCGGTGCTCGGTGTGAAAGGCTCTGAGCCGCTTGGGGTCGCGACTGACCAGCAGTGGTGGGGTGCATTGGGGAAACAGCGTAGCAAAGATCTTTTCGTTGCAATCGCGAAGGCTGTGCGGCTGATTCACCACGAGTACGCCCTCTCTTTCCGCCGCTTCGAGGATGTAGGTCGAGTAGATATATTCGCTGTCGAACGGTGGATCCTTGCGCATCAGGAGGCAATCGAATTCCGCCATTGGCTGGATATCCGGCTCGCCCAGCGTGAACCAATGGTCGTAGGCGTCGACAACCTGTAACGGCGCCCGTCGCGCCACCGCCCGACCATTCTCGAGGGCGAGATCCCGCTGCTCCATGTAGTACAGCGACCAGCCGCGCGACTGAGCGGCCAGCAGGAGTGCTAGCGTGGTATCTTTTTTAGGATTTATCCCGGCGATGGGATCCATAATGACGCCGAGCTTTCGGTTCATGACTGTTCACCTGGGGTTGCCATCAAGCCCCTCCGCTCCGGCGGAAGAAACGCTGAGTCAGCGGGCTCACTAAGTTACGGTTTAAGGGTGCAAGTGGCAACTCTTTGCGGCCATTCAGCGCTACAATCAGCCGCGAAGCACCGCCATTATGGATAATTGCCGGTTACTGTGTTAAACAGTAACCGGCGTCAGTAAGCGCTCCAGCCAGTCGCGGAGCCACAATGACAGGGAAGGCAGGGATTGATGACGGCCCGATAGGGATCGTTATCGACGACAGGGATCGTAATTGGCAGGGAGCACGGTGGTGATGGTAGACCTTAAAGCGCTCAAGGTAATGGTGATCGACGATAGTAATACTATCCGACGAACTGCCGAGGCGCTGTTGTCCAGGGAGGGCTGCGTGGTGGCGACTGCCGTCGACGGCTTTGACTCGCTCACCAAAATCGTCGATGACCGGCCCGATGTCATCTTTGTCGATATCATGATGCCGCGCCTCGACGGCTATCAGACCTGTGCGTTGATAAAAAACAACCGCGAGTTTCACCAGATTCCAGTGGTGATGTTATCGAGCAAGGATGGCCTGTTCGACAAGGCCAAGGGACGCATTGTCGGCGCCGACGCCTATCTCACCAAACCCTTCGGCAGGAATGAGCTTTTTGCCGTGCTCGAGCAGGTGCTTGCGGCGGCAGGGGCGAATACCCAGGCGCAGGATGCCTAGCCGGGTGTGACATGCAGTTGCCAATCCTGCGAGGGCAAACAATGATCAAAGTGCTGATTGTGGATGATTCACCGACCGAGACACGCAAGCTCGCTGGAATCCTGGAAAAGAACGGCTATCGAGTTATCTGTGCCGACACTGGTGAAAAAGGCGTTGAGCTCGCCCGCCAGCAGCAGCCGAGCGTCGTCTTGATGGATGTTGTGATGCCGGGTATCAATGGCTTCCAGGCAACTCGCGAGCTCGCCAAAGCCAGCGAGACCCAGCACATCCCGGTTGTTATTGTGACCATGAAGGATCAGCACACCGACCGCGTCTGGGGTGCCCGCCAAGGTGCGAAGGCTTATCTGACGAAACCGGTTGCGGAAAAAGAGCTGTTGAATACCCTTCAGCAACTGCTTGGCTGAGCCGATGGAGATTACCCCCGGTGGGCCCTACGAGCAGGATGCGTTCGCTGTGTTTTCCCGGCTCGCAAATCGCTTCAATGTCGGTGCCAGAGAGTTGCCGGAGCAAATCGACTTCACCCCGAAGCAGACGCTGGTCTGCTTTTCCGTGGTCAACCACGAGCTGGCGGTAGCCATCGAAGATCTCGGTGAGATCTTGGAGCTGCGGCATTGCACCCCTCTGCCAAGAGTAAAGCCCTGGGTCAAGGGCGTGATCAATGTGCGCGGCAAATTTTTGCCGGTCATCGATTTCGCGACGTATTTGGGTGGGCGCATGACGGCCCCGCCGCGCTTGCAACGCATCCTCGTGTTCAAGCTGTCCGGCATTTTTGTCGGCTTGCTGGTGGGCACGGTGCGTGGCGTCCGGCACTTTGCTGCGGATAGTTATCGGCAGGGATTGACGGTGCCGTCCGGTTTGCTTGGCCGTTATGTTGCCGGCGGGTTTGAAGCCCGTAATGGTGAAGTGGATGTTCTTTGCTTCAACCCCCGCGCCTTGGTTGCGGACGATCTCTTCTTGGATGTGGCGATTTAGTGGCTCTCAACGCTGAGCCGGTTCCGGTGGACGCCATCGGGGCGGACAGCAGGCAGCGGAGCGACAAACAAATGTTGCGCGAGGGGCGGAAAGAATGAAAATCGACTTCGGAAAACCAGGCATCCACTGGCTGGTCGCAGTCTTGGTTCCAGTATTGGTAGCACTGGTGATTTATCTCGGCATCTTGCTGGTCAGCGGTGATCGCTATGTTGCCGGTGAGGAGCTAGCCGCCCTCGCGGCTGCCAACCGCGCAACTTATATCAGTCTGGCGTTCAGCGCCGGCTTGGTGCTGCTGGGGTTGGCATTTTTCTTTGCAACCCGGGTGCGGCTACGCGAGGCCGATGATGCGAGCCAGGCCAACCAGCAGGCGATTCTGCGCCTGCTTGACGAGATTGAAGGCATCGGCGAGGGCAATCTGATTGTCGAGGCGACGGTCACCGAGGACTTTACCGGCGCCATTGCCGACTCGATTAATTCGACGATCGCCCAGCTCAGAGAGCTGGTGTCACGCATTGTCGAAACCGCTGAAAATGTTTCCTCGTCAGCTAATGAAACCCGCGCGACGGCCCTGCAATTGCGCGAGGCTTCGGCCCACCAGGCGCAGGAAATTACCGGGGCATCGGCAGCCATCACCCAGATGGCGATCACTATTGACCAGGTCTCCACCAACGCCGCAGAGTCTTCCGAGGTGGCTGAGCGGTCCGTGTCCATCGCCAACAAGGGCGCCGAAGTAGTGCGCAACACCATCAGGGGGATGGACGGCATTCGTCAGCAAATCCAGGACACTTCGAAGCGCATCAAGCGCCTCGGCGAAAGCTCTCAGCAGATCGGTGACATCGTTTCGCTGATTAACGATATCGCCGACCAGACCAATATTCTGGCGTTGAACGCGGCGATCCAGGCGGCGATGGCGGGAGATGCCGGGCGAGGTTTTGCCGTGGTGGCCGACGAAGTCCAGCGGCTCGCCGAGCGCTCCGCCAACGCGACAAAGCAGATAGCCGCGCTGGTTAGAACCATTCAGACCGACGCCATGGAGGCAGTCTCGTCGATGGAGCAAACGACCGCCGAGGTAGTCGCTGGTGCGGCATTGACGCAGAATGCGGGCGTCGCTCTCGGCGAAATCGAGACCGTGTCCACCGCCCTCGCAGGTTTGATCCAGGACATCTCTAAGGTCGCGCGCCAGCAGTCGGCGACCGCTGGCCACGTTTCCAAAACCATGAATGTGATTCAGGACATCACCTCACAAACCCTGGCCGGCGCCACCAATACGGCGTCCTCGGTGGGTTATCTGGCGGAGATGGCGGTTGAGCTGCGCGAATCCGTGTCTGGCTTCAAACTGCCGGCAGCGGTGGGCGGCCGCCACAACGCCACTCCACGGGCGACCGCTGCTAAGCCGCCTGCCAGCCGCGACTGGAATCCCGATGCCGGGCGGTTGCCGCAGGAGTACCGCGCTGGCGGCGAAT
This sequence comes from Porticoccaceae bacterium, assembly GCA_051306415.1. Classification (GTDB taxonomy): domain Bacteria; phylum Pseudomonadota; class Gammaproteobacteria; order Pseudomonadales; family Porticoccaceae; genus CBDDRG01. The sequence continues at coordinate 7,508 of JBPPNE010000183.1, forward strand.
TCGTCAATCCGACCATGCCTGAGCGACGTACGGCGGAGAGACGTCTGCTAGACATCGAATTTGTCCCGGTGGTCGATGACCCTCCAGCCGAGGTGCCGCCGCGTTTTGCCCACGCGATGGCCGAAAGCAGTGTGCTGATGGCCGCGATGGATGTGGTGGCGGACGAGGCGATCAATGACCGTGGTGGTTCCGGCCCGGATTCGAACACCCCCGCGCGGGGAAACATTCAGCATAGCCTCGAAGCCGAACTCGCCGGAATCAATCTGGATGAGTTCGATTTGGCCCTCGACGATCCAAAGTCACGCCAGCCGTCGTGAGCGGCCGTTGCTGCTGGTTGTGGCGACTGGCGGGAACTCCGGTGAAACCAGAGTTTACAGGGCGTAGGTTCTGAACGGCGGGACAATGGCACAAGTGCAAGATCTGCAATCCGTTGTTATCGAAATCGAAAGCGGCCTGGCTACGGCGAGCCAGGCCCTTGCCGGCTTTGGCGATGGTAGCGACGGTGGCAACGATAGTGACAAACTGGATGTCTGCCTTGAAGCGGTTCGTCGCGTTCAGGGCTTACTGGCGGATCTCCAATGCGCCAGTGGTGCACTGCTCGTCGAAGATGCGGCAACCCTGCTCGAAGCGCTGCGTGATGGACGGGTTAGTCAGCCCAGCGAGGCGTGCGATGCACTACACCATACTTTCCGGGTCATGCCGGTCTACTTGGGGGATATCCGTGCCGGGGGGTCGGGCACGCTGTGGACGGCAATCGCACTGCTGAACGAGCTGCGTGCCGCGCGGGGTGAGCCCCTGGCATCGGATATGGCCCTGTTTTCGCCCGCGCTTGCCTCCGTAGGGGCCATTCCGGCGGGGCTACCCAGGCTGGTGCTGGATCAACGGGCATGGACTGATCTCGTCAAGAAGTTGAGTCAGATCTACCAGTACGCCGTCCTTGCGGTTCTCAAGGGCCAGGATGCGGAGAAGCATGGCGTCAACTTGATCAAGGTGTTTGTCCGCCTCCAGGAATTGTGCCGGGGCGGCCGGGAAGAACAACTGTGGCGAGTTGCCGCCGCTTTTGTCGAGACGATCGCCCACCAGGCTGCTCCCCTGCGCGCCGCTACTCGCCAGCTGTTGTGGGGGCTGGATCGGGAGTTGCGCCATTTCGCACAGCAAGGGCCCGACGCATTCTCCGCGGCCCTCCCTGATAGTCTGCTGAAAAACCTTCTCTTTTACGTTGCGAGTGCGGGTGCCGAGCTGCCGCGAGGCAAATCTGTGGCGGAGAGCTATCAGCTTGCTGGTGCGCTGCCTGAAGGGCTATTGGACGCTGGCGCTGGACGTTTGCAGCTGCATTACGAGGGCGCGGTGACGGCGGCGCTGTCCGCCGCTATTACGCTTGAGCTCAGTGCGATCCACGCTGGCGTCGAACACTATCTCTCCGCGCGCGCATCCGACGCAACCGTGGGAGAATTGAAGCGGGATCTGACGCTGGGATTGCAGCGCGCTGCTGACGCTTTGGCGCTGGTGGGGCAAGTGCCGCTTCGGCAGCGAGTGCGCGCCCTTGCCGAAAACCTGGCAGTAGTGCTCAACGCCGCGCAGCCAAGCACCGGCGAGGGGATCGCCGGCATCACGGATCGGATCATCGACATCGAGGCAGCTCTCCTGGCTTGGGTGCCAGAGGATCAATCGACTTCCGCAGTGACAAACGCTATTTCGATGGCAGCCGTTGATATTCCCGAGCAGTCGCCCGTCGAGGCGGCGCGAGGTGTACTGACCATCATCCGCGCAGCGTTATCCGCTGGCATGGCGTCCGGGGATGTCAGCGTTCTCGCCGGCACGCCACTCCTTGCCCGCGATATTTGCAACAAGCTGGCGCTCTCTGGGCACGCGCGTGCCGCACAGATAATGGCTGCCTGCGGCGACTCTGTGGGCGAGTTCGCAGCTGCGAAAGCCACACCCTCAGGGTCGTTGGCACTCGCAGCTGCTCTCGCCCGGCTTGACGACTATCTGGCGGCCATGGATGGCGGGGAGGAGATGGGTGGCGAACGTCTTCTCGACCAAGCCGACGAACTGCTGCGGCAGCACCTCGAAACCACTGCCGAATTGGAAGTAGCTTCGGCCGAGCCGGAAGACCAATTGCCGGAGAGCGAAGACGACGCTGAGTTTCGCCAAATTTTCGTCGAGGAGGCCTGTGAGGTGCTGGCTGACCTAGTCGAAAACACCCCTCGCTGGGGTGCCAACCAGGATTCCGCCGAGGCTATGACGGATATTCGAAGGGGTTTCCACACCCTCAAAGGCAGCGGGCGCATGGTGGGCGCTACGACCATTGCCAAGTTGGCCTGGCCGATCGAAGAGATGATCAACAAAGTACTTGAGCGTCGGGTAGCGGCTACCAACGACATGATCACCCTGGTGCAACAGGTGCTGGCGGTGTTGCCGGGCTTAATCGATGACTTTAGCCATGGTCGTCGCTCTCCACGGCAGGAGTTGGTGGATGATCTGGCTGCCGTGGCGACCGCGTTGGCTGGGGGTGGAGTCGCCACTATCCCCGTTGACGCCGCGGAAACAGGCCTTGCGGGCGCAAATCCCGATGACCAAAGTGAATGCTCGCTTACATCGCAAAGCAGGCTTGACTCGGCTGTAGCGGCGCCGATGCCAGCCGCCGACGAAGCGCCGGAGTCCAATCTGCCGGCCGGTGAGACTTTCGTCAACGCGACCGATGTTGACGCGAGGGTGGGAGCCCACGACCTGGCGACGATCTTTTGCCGGGAGGCGGAAATCCATCTGGCTGCGATCACTGCGTTTGTCGCCGCGCGCAAGTACGCCCCGGTGCTGCCGCCAACGGCGGAATTGCAGCGGGCTTTGCACACACTGAAGGGCAGTGCCGCGACGGCGGATGTCGGGTCAGTGGTGGAAATGCTTGAGCCCCTCGAACAAGCCGTCAAGGAGTGCTTGCACAGCCAGCGGACAGTTGATGAGGATTTGATCCAACTCCTGGGCGAGAGTATCCAGGCGTGCCGTGCCGCGACCGACGATCTACAGCGAGGTGGGCGCGGCACCAGTGTCGCTGCGGGTGCGTTTAGCGCCCGCGCCGAAGCGCTGTTGGCCCGCTTGGTCGGCGAGTCGCCCAGCGCCGCCGCGCGCGTGAATACCTCGGCGTTCACCGCCCTCTTCGCCGAGGGGCTCGTCAACATAGTCGCTGCGGAAGATATGCTGTCGCGCTGGCAGGCAATGCCGGCGACGGGTTGTCCGGAAGTTACCGCAATGATGGATGAGTTGAGTGAGCTGAACCAGGTGGCAAAACAGGCACACCTGACACCGATTGCGACCCTGAGTGAAGCACTCGCTGAGGTGTACGACTGTTTCGAAGACTCTAGCAGCGGCCCTGGGCGCGAAGTGTTCGATGCCCTGGTGGAAGGGCACCGGGCATTGCTGAGCATGATTGACGCCGTTGCCGCTGGGCAGGTTGTTCTGCCGGTATCGACTCCACTGATTGCTCGCTTGTTGAAATTGTCGCTGACCTTATCGACTGAGGCAGCGGATGCCCTATCGGTGCGGCAGGACACCGCGGCTGTGGCCGGCGAGCTACAGCTGCCGGCACCGGCTGAACCCGAGGCCTCGTCTGCCGAGGTTGACTTGACCACACCACCCGGGTTTCCGGATGCCGCTGTGCACGCGAGTGAGCCGCCGTCACCCCCGGCTATGCAATCCCCCGCTAACCCTGCATCCCCGCTGCCGGAGGAGGAAGAGTTTGACGAGGGCGTTGACCCGGACATCCTCTCGATTTTTCTCGATGAGGCTGATGAGCTGCTCGAACAGGTTGAAAAGGATATCCATACCTGGAGGGAAGGCGGAGATCGCAAGTCGGCGGATGCGCTCAACCGAGCCATGCATACCCTCAAGGGCGGCGCGCGGATGGCCGGGTTGCGCGCCTTTGGTGATGCCAGCCACGATTTTGAAGCCCGTGTCCTCTTGGTCGAGCAGACGGGCGGCGCGCCCTCGCGCGAATTCTTTCAGGAGCTGCTGAGCCGCCATGACCAATTGCTGGCGGCGGTGCGCCATATCCGCCACCCGGATACCGCGGCTCCAAACGTCGCGGTCGCGCCGAGTGGTGGCTTCGCTGTGGGATCCACCGCGGTCGGGCCTTGGTCTGCGGTGGAGCCGGCCAGCATCGCCGAAGTAACGAAATTCCCTGCGCCAGCAGTCAGCGCGGCCAAAAAAGCACTGCCGCTGGATACTCCGGAGACGGTCAAGATGGCCGCCCCAGTGCTCGACAACTTGGTCAATCTCGCTAGCGAAGCAAGCATTTCGCGAGGCCGCATTGGGCGGCAGCTCAGTGAATTCAATTTTTCACTGTCGGAAATGGATTCGACCATAGCGCGTCTTCATGATCAAGTTCGCCGTCTGGGGATCGAAACGGAGGCCCAGATCCTGTTTCGACGGGAGCAACTCCAGTCTTCGGATGACGCTGCCAGCTTCGATCCCCTTGAGCTCGACCGTTACTCCCAGCTACAGCAGTTGACGCGTGCCCTGCAGGAATCGGCCTCGGATCTGGACGATCTGCGGGAGACGCTAATGGAAAAATCCCATGGCGCGGAGGCGCTGCTGATCCAGCAGGGCAGCATCAACAGCGACCTGCAAGAGAGTCTGATGGGCACCCGTATGGTCCCGTTTTCCCGCTTGGTGCCGCGGTTGCGGCGCATCGTCCGCCAGGTTGGCGGCGAGCTGGGCAAGCCGGTGCAGCTCTGCCTCGATCGCATCGACGGCGAAATGGACCGCGCGGTGCTCGAAAAAATAGTCGCACCCCTCGAGCACATGATCCGCAATTCCGTGGATCATGGCATCGAGCCACTCGAGCAGCGTCGCGCGGCGGGCAAGCCGGAGGACGGTAACCTCTACTTGTCCTTCAGTCGCGAAGGCGGGGACACGGTAATTCACTTCCGCGACGATGGCCGCGGTCTCGATTTGCCAGCCATTCGCGCACAGGCGATCGCCCGTGAGTTGATGCGAGCGGAAGACCAGGTCAGTGACCGCGCGCTGATGGAGTTCATCTTTCGATCCGGATTTTCCACCTCCCGCCAGGTCAGCCAGGTATCGGGCCGGGGCGTTGGCATGGATGTCGTCAATGAGCAGGTGCGTGAGCTCGGTGGGTCCATCGCTATCGATTCCCGGCGTGGCGTTGGCACCGAGTTTGCGATCCGCCTGCCGTTTACCCTATCGATCAACCGGGCTTTGTTGATCCGCCATAACGACCACAGCTACGCGTTGCCGCTCAACACCATCCAGGGCGTCATTCGGATCAGTGGTGATGAACTTGCCAGTTACGCGGCCAACCCGGAGGCACGACTGGATTACGGTGGATTTTCCTACCGTATCCTGTCGTTGACCCAGGTGCTGAAGATGGGTGGCAAGCCTTTTCGGGCGACTACACGAGCGTCTCTGGTCCTGATCGAGGGCGACAGGCACCATTGGGCGGTTCATGTGGATAGGTTGGAGGGTAGCCTCGATGTTGTCGCCAAAAGCCTCGGTCCCCAATTCAGCGGTATGCTCGGCCTGTCCGGCGTCACCACGCTGGGCGATGGTCGCGTTGTGGTTGTGCTCGACCTGCCCGGGTTGCTGCGGGGTCAGGAACCGCGGTCGCTGGTGGAGCCGGAGGTGGCTGTCGAAGCTACCGACGACCCGGGGGACGCATCGCTGGACCGGGATCGGGTTCGTACCATCATGGTGGTAGATGACTCGGTGACGGTGCGCAAGGTGACGAGCCGTGTGCTTGAGCGCGAGGGTTTCAAGGTGATCACCGCCAAGGATGGGGTCGACGCCATGCGCGTACTCCAGGATCTCACCCCGGATCTTATGCTGCTGGATATTGAAATGCCGCGTATGGACGGCTTTGAAGTGGCGCGGCAGGTGCGTTCGTCCGCGCGCCTGAAAACACTTCCGATCATCATGGTCACGTCGCGGACGGGCGAAAAACACCGAGAGAAAGGACTTTTGTCGGGAGTGAATACTTACCTGGGCAAGCCTTATCAGGAGGAAACCCTGCTCGCCACCATCCATGGTTTGTTACAGGGCGAGCCGGTGGCGGTGTAGCCATGGGTCAAGTCATGGGTCAAGTAAAGGACGCTTTTCAAATCAATGCCCTGTTGTTGCCGGTGGTGGGCGATCTGCTGTTGGTGCCGATGTCGGCTATCGCCGAGGTCATTGATGGCAAGGTGGATGGCAGGCGGGACGAAGACTCCGCCTGGCTGCAGGGCTGGATCGACTGGCGCCATCACTATATCCCAGTGTTGTCGTTCGAAGCGGTGATGGGTGGCGCGCGTGCTGCCGACGAGGGCAACACGGTGATCGCCATTTGCAATGGAATCTCGGCGGCGGCGGAACGAGGTTTCTACGGTTTGGCGCTGACGGGATTTCCGCGCTCGCTGCGGGTGTTCCGCGAGAGCCATCTGGCGCCGCGGGACGGCTACCACTGTCGCCCCGGCGAGCTCCATGCGCTCGCGCTCGCCGGCGAGCAGATGCTCATCCCCGATCTCGATTACCTTGAGAAGCTCTCGATGGCCGCTCCGTTTCGCGAGCGGCGCTAGCCGGGCGAATGTCGGCTGCTACCAGAGGCCCCCAGCCCGTAGGGTTACCCGCTCCAGTCGACCACGCCGGTGTGGGCGGTGATCAGCACCAACGCCCCAAAGCCGATGCGATACCAGGCAAACAGCGAGAAATCGTGGCTGGCAATGTAGCGCAGCAGCCAGCGCACGCACAGAAACGCCGATACAAAGGCGGCAACGAAGCCCGTCAGCCACATCCCCACGTCGTCCAAGGAGAGCAGCGCCCGCTCTTGATAAGCCTGATACATCGCCGCCAGGCCCAGGGTTGGGATTGCCAGGAAGAAAGAGAACTCCGTCGCGGCCCGGCGGGACAGGCCGAACAGCAAGCCGCCGATAATCGTTGCCCCCGACCTGGACGTGCCGGGGATCAGCGCAAACGCCTGGGCAATACCCAGCTTCAGCGCGTCCAGTGGGGTGAGGTCATCGACGGATTCAACGCGAATGCGATGCTCCCGCCGTTCGGCCCAGAGAATGACGATACCGCCGACGATGAATGCGATAGCCACCGTCGTGGGGTTGAACAGCTGTGCCTTGATGGCCTTGCCGAACAGCAGGCCGAGCAGCGCGAGGGGCAAAAACGCGATCACCAGGTTGATTGCGAACCGCTGTGCCGCCGGATCGGTGGTGAGCCCGGTGACCAGCGCGCCAAGCCGCGCCCGGTACTCCCAGCACACCGCGAGGATCGCCCCGACCTGAATCACGATCTCGAACAGCTTGCCGCGATCATCATTGAAATTGAGCAGATCGCCCACCAGGATCAGATGGCCGGTGGATGAGATGGGCAGAAATTCGGTGAAACCCTCCACCAGGCCGAGAATGGCGGCCTTGATAATATCGATAATAGCCATGAATGCTCCTGGGCGAAGGCCGCGCGATTATACCCCATGGCTTCTGTCGCCCCGAGGCTGGAGCTCTGCGCCGGGCCAAGGAATCGCCTGTGATAAACTTCGCGGCTTTCGCGCGCATCAATAACATCAGCCAAATCAGGAGACAACGCGTATGCATGGACAAATGATGGACGACGCCTTGACCATCACCTCAATCATGCAGTTTGCCGACCGGGTCTTCCCCACCACGGAGATCGTTTCGGTCACCGCCGACAACCCCCGCCACCGGACGACTTTCGGCGAGGCGTTCGGGCGTGTGCGCCAGCTCGCCAATGCCCTCGCCAAACTCGGCTTGGCCGAGGGCGACCGGATAGCTACCCTGGCTTGGAACGACTACCGCCACTTTGAGCTGTATTACGGCGTCAGCTGCTCCGGTTATGTCTGCCACACCATCAACCCACGGCTGTTTCCCGAGCAAATCGCCTACATCGCCAACCACGCCGAAGACAAATGGATTTTCACCGATGTGGTGTTCGTACCCCTGCTCGAAAAACTCCAGGAGCACCTACCCGCGGTCGCCGGCTTCGTGGTGATGACGGACGCAGCACAGATGCCGAAAACATCTTTGCGTAACGCCAGGTGCTACGAGACCCTGATCGCCGACGAGCCCGACACCTTCGCCTGGCCAGAGCTCGATGAGCGCACGGCGTGCAGCCTGTGCTACACCTCCGGCACCACGGGCAACCCCAAGGGCGTGCTCTATTCCCACCGCGCGCTGGTGCTGCACTCGATGGCGTCGAACAACCACGACGTGGTTGGCATGTCGGCGGCGGAAACGGTGATGGCCGTCGTGCCGATGTTTCACGTCAACGCCTGGGGTGCTGTTTACAGTGCCGCCATGACCGGCGCCAAGCTGGTGTTTCCCGGTCCGAAAATGGGCGATGGCGAAACCCTCGCCGCCCTCGTCAACGAGGAGCAGGTGACCTATTCGATGGGCGTGCCGACGGTTTGGCTGGCCATGATCAATCATTTGCAGCAGACGGGGAAAACCGTCGAATCCCTCAAGCGGGTGGTGATTGGCGGCGCGGCAACCCCGCTGTCGCTGATGAAGGCACTGGAGCGCTACGGCATCTGGGTACACGTGGGTTGGGGCATGACGGAGATGAGCCCCCTCGGCACCTACAACACGTTGCTGCCCTGGATGCATGATCTCCCGGAAGCGGAGCGAGACGCCTACCGGCTCAAGGCTGGGCGGCTGATCTGCGGCGTCCAGATGCGCATTGTCGATGGCGACGGCACGGAGCTACCCTGGGACGGCAAAATCGCGGGTCAGTTGCAGGTGCGCGGGCCCTGGGTGTGTAGCGGCTATTACAAGCTCGACAAATCCGACGCCCACCTCGCCGACGGCTGGTTCGACACCGGGGATGTCGCCAATATCGACGCCTACGGTTACCTGCAGATTACCGACCGCACCAAGGACGTCATCAAATCCGGCGGCGAGTGGATCAGTTCCATCGAAGTCGAAAATGCGGCCATGGGTCACCCCGGTGTTGCCGAGGCGGCGGTGATTGGCGTGCCCGACCCCAAGTGGACGGAGCGACCCTTGCTGGTGGTCGTCAAGCGGCCCGGCAGCGACCCGTCAAAACAGGAGCTGCTGCAATTTCTCGACGGCCGCATTGCGAAGTGGTGGATTCCCGACGACTGCGTGTTTGTCGAAGAAATTCCCCACACCGCCACTGGCAAGGTCAGCAAGAAGGATCTGCGCGACCGCTTCAAGGACTACAGTTATTAAAGTCCGGTGCGCGCTGCGGGGCGGCTAGTGCCAGGCAACCAATAACAGCGAGGGGATACGCATGTCAGTACCATTGCTCAACGACCGCGATATCGAGTTTCAGCTGTACGAGGTGCTGGATACCGAGGCGCTGTTGTCGCGCCCCCGCTACCATGAACACTCGCGGGAGATCTTCACCGCGACGCTGGCCACCGCGAAGCGGATTGCGGAGAAGTACTTCGCCAACCACGCCGCCAAGGGCGACGCCCACGAGCCGACCTTCGATGGCCAGGGCGTCCACCTGATCCCCGAGACCAAAGCGGCCTGGGACGCCTTTGCCGAGGCGGGCTTTCTCGCCGCCCACCCCGATTACGACGAGGGCGGCATGCAGATGCCGGAGGTGGTGTTCCGTCTGGTTCTCGCCTATATCAACGCCGCCAACATCGGCACCGCGGCCTACCCCTTTGTCGCCGTCGGCGCGGCCAACCTGCTGCGGACTTTCGGCTCGGCGGAACAGAAGGCGAAGTTTCTGCCCTGGATCATGAGCGGGCGCAGCAATGGCACCATGGCGTTGACTGAACCCGCGCAGGGCTCGGCGCTGGGCGACATCACCACCACTGCCGAACCGGCGGCCGATGGTAGCTACCGGCTGTTCGGCCAGAAGATGTTCATCTCCTGCGGCGATCACAACATTGCCGCCAACGTCATCCACATGGTGCTCGCCAAAATCAAGGGCGCGCCGGTGGGGGTGAAGGGCATTTCGCTGTTCATCGTGCCCAAATTTTTGATCAATGACGACGGCAGCCTGGGCGAGCGCAATGACGTCGCGCTTGCCGGCCTCAATCACAAGATGGGCTATCGCAACACCACCAATACCGTGTTGAATTTCGGTGAGAAGAGCGGCGCCGTCGGCTATCTGGTTGGCGCGCCGCATCACGGGCTCGACTATATGTTCCAGATGATGAACGAGGCGCGCATCGGTATTGGCCTCGGCGCGGCGGCGATTGCCTATCAGGGGTACAACCACTCACTCGCCTATGCGCGCCAACGCCCCCAGGGGCGGCTGTCCTCGAACAGGGACCCGCGTTCGCCACAGGTCATGCTGGTGCGGCACGCCGATGTGCGCCGCCTGCTGCTCGCGCAAAAAGCCTATGCCGAGGGCGGCCTCGCGATGTGCCTGTTCGCCAGTGCCCTGTTCGAGGATCAGCGCACCGCGCCGCACCCGGAGCAGCGCACGCGGGCCGCGCTGCTGCTCGATCTGCTGACGCCCATCGTCAAATCCTGGCCATCCAAATACGGTTGTCAGGCCAACGATCTCGCCATTCAGGTGCTCGGCGGCTATGGCTATGTGCGCGAGTACGAGGTCGAGCGGCTGTACCGGGATCAGCGGCTCAATCCCATTCACGAAGGTGCCGAGGCCATTCACGGCCTCGACCTTCTCGGCCGCAAGGTGCCGTTGAAAAATCGAGCGGGCTACCGCATTTTTGTCGAAGAAGTCGGCAAGGATTTGGCGATTGCTGAAATCCACGCGGATACCCGTGAGTTCATCGCGCCGCTGAAAAAGGCACTGGGGCTGCTCGACCAGACCACGCAATCCCTGTTGGCCCAGGTCAATGAGGATATCGATCGAGGCATGGCTAACGCCACCCTGTATTTGGACCTGTTCGGTCGCGTCGCTGCCGCCTGGATCTGGTTGAAGCAGGCCAACAAAGCGGCGCAGGGGCTCGCCCAAGCGGGGACGGGGGATAGCGACTTCTATCGCGGAAAATTACACGCCGCCCGCTATTACCTGGAGTGGGAATTGCCCGCCGTCGAGCAGCAGGCCGCGTTGCTTTGCGCCGCCAACACGGTGCCCTTCGCGATGCGGGACGAGTGGTTTTAAGCGGAATAAAACGCCAGCCAGCGCTTAGCCGACGGAGTGTGACGAATTGGCCGTGGCGACATCCGGCAGAAACCGCTCGGCGAACTCCTCTTCAGGCACCGGTTTGCCAGTGAGGTAACCCTGCATCAGATCGCAACCGGCCGCCTCGATGAAGGCCCGCTGCGCTGGCGTTTCAACGCCTTCTGCTATTGATGTCAGGCCTAAACTTTTTGCCAGCGCAATGATGCCGGCGAGCAGTGATCGGTCGTTATCGCCAGTGCGGTCATCAATGTTGACGATAAAAGAGCGGTCAATCTTGAGAATGTCGACGGGCAGATTCTTCAGATAGCTGAGGGATGAATAGCCGCTGCCGAAATCGTCGATGGCCAGCAGTACACCCATGCTCTTCAGTTGCAATAGTTCGTCTCTGCTGTGCTCAGGATCCTTCATCAGCACGCCCTCGGTGATTTCGAGCTCCAGCAGTGATGGCTCAATCTGGTGCCGCTCAATCAAACCGGTGAGTCGGGAGGTGAGATTGCGCGAACCGTCGAGATCCTTGCCCGACAAATTGACCGCGATGCGGAGAGGGAATCCCCTACGATGCCAGGCGCGGATTTGCAGACAGGCCTGGTTCAGCACCCAGTCAGTCACCTGAATAATCAGGTCGCTCTCTTCCGCCAGCGGGACGAATTCGATCGGACCTAGTAGGCCACGTTGGGGGTGTTGCCAGCGTACCAGCGCCTCCGCAGCGACGACTTTGCCCGTCTTGAGATCGATCTGGGGCTGGAAGTGGAGGACGAGTTGGTCGTGGTCAATGGCGTAGCGCAATTCGTGCTCCAATCCCATGCGATTGGCAATTTCATCTTCCATGCCTTCGACATAGAAGCAGTAGCTATTGCGCAGCGCCTTGGCTTTGAACATCGCGAGGTCCGCGCGCTTGAGCAGTGTGTTGATGTCAGTGCCGTCCGAGGGATACATCGAGATCCCCACACTGGTCGATATGAACATCTTCTGCTGCAGAAAAACAAAGGGCTTGCTGAGGGCATCGCAGATGGCCTGAGCGACCTTGCCGACGACGTCGCGATCGCCAAGCCGCTCCAGCACCACCGTGAACTCGTCACCGCCAAGGCGGGCAATGAAATCGATCTCTCGCACGCAGCTCCGCAGCCGGTCGGCCACCGCCTTCAGCAATAAGTCCCCGACGTTGTGCCCAAGGGAGTCATTGATGTTCTTGAAATGATCAAGGTCGAGAAAAAGCACGGCGACGTTACTGGTATCGAGCTCGGCGCGGTTGAAGATAAGGCGCAGCTCCTGCATCAGCTTGGCGCGATTGGGCAGGCCGGTCAGCGGATCGTGATAGGCAAGCTGCTTGACTTGCTTTTCTACCTTGCTGGTGTGAATCAGACGCGCGACGCGTTGCTTCAGAACGGCAAAATGCAATGGTTTGGTGACGTAATCCGTTGCCCCCGCCGCAAAGGCGGTGACGATGTCGTCCTCGTTATCGAGTGCGGTGATCATCAGAATCGGGATGTCAGCGCCTAGTGGCAGCTGGCGGATGCGCTCACAGGTGCGGAAGCCGTCGAGCTCGGGCATGACGGCATCCATCAAGATCATATCGGGCATTCTGCGCTCGCAGATGGCCAGCGCCTGCTGGCCGTTCACCGCCTCTTCGACGGCAAAATTTTCGTCTTCGAAGATATTTTTCAACGCCATGCGGATGGATCTGTCGTCGTCGACAATGAGGAGTTTATGGGCGAGCACACGGCCCCCCGATTTGTCCGCCTGCGGGAACAGTATCTTCTCCTCGAAATCCTGCCGCAGCGCCGCGAACTGTTCACTCAACCGGTCGATAAGGCCGTTGGCGCCGTCGAAGCGACTATCTTCTCCCTGGGTTTCCAGCTGCTTCGCCGTCGCTGAAAACTGGTGAGCTCCGAAGTTGCTGGCACTGCCCTTGAGGGTATGGGCCAGTTCGCGAACACGTTTGGCGTCCTGCTGTGCCAGCGCACCTTTCAGCGACTCCAGATAGACCGGAGTGTCCTGCAGAAAGGCTTCAATCATCCGGTACAGAACGTCGCCAACGCGGTCGAAGAGCTCGCGCATAAAAAGAGGGTCGTAGGCCAACTGATCGTGGGAAACCAGGTTGGTTTCCACATCTTTTTCAGCAGCACCATCGATATAGTGGTGGGGCAGCCAGAGCGGAAACTTCCCTTTCAGGGTTTCCAGGCGCAGGGGCTTTGCGATGAAGCCGCTCATGCCGGCCGCTATGCATCGCGCCTCCTCTTCCGCGCCGAGGTTGGCGGTCATGGCAATGATGGGCAGGCTGCTTTGGTCTTCGCAGGAACGTATGTGGGCGGTCGCTTCGTAGCCATCCATCACCGGCATATGGCAGTCCATCAACACCAGATGGTATTTTTTTTGCAGCACCATTTGCACCGCTTCACGACCATCGGCCGCAATAGCACAGGTGTAGCCGAGCTTTTCGAGCATGCCGATAGCGACCTGTTGGTTGACTCTGTTGTCATCGACAACGAGGATGTCGATTTCCTGTTGTGGTGATCGCGGCGGCGGAGCGCCTGTGGTCGCCACCGCGCGGGCAGCTTGAGCGGGCAGCCTGTGTTGATGGACAAAGTCGCGAAGCGATGTTGTTCGAAGTGGTTTGTCGAGGCTTAAAAAACCACCTTTATGAGGTTCGGCGCCGACGATAGGATTGGTCAGTATCACTACTTTGGCGCCATCCGAGACACTGGCGGCGAGGGCCCTGCCAAAGTCATCGTCGTGGCTGTCGAAAAGGCGGCCATCGACAAAAATGAAATCGAACTCCGGGTTGTGGCCCCGCTGTTGGTGCAGCTTTGTGGTGGCGGAAAAGCAGGAGGAGGCAGGGTGGCAATCGATACCCAGCGCAGCCAGTGTCTGGACCGCGAAGCCGCGCACGATATCGCTCTCATCGACAAAGAGAGCATGGCCAATGGTGACTTCGGCGAGCTTGGTCTGGTTGACCTTGGTGTGGCCGGTTTCAGCCGATAGATAGGGCAACACGAACCAGAACAGGCTGCCCTCTCCGGGTTTGCTGGAGAGGCCGATACTCCCGCCCATCAGTTCGACGATTTGCTTGCAGATGGTGAGGCCGAGACCAGTGCCGCCGTACTCCTTGGTGGTAGAGGAGTCGGCCTGGGTGAAGGCGTCGAAAATTTTGCCCTGAACCCCGGGTGCAATGCCAATTCCGGTATCCCTGACCTCGAAACGGAGGTTCTGTCGGTTGTCGGCCGCAACAGTGACCGACAGCGCGATTTCGCCAATGCGCGTGAACTTGATCGCATTGCCGATCAGATTGATCAGGATTTGCCGGAGTTTTGATGGATCGGTCAGTATCGTTCGACTCACCGCATCGCCGATGACGTAGCCGATGTCCAGCTTCTTGACGAGCACTTGGGTGGAAACCAGGCTGATGATATCGTCGAACAGTTCCGGCAGATAGACGGGTTCCTCGGCAACCTCAATCATGCCCGAATCGGTTTTGGAAAAATTGAGAATATCCTCAATCAGTATGAGCAGATTTTCGCCGGAAGTTTGCGCGACCTTCACATATTCTGTCTGGCGGGAAGACAACTTGGTGTCGAGCAATAGATCCATCATCCCCAGCACAGCGTTCATCGGGGTGCGCAGCTCGTGGGTTACATTGGCGGCAAACTCGCCTTTTGCTCGCGCCATCTCCAATGCGGCGTCTCGGGCGGCTTTGAGATCCTTTTCGCGGGACTCGAGGACATCCATCATGGTGTTGAACGCCTGCTGCATGTCGGTGACGTCGGTCTGGCCTTTGATTACCGCGCGCACCTGGGGGTTGCCTGCGCGAGCCTGACGCATGGTGTCGGCGAGGTTCTCGATCGGGGTGGTGATGCGGCGGGAAATCCTGACCAGGACCAGGGAAAGTACCAGTGCAATGACGCCGGTAATGAACAGGATGCTTTCAAAAATGGTCGTCTGGATCAAGGTCAGGGTTTTCTTCGACATCGACACGGCGACGCGCCCAAGCAAGGTCGGCGTCGCCGCGGCGTCTTCGCCGTTGATGACGTCGAAGGCGTCGTCAGCAATGTTTTCGGTTACCACCGGGGCGGTAAATACCCAGGCGGTGCCGATTTCCCGAAACTGGATGTCTGCTGCTTTGTCGGCCAGACCGCGCAGGGGATCGGTATTGCCGGTATCGTCGCGGTAGAGCACCTTGCCGTCGATCGACTTTATTTCAATGACGCGCACATCGGGAAATCCCGCGATCGACTTGACGGCGTCGCGAGCGGCGTCCTCGCTCTGGTACAACAGCGCCAGCCGGCTCTGATTGGCAAGGGTTTGGGTGACCTGGCGACCGAGCCCCAGCATTTGATCCCTGACGATATTGTTGGAGATATCGCCGATCGCAATCGCGATCGCGGCGGAAAGCACAACAACGCCGGTGACGAAGACCATCACCAGTTGATGACGGAACTTGAAGTGGATGCGCTTGCAACGCTCGAAGAGGGCCATCGTCGTTATCCGCGTCAGAGGATGAGGTCGATTTTCTTTCTGACGCCATCGGTCAGCTTGAGACCCAAATGGTTGACTGTCCGCTCATTCACGCCGAGCAATACATGGCGCAGGGGTTCCAACGTGGTCGGTGCGCTTGCGGGATTTGCCAGATATTCGTTGGCGAGGGTGCCGATCTGCTCACCCATCCGGTAGTTGTCGGGAAACACGGCAAACAGCGTACCCCTGCGGACATGATTTGGGTTCGATGAAAAAATAATGATGTGCTTACTCCAGGCGGTGTCCAGCAGTACTGACAGCAGCGTCGAATCAATCAACTTGTCGCCCCGCAGGATCCAGATGGCATCGATCGGCGTTGCCGCCGCGGTGATTTGGCGGTACTGCTCGGCGGCCTGGACCACGGAATCGGCTTGTGAAACGATCAGCGTCTTGTTCCGGCTGGCAAGATATTGTGCGGCGGGGTCCAAATCGGACTCCGCGGTTCCCTTTGCCGCAACTACATACACGTTTTTGACATCCGGTGCCAACAACAGCAATTTGTCCAGCACCAGCCGGGCGTCTGGCGTCATCGATACGCCGGCGAAGCCTTCAAGCTTGCCAGGAACCGCTCCAACTATGACGGGGGGGCGATTCGACGCCGCTTTCGCTTTGTCGATGCTTTCCCTGCCCAGCGCCAGCAATAGGCCCGGATTGACCCGGCTCACCGTCAGCTCGAGGTTGCGCGCGCTGTAATCGGCGCCCACCATCTCGGTGGTCGTGAGGCCTTTGAAGGTGGCGATGACGCCCCTGACGATGTCCTCATAAACCTTTCCGTAAGGCGCGCGCACATCCGGATACAAAATCAATAGCCCCGACGCCAGTGCGTACCCGGACAGGGAAATCGCCACCAGTGGCAGGAAAATCAGCGCCGACAATAGCTTTCGGTAGCGGCGGCATCCTTGGCGTCGATAGGTCACGGGGTCATCTTCTATTTTGCTTCATCGAAATTCCCGCATCTGCATTCATCGGGTGTTCCCTGTTCCCTGCTCCGTATTGCCGGACACCCGGCACTAAGGATGCTCTGAATATGTCCTTCGACAGGCTCAGGACGAACGGTAAGTTTCTGATTCCGTTGGTGGTGAGTCCTGAGCCTGTCGAAGGGTCGAACCATAACGGAATCGGGTTATTCAGAGCATCCCTAGAAGTGATAACGCAATTCTCCCAGCAGGCTGCGCCCACCTAGCGGAAGATCGCCCGGAATAAGCGGCACGGGCGAACCATTCAGGCTGGGTTCCCGCGCATCCTCGTCAAAGATATTTTTCGCGAGCAGCGCGAACTCCCAGTTATTCAGGAAGCGGGCCTTGCGCAGGTTGACATCAACAATCGCGTAGTCGTCGATCGCGGGGCGTGGATCGTTGAATACCCGATTCCGGCCCATTATCCAGTTTGTTTGCAGGTTGACCGTCCAGTCGTCGGGTAAACGCCAGTCGAAACGGACGTAGAATTCCTTCTCCGGCGCATTGCCGGCATCCCTGTCCACACTCTCATCAGTGGATTGTTGCCAGGCAAAATTCGCCGCCATCGCAAAGGTTTCGTTGATAGCCCAGGTCGTTTCGAATTCAAACCCATGGCCGTTCTGCTCACCGGCGTTTTGCGCGGTACGGGTGCCGCCGCCGGCGTCGGGCACAAACTGAATGATGTCCTTCCAGACGTACTTGAACAGGTTGAGATGGGTGGTCAGGTTATAGGCCGGCCGGTAGTTGAAAGCGAGCTCATAGCTCTTCAGGGTTTCGGGGCGAAGCTTGGGGTTGCCGAGGATGGCGGGATTGGCTTGGGCTCCGGTCTCGGCAAAGGATGGCGCCCGGAAGGCTTCGCCGTAGAGCGCCTTGACCGTGAGGTTTTGGCGAGCCGACCACACCAGCGCCAGCCGCGGATTGGTGGTGTCACCGAAATCGGAGTAGTGATCGTAGCGAACGCCGCCGGTAAATTCCCAATCATTGGCGAAGCGCCACACATCCTGTATAAAAGTGTAGGTGTTTTCGCGGCGACCTTCTTTCAGGAAGGTGACGGGCGTGTCCGACACATCCACCAGAGGGCTGCCGGGCAGAATCGGGAAACCGGTGCCGGGGTCGATGCCGAAATTCTTCTCTTCGCTCACCTGGTATATCTCGCCAATATAGTAGCCGGTTCCCGCCATCAATTCATGGCGCTCAAAGCCGTGGTAAATACCGGTCAAATTGCCGCGATGATGGCGCTCATAGACCTCCGGGTTGCCGATCACCCCGTTTGGAAAGGGAGGCAACAGCGGTGAGCCCAGGTTGTCGAAAAAGGGCCCGCGCGAACCCGGCGGGAAAATAACCAGATCCCTGTTGACCTCCTGGGTGGTAAACAGGGTGCTGGCCTGAGCCTTAAGCGAAAAATTATCGGTAAACTGCGGGTTGTCGTAAGTGAGATCGGCATTGAAGCGCTTGCTCGCACCCTCCCCTTCGGGATCGAGAGCTTGTGCCGTTCCTATCCCTAGCTGGCCTTCCCGGATTTGCGCCCCGGTTCGAAAGGTCAGGTGTTGATATCCCACCTCGAAACGGGCATCGATGTTTTCCCGCTCCAGGTTGACCGCTCCGGGCGCCAAGGAAGCGCTGGTGCCAGAGATCAAGTCGAGGAAGCTCTGGGCGTCGCTGCCGACCCGCTCATTCTGCCCGTCGGTTTTGTGCGCTTCGACGATGGCGCCGTAGCGCAACTCGCCGTTGGCCCCGCCGTACTGAAGCCAGGCATCCTTGGTGTTGAATGAGCCCGCCCTGCCGCCGCCTTCCAGTCCACTCAGCTCGGTTGGATTTTTGGTGATGATGTTGATCACCCCAGCGAAAGCGTCGGCGCCATAGATGGCCGAACCCGGCCCGCGGATTACCTCGATGCGGGAAATGGCCTCGATCGGCATTCCCCCCCAAATCAAACCACGGTCGCCCTGGAATAGGTTGGTCAAGGGGATACCATTCACCAGCATCAAGACCTGTGGGTTGAACTCGGAATGAATGCCGCGAAACGTGTAAACCGGGGCATAGCCCGTCGCGTTTCTCGCCACGTGGAGGCCGGGGATCGCTTCCAATGCATCGTCGATATCGGTGGCGCCCATTTTTTTGATGTCAGCCGCCGTGATCACCGATGCCACCGCGGGCGCCTTCGAGATCGGCTGGGCGAGGCCGGTCGCTATGCTGATCATCTCTTCATCGCCATAGATGGCGGCGAGGTCTTCATCGTTCGCGCCCTCGGCGGGTAGCTGTACTGAAGCCAGTACGATCAGACTGGCGGTCAGACGAGAGTATCTGTTCACCTCAGCTCCTCCATTTCCGTTCCGTGTGGGCTCCCTTGAACTCGATTCTATCGGTGCGCAATGGAAAAAAAGCCCCTTCTGGCTTGTCGAGCGCATCGATATAGCAGGGGAACATTCCGGCAACGAAGGATATCGTTGCCATATAGTAATGTTCGGTTGGCGTCCGCTCCTCATCCGCAACCAACCCGGCGACAACACCGGCAATATTGAGCCGATACTTCAGTCGGGAGTTTTTCAGGTAATCTTCGATTTCAAAAGCGAGCTTAATATAGTTGCCGTCGCCCATTCCCAGGGACTTGGCAAAGTTCATCAAGGGTTTTACCCGTTCGTCACCGGTGACCAATGGCCGACCATAACCAAAAACATTCCGATATTTTTTCAGTTCGTCTTTGACAATCGCCTCAATCGAGCATCCCTGGGAGACTTTCTCTTTTGCCCGGTAGAGAAAATCGAGCGCACCCTTGATGGGGCGCAAGCCGTAGACCGTCGCCTCCGAAACGGCTACTCCAGCAGCGACGGCAAGTACGCCGGTGGACCTCGCCGTTCCCGCTAACGCCGCGACACGGTTGTTCCACAGCCTTGGATCGGGATAGCTGGTCGTGAGCGACCACACCCCTTCGACGAATCGGGCGAATCTCGGCATCTCTTTGCCGGTAATCCCGTAAATAAAAAATTCCATCCAGCGGTGGTTGTTGAGTTCGGCGAAAATATCCTTGCCCCGTAACACGACGCGTCCTTCGGGAAACCAGGCCCCCATATCGGTTGCCCAGTTATCCTCGAATTCCTTGAGCAGCTCGGGGCCTTTCATTGATCGGAGTCCTCCTTCCTTGGGCGGGGGCCGGGGTCGTTGGTCAGCGTGACACCGTCGATGAAAAACGGAAAGCGCCCCCAGCCCATTTGTTCTTGCTCCACCGCGTGGGCGGCGGCACCGGGCAGGCGTAGCAGCAGGTAGAGCGCTTCAGCCGATTCGGGCGAAAACCCGAGGTCATGAAACGCGGCGGCCGCGACCCCGGATAGTGCGAGCGGCGCTGCGGCCGCCGTTTCCAGCGCGACCCGATTGGCCATGAGCCAGGGCAGCGCCGGGCCCGGGCTGTGGCTCGCCAGATAGGCCAGCAATTGCCTGACGGGAGTCGCGCAACTGGCGCCATTGGGATCGAAGCCGGGTGCATGCTCCAGTTGCGGCCAGACATCGGCGCGCTCTTCCACCGCTGGATTCTTGATCAGCGTGGTCCATGCATCGAGATCGGTGCCGCACTGTTGCCAGTAGTTCAGCGCCGTGAAGACCTCGCGCGCGCCGCCGAGATTGCCGGCGCCGACCGCAATCGCCGCGATCAGTGCGGAGGCTCGCGTCGATCCGCCCACTCCTGC